>NZ_BAAARV010000130.1:0-35387 GCF_039532525.1 Dactylosporangium salmoneum
TCAGTGCGCGGGCAGGCCTGGGCCGGTAGGCGCCGGGCCCGCCGCGCCCGTCAGTGCGCGGGCAGCTCCACCGGTGCCGGCGGGCAGCCCTCGCGCAGGACGAGCCGGAGCAGGGCGGCCAGGTGCACGGGGTAGACCGTCTCCGTCGTGGCCGTCAGCTCGGCGTACGTCCACCAGTGGTGACCCAGGTTGTACCGGCGCTCGATCTCGTCCAGTGCGCCGGTGTCGACCTCGTGGGCCTCGACCCGGCAGAGGAAGAAGTCGTCGTGGACCAGATCGGCGCGCAGCCGCCAGGACGAGCGGGCCAGCGGCCGCAGCTCGTCCGGGCCGATGACGAGGCCGGTCTCCTCGCGCAGCTCGCGGGCGGCGGCCTGGACCGGCGATTCCCCCTGCTCGATCCCGCCGCCCGGCGTGAACCACTCGTGCCCCGCGGAGGGCCGCCAGGGATCGACGGCGGTCCTGATCAACAATACCCGGTCATTGGCATCGACCAGTACCACTCGCCCCGTTTTCCGGGAATAACCGCTCACGTCACCGCCATGATGAGAATGTTTTTCGTTTCCGGTCGATCTCGCGTGATGTTGCCGTGTCTCGACGCTTCGGACGGCGCGCGATAGCGTCGCGCCATGCCATCCGTCGAGGCCTTCGGAATGGAGCTCAGGCGGCGCCGGCTGCATTCGGGCCTTTCGCTTCGCGCGCTCGCCCGGATCGTCCATTTCGACCCTTCGCACCTGAGCCGGGTCGAGAACGGCGAGCGGCACGCCGGCGCCGAGCTGGCCAGGCTCTGCGACGCGGCCCTGGGCGCGGGCGGCGCCCTGGAGATGCTGGCGGACGATTCCGGGCTTCTGGGCGGGGCCGAGCCCGAATACCAGCACCCGTTCGGCACTGCCCAATTCGACGCCGCGGCGCAATACCGGATCGACGGTGAAGTGCGCTGGGAAGCCCTGCGCGCATTGTTCCGGCGAATGCGCGAGGCGGGCCGTCAGATCGCGCCGGCCATGGTCATTCCGGCAATCGCGGCGCAGGCGAGAACGGTGTCGTCGCTCGCCGCCGTCGCCGGCCCGGCCGACCGGCACGAGGCCTTGCGGCTCGCCGCCCACCACGCCGAGTACATCGGCTGGATGCTGCAGGAGCAGGGCGACGTGGCGGGCGCCCTGGAGTGGACCGCCCGCGCGGTGGAGCTGGACGCCCGCGGCGGCGGCCTCGACATGGCGGCGTATGCCCTGGTCCGGCGGGCCGAGCTGGCGCTGTACCAGGCGCGGCCCGACCGGGCGCTCGCTCTCGTGGCGCAGGCGCGGGAGACCGGCGGGGCGAGCCGGCGCATCCACGCGATGGCGGCCCAGCGGGAGGCGCAGGCGTTCGCGCTCGCCGGCGACCGGGCGGGGTGCGAGGCCGCGCTCGCCCGGTCCGAGGAGTGCTGGGCGAGCGGGACCGGCCGGCAGGATCGGCTGGACCTGTTCGGCTCGTCGTCCATCGGCGACCCCAACGCGATGGCCGCCGCCTGGTGCGAGCTCGATCTCGGCCGTCCCGACGACGCGGCGGAGCAGACCGTGGCGGTGCTCGCGACGGTGCCGGACGCCTCGCACCGGATCCGGGCGCTGCTGTCCGCCCGGCTGGCGGTGGCGCTCGCCCTGGCCGGGGCGCTGCAGTCGTCGTGCGACCTCGCCGAGCAGGTCATCCCCGATTCGCGGTCGCTGCAGTCCGCGACGACGATGCACCAGCTGGCCCGGCTGTCCGGCGTGCTCGGGCGCTGGCCGCGCAACCGCCGTGCGCAACAGGTCCGGGCCGACCTGCACTGGCTGCTCCATCCGCGGCGATAGTCGTCGGTTCAGTGGTTCTTCTTCGAGGCCGGCGCCTTGCTGGGCTTGGCCGGGCTCGGTATGGGGCTCGGCGCCGGGCTCACGGACGGCGTCGGGTCGGCCTCCGGCATCAGGTCGCCGACGACCGTCGTCGCCTGCTGCCACCAGGCGGGCAGCGGCCGGGTGCATCCGGCGGCCGGATCCGGGCAGCTGCTGAAGTTGCCCGACAGCACGATGGCGACCAGCGCGATCAGGATCATCCAGTTGCGGGGCCGGCGCTCCCGGAAGAAGCCGGCCAGCCCGGCGGCGCTCACCCTGCGGCCCGCGAGCACGACCTGCTCCACCGCCTCCCCATAGGTGAAGGCGATCCCCCACGGAGCGCGTCCGGCCCGGCGTACCAGCACGGTGACCAGGTACTCCGGCAACAGCAGCAGCAGGCCGCCCAGGATCGCCAGTCCGCTGCCGAGCGGGCGCAGGACCCGGTCGACGACCGGCAGGAGCTGCACCACCGCGATGAGGGTGAGCAGCAGCAGCGCGATCAGCAACGGCAGCGCGAGGAAGTTCTGCCACTGCGCGGAGGGCACCCACGACACCAGCCAGTGGGCCGCGGCCAGCCCTGCCTCAGGCATCCGCGGTTCCAGTCGGCTCCGGACTCGCGTCCCCATGGGCGTCCGTGCTGGTGATCTCGGCGGGCTTCTTCGCGGCGAGCGCGTCCATCCCGACCTCGACCGTGGTGTTGAGCGAGAAGACGCCGGCGCTGGGACGGGACATCATGCCCGCCACCACCCGGATGAGGTCCTGGCTCACGCCTTCGAGGTCCGCGCCGATGATCAGGTTCTTGTCGATCATGTCGGCCAGGATCTTCGCCTGGCGCTCCTCGGCGATCGCCTTGTTGTTGACGATCATCTGGACGATCTCCTTGGTGTCGTCCGGATGCCGGCCTAGGTGCAGGGCCAGCACGGCGGCATCGCCCCGCTCCATCGCGTCCAGGAACCGCTTCGTCCGGGCCGCCTCCCGCTCGTCCTGGCGCTGCTCCTCCTCACGTTGCCAGGCGATCTGCTGCTCCCGTTCGCGCCGATCGAACGCCGCCTTCCACTCCATCTCGCTGCGGCGCACCGCCTCCGCGTGCTGCTCGCGCCGGACCTGCTGCTCGCGCTCGAACTCCTCCTCCAGGCGCTTCGCCTCGAGATCGAACTGCTGCTTGAGCTTGTCGCGCTCGATCTCCTGCGACGCCCTCATCCGGGCGATCTCGTCCTGGTGGCGCTGCTGGGTGGTGTCGTGGACGTGCTGCGCGTTCAGGACCGCGGTCTTGCCCTCGACGTCGCGGATGTTCGCCAGCTGCGTCCGGCCGGCCTCGTCCAGGCTCACCTCCGGGGACACCGACTCGATCCACAGGCAGCTCTTGACGGCCCGCACGCCCGGCTCGGTCAGGCTCTGCCGGATGCTCTGCTCGAAGGCGAGGGTCTGGTCGATGCCGAACCGGCGGCCGAGCTCCTTGAGCCGGTCACGGACCACCGCCGAGACGAGCGAGGACCCGTCGTCCAGGCCCACGCGGGCGACCTCGGCGGCGTCGCTGACCTGCCAGCGGATTTCCAGACGGACGTGGAAGTCGTACTTCTCGTCCCGCGTCTTCACCGGCATGTCGATGGGGGTGACCTTCGCCGTCATGTCGATCTCGTACTGCACCGAGTGCGGGGCGAACATGCGCTCGCCCACGGTGCGCTGACCGGTGATCGCCTCGAACCGGCCACCGGCCGTCTCGACCACCAGCTGGACCCCGGCCCGGGCCGGGGTGCTGGTGCCGAAGCGGAACCGGTGGAGCGGAACCTTCGAGAGAATGAGTCCCACGGGCCTACCTTCCGTCACGTGCGGGCTTGTCGGGCAAGGCCGCGAGAACCGCTTCCGCCGTCCTGGGGGCCGTGGCGTCGGTCCCGGCCCGCCAGTCGCGCGCCTGCTGGTACACGACGCCCCGGGCCCGGGTGTTGTCTCGCGTCGCCGAGGCGAGCAGGCGGGCGAGCGTGTCCCGCCCGCGGCCGTCGGGTTCGACGGTCTCGGCCCAGCTCTCGAGGACGCCGACCGCGGCGGTGTGCGAGATCGGATGCACGAGCGCGGTCGCCCAGAGCCCGCCGACCACCTCCGCGATGTCGCCGTTGCGGTCGGCGAGCCAGAGCAGGCCGTGCCAGGCGGTCGCCTCCGCCCGGTCGTCGACGGGCTTCACCAGCTTGGCGTCCACGGCGACGGTGAGGAACGCGAAGTACGCGGCGTACAGGCGGGAGCGCTGGTCCTCGGCCCGCTCCTGCGGCGTGCTGTCGCGACGGGCCCGGGCCGAGCCGTTCGGCGGGTCCAGCACCGGGCTCGTCATCCAGTACCGCAGCTGGCGCAGGATCGTCAGCACCGACTTGTCGTCGGCCTGGACGATCAGCGACGTGATGCTGTTGGCGACGACCTGCACGAGGTGGTCGGGCCCGGTGACCAGGTGCGCGAACGCGTCCAGCGCCTCCTCGAGATCCGCGAGCCCGATGCACCCGTACGCGCGCGCGGCCGTGTTGCGCACGTTCGGCTTGGATACGTCGAGGTGCCACTCGTAGACCATCAGCCGGGTGGCGCCGCTCACCGCCGCGTCGCCGGCCGGCGCCATCAGCGCGGTCGCCGCGGCGTGGCGGTCGACGGCGTTGGGACTCAGCGCCCATGGGTGGATGACGTACCGGCGCACGTAGTCGAACGCCTGCACGGCGAAGACGCCGACCGCGTTCGCGGCCCCCTGCCGGACCGCGACGACCGGGTGCCGGGCGAGCGCCCGCAGCCACTGCAGCAGCGCCTCCCGCGTCTGCGGGTACTCCGTCCAGACCCGGTGCAGGATGCGCCACGACAGGCTCTGGTCGATGAAGCCCACGATCTCCATGGGGGTGATGCCGTACCGGGTCGGGACGGGCCGGCAGCTCACCCGCGCGAGCACCGCGTCCAGGCGGGAGGAGCGCAGGGTCTTGAACGGATCCGGCGGCGGCGTCCCCGGCTCCCGCGCGACCGGCGGCGTCAGGGTTCGCTCCAGCTCGGCGGCCGCGTCGGAGACGATCTCGTACGAGTAGCCGGGCAGCGTCGCCAGCGAGATCGCGAAGCACCGGTTGCCGTAGTCCAGGTCGTCGAACCACGCCTCGAACTTGGCGTCGGCGACGCGGTTGAGCCGGTCGCGGATCCGTTCCAGGTCGAAGTCGTCGGCCCGCTCCGCATCGGCGAGCACCCGGGCGAACGCGGCCGCGCGGGAGGCCCGGTCCTCCCGGTCGGCCCACTCCGCGACCATGCCGATGACCGACTCGTGCCCCACGATCTCGTCGGCCCGCCGGCTGCCGGTCTCCTGGTGCCGCAGCCGGTGGCGCAGATGGGCGGCGAGCACGTCCAGGGCGGTGGGCCCATCGGGCAGCGTGGCGGTGTACTCCCGCTCCAGCAGGCCGGCCGGGATGCGGACCGCGGGATCCACGGTGAGGATGAGCCGGCCGTCGCGCGCCCCGAGTTCCTCGCACAGGCGCGCGACGTCGAACTCGGTCAGCTCCTCGACGACCGTCCGGGTCGCGTTGCGCAACAGGTAGCCCACCCGCGGCTCCAGCCGGTCGGCGGAGATCCGGCGCAGCGCCGCGTCCGGGGCGAGTTCCCTGACGTCCGCGACACCCTCGTCGAGCAGCAGCCGGATCGCCGCGGTCCCGCCGCCCCGGCCGCCGGCCACCCGCAGGATCAGCAGATGCTGCCGTACCGACAGCTGGTCGAACCCCTTCGGCGCGACGAACGCGTGCCGCACCTCCTCGAGGGTCTGCCGGCTCACGGTCAGCGGCGCCGGCTCCCGCTCGCGGGCCGCGCCGCCGAGGAAGTAGGTGTGGCTGATCTTGTCGCCGAGAATGGCGTCCCGTTCGGCGCTGACCTCGCCGATCCGGGTGCCGCCGGTCATGATGCCCGGCTCGCCGAACGGCTCGTTGTCGTCCCCTCCGGCCTCCCCCCGCAGGCCGCGCACGAGTGCTTCGGAGAGTTGCTGGTCGCTCGGGGCGTCGCCGGGTTCCTCGCTCACGCGCCGCGCTCACGGTTGGTGATCCGGTCGCCGAAGATCACGTCGCGACCGGCCTTCACCGTGCGCACCCGGTGTCCGGGCTCCGCGGCTCGCGGCTCGCGCTTTTCCGTGGCGGCGGCTCGCGGCTCGCGCTTTTCCGTGGCGGCGGCCCGCGGCTCGCGCTTTTCCGTGGCGGCGGGCCGCGGCGACAGCGCCGACAGCGCGGGAAGGGCGGCCAGCCGGTCGACGAGCCGTGCCATGTCCGGCTCCGGGTCGCGCGCCCGGATCTGCGCGAACTGATAGCCGGCCAGCGGCCGCAGCGCCGGTGGGAGGTCGCCGGAGCGCGGTAGCGGGGTGTCGCCGATGAGGACCGGCACGACGTCGAGGTCCAGCGACAGCGCCTCGGCGATCTCACGGTGCACGAAGTCGTCCGGATCGTCGATCAGCCGGCCGGCGCCGGTCGACTCGGTCAGCCAGTGCGGGCCGATGACGACCAGCACGAGGTCGCTGGACCGCAGGCGCTTCCACAGCGTGGCCTCGAAGGTCTTGCCCAGTGGCAGGCTCCGGTTGTCCCGGAATACCGCATCCGGCCCGAACCGCTCGACGAGCTTGTCGTCGAGCACGGCCGCGCCGAGGGCAGCATCGGTCGTCCGGTAGTTGATGAATATCCCACCCATAGGTCGGCCAGTATGGGCAGTGGACAGCATGATCGGCGGGTGTTGACCGTTGCTGATCATCCGAGGCCGTGCGGCGGGCCGCTCGCCGGCTGCCGTCCGGCAGTGGGCGGGCAGGAGGCCGCGCGGCGGGCCGCCCGCCGGCTGCCGTCCGGCAGTGCGCGAGTGGTAGCTGCGGTGTCAGCCGACGCGGGCCGGGATCTGGCCGTCGCCGGCGGTGGCCGGGATCCCGGCCGGGCGGGTGCGCAGCGCCCGCCAGCCGACGACGGCGCCGATCAGCGCGCAGACCGCTCTTCTCAACGGTGAGCGGGTCAGGCGTCAGCGGCGGCGCGCGCGGTGCCGCGCATCAGGAGCAGCCCGTAGATCAGCAGCACGGTGTCGCCGCCGACCATCGCGGTCCAGTGGGCCCAGGCCGGGAGCGCGTCGACGCGCAGCAGCAGGTCGGTGAGGAAGTGCAGGACCATCAGCGGCCACACGCTCCCGGTGCGCAGCCGCAGCGCCGCGTAGCCGACGCCGAAGCAGAAGGTGCCGACGGCCTGGGCCACGGTGATGGCCGGCGCCTGCCCGAAGAGCATGTTCGGCAGGTGCGCCACGGCGAACAGCGCCGAGGAGATCAGGACCGCCGGCCACGCCCCGGCCGGGCGCAGCGTGCCGAGGATGGCCCCGCGGAACAGGGCCTCCTCGACGAAGCCGGTGGCGGCGTACCCGACTACGAGCACGGCGAGCAGGCCGGCGCCGGGCAGGTGGACGCCGCCGGCCAGCGGCACCAGCGCGATCACCGCGGGCAGCCACAGCAGCCGGGGTTCCCGCACGGCGGCGGTGAAGCCGGCGGTGCGCCATCCGTTGGTGGCGGCCAGCAGCGCGGTCACCGCGGCGGCCAGCAGCAGTACGACGGCCAGGCGGGTGGCCCACGACGACGCGCCCGGGAACAGCGCGGCCGCGGCGAGCGCCCCGGCGACGGTGAGGACGATGTCGGCGGCACCGAGGGCGATGGCGACGCGGCGCGCCGAGGCGGCGGAGCGTGAGGGGGCGGAAAGCAGGGTCACGGGATGCTCCTCGGAAAGCTCAGGCCACGGCCGGGACGGTGCGGCGGGCGGCCCGCGCGGTCAGCAGGCCGGAGACGGCGACCCGGGCCACGACCATGCAGAGGGCCATGAGGACGAACGCCGCAGTCCAGGCATCGGCGCCGGTGATCTGGTGCGCCATCGAGAAGCGGCCGATCGCGGCGGGGAACCAGTGCTCGGCGCCGTAGGCGAACAGCACCCGGCCGCCGATCACGACGACCCACAGGACGGCGTACGCGACGCCGGCCCGCATGACGAGGCGGCCCGCGGCGTCCCGGTCCACCCGCACCAGCGCGGCGGCGAGCAGGCCCAGCAGCGCGCCGGCGGCCGCGCCGGCGACCTCGAGGCCGACGTCGTTGCCGGCGGTGGGCAGGTCGCGCAGGAAGACGACGCCGGCGATCGCGACCAGCAGCAGCGGTAGCGTGAACCGGGAACGGGTGACGGTCCTCGTGCCCAGGTTGGACCACAGGACAAAGGCCAGCAGGCCGGCGTTGAGCAGGTACTGGGTGGTGCTCATCGGATACCTCCGGAACGCGTCGATCGGGTCGGCGTCGACGCTATGAGCGACGCGGGCGCCAACCATCGGCGCGCGAGTTGATGTCGGCGGCGGGTGATCTCCACCCGTGGGTGGAGATCACCGCGGCGCGGTCAACCCGCGCGTCGATGCCGCCGGCCGGGCGCGCTGCCTACCGTCGGGGGCCTGGGGCGCGACCCGCTGGTTAGGGTCGTTGCCTTGCCGTTCGAACGTCCGGCGACATCGGCCGAGGAGGACCCCCATGACCGCCGAACCACGCGTGGCCCTGCCCGCCCGATGAAGGCCCACCCGGAAGGCGCCCGCGACGGCGGGCCGTCGGTGGCGGCGTCGCACCTGCATCGCCTGGTCCGCCTGGCCGCCTGGATCACCACGGGCGCGGTGGCGATCGCCACGGTGGCCGCCGGGCTGCCCGCCGGTTCGGCGGCGGCCGCGGCCACCGTCGCGCTCACCGTGGCCGGCCTGGCCCTGTGGTGCCTCGCGCTGGTGCGCCGGGGAGCCCCGGTGCCGGTGCTGACCGCCGCCATGGCCGGCACCGGGCTCGCCGGGGCGGCGCTCGACGCCCTGCGACCCCCGGGCCCGGGCATCGTGATGATCTGCATGGCGATGGCCGGCCTCGGCTTCGGCCTGCCGAGGCGGCCGGGCCTGGCCGCCGCCGCGGTGATCCTCGTGGCCGCCGGGTGGGCCGAGGCCCGCGGCAGCGCCAATCCGGTGGGCGCGGTGCTCGGCGTGGCCGCGGCGGCCGGCTTCATGTACCTGGCGGCGGCGTTCGCCGCGGTGTCCCGGGACGCGCACAGCCACTCCCAGGCCCTGCTGGAGCAGGAGGCCGCCACCCGGGCCGCGCGGGAGGAGGCCGCCGTCCTGGGCGAGCGCGGCCGGCTGGCCCGCGAGCTGCACGACGTGCTGGCACACACTCTGTCCGGGCTGGCGGTCCAGCTGGAGGGCGCGCGGCTGCTGGCCGAGCGCACCGGCGCCGACCCGCGCCTGGCCGAGCAGGTGACCAACGCGCAGCGGCTGGCCCGCGACGGCATGGTCAACGCCAAGCGGGCGGTGGCCGCCCTGCGCGGTGAGGCGCTGCCCGGCCCCGCTCAGCTGCCCGCCCTGATCGAGCAGACCCGGCTGTCCGGCCTGCCGGTGACGCTGGCCGTCGCCGGCGAGCCCCGGCCGCTGCCGAGCGAGTCCGGCCTCGCCGTGTACCGCGCCGTGCAGGAGGCGCTCACCAACGCGGCCAAACACGCCGGGCGCGGCGCCGCCGTGGCCGTCGCGCTCACCTGGGCCGACGGCACCCTCACCGCCCAGGTCACCGACTCCGGCGGCGACCGGGTGGTCCCCGGCCTGCCCTCCGGCGGCTACGGCCTGGCCGGCCTGGCGGAGCGCGCCGCGCTCGCCGGTGGCCGGCTCGACGCCGGCCCGACCGCCGACGGCTGGCAGGTCACGCTCACCATGCCCATTCCCACGACGCCGATCCCCGCCGCGCCGGATCCGGCCCGCGCACACACGCAGGAGGCACATTCATGACGTCCCAGCCGCCGATCCGGGTCCTCATCGCCGACGACCAGAAGGTCGTGCGGGACGGGCTGGCCATGCTGCTCGGCCTGCTCGACGGGATCGAGGTCGTCGGTACCGCGGTCGACGGCGCCGACGCCGTCCGCCAGGCGCTCGCCGCGGAGCCGGACATCGTGCTGATGGACCTGAACATGCCCGCCGTCGACGGCGTCGAGGCGACCCGGCAGCTCGCCGAGCGCGGCTGCCGGGCCCGGGTGGTCGTGCTGACCACGTACTCCGACGACGACTGGGTGTTCCGCGCGCTGCAGGCCGGCGCCCGCGGCTTCCTGACCAAGGACGCCGGCGCCGACGTGATCCAGCAGGCGATCACCACCGTGGCCGCCGGTCAGGCCCAGCTCGACCCGTCCGTGCAGCGGCGGCTGCTGGAGGCGCTGGCCGCCGGGGCGAAGCTGGGCGTGGCCGAACCGAGCCAGCCCGCCGCCGTCGACGACGGCCTGACCTCCCGCGAGGTGGAGGTGCTCGTCGAGATCGCGGAGGGCCACAGCAACGCGGAGATCGCGACGCGGCTGTTCGTCTCGGAGGCGACCGTGAAGACCCACATCAACCATCTGCTGGCCAAGACCGGCTGCCGGGACCGGGCCGCACTCGTCGGCTACGCCTACCGCACGGGCCGCGTCACCGTCTGAGCGCTGTTGAGGGCCGCCCGGCACTGCCGGGCGGCCCCACAGGACCCACAGGAAGGGTTCGGTCAGCCGATGTGGACCGGGACGTGGTCCTCGGCGCCGGCCGCGGTGCGGTCCTTGGTGTTGCGGACCAGCACGATGACCCCGAGGGTGGCGACGGCGAGCAGGACGGCGCTGGCGGTGAAGGCCACGTTGTAGCCGTGGATGGCCGCGTGGGCCTGCATCAGCTGGGCGCCCGCCTGGCCGCCGCGGGCCGCCTCGGCCACGTGGCCGGTCACGTAGCCGGTGACGGCGGTGGTGAAGATGGTGTTGAGCAGCGCGGTGCCCAGGGAACCGCCGACCTGCTGGGTGGTGTTGACCATGGCGCTGGCGACGCCCGCGTCGTGGTTGGCCACGCCGGACAGGGCGAGGCTGCTCATCGGGACGAAGACCAGGCCCATGCCGAAGCTCATCGCGATGAACGACGGCAGGATGCCGACCGCGTACGACGAGTCGAGGTCCAGCCGCGTCAGCCAGACCATCGCCGCGGTGGCGAGCACGCCGCCGATCGACATCAGGACCTTCGGGCCGGTGCGGGGCAGCAGGCGGGAGGCCACGATCGCGGCGGCGATGATGCCGCCCGAGAACGGCATGTAGGCCACGCCGCTCTTCATGGCCGACCAGCCCATGGTCTGCTGCAGGTAGAACGTCATGAACAGGAACATGCCGAGCATGCCCGCGCCCAGCAGGATCGAGACCAGGTAGGACGCGCCGCGGTTGCGGTCGAACAGCACGCGCAGCGGCAGCAGCGGGTGGGCGGTGCGCGCCTCCCAGACCAGGAACGCGGCCAGCAGGACCACCGCGGAGGCCAGCCAGCTGAGGGTGACCGCCGAGCTCCAGCCGTCGGTCGCGGCCTTGGTGAAGCCGTACACCAGGGCCACCTGGCCCGCCGTAACCAGCACCGCGCCCGGGATGTCGTAGCGGGTGTCGCCCTGCGCCTTGCTCTCCCGCACCAGCGGCACGGCCGCGGCGAAGGCGAGGATGGCGATCGGGATGTTCACCAGCAGGCACCAGCGCCAGTCCGCGTACTCGGTCAGCACGCCGCCGGCCAGCAGACCGATGGCCGCGCCGCCGCCGGAGATGCCGCCGAACACGCCGAAGGCCTTGGCCCGCTCCTTGGCCTCGGTGAAGGTCACCGTGATGAGGGAGAGGGCGGCCGGGGCGAGCAGCGCGCCGAAGACGCCCTGCAGTGCGCGGGCGGCGAACAGGGTCTCGGCGTTGACCGCGGCGCCGCCCAGCGCCGAGGCGCCGGCGAAGCCCAGCAGGCCGATGAGGAACATGCGCTTGCGGCCGGCGAAGTCGGCGAGCCGCCCGCCGAACAGCAGCAGGCCGCCGAAGGTCAGCGTGTAGGCGGTGACGATCCACTGCCGGTCGGCGGTGGAGATGTCCAGCGCCTTCTGGGCCGACGGCAGCGCGATGTTCACGATGGTGGCGTCGAGCACCACCATGAGCTGCGCGACCGCGATGACCGCGAGGGCGAGCCAGCGCCTCGGATCAGGTGGGACCAAAGATGATGATTTAACGGATATGTCCGGTGCAACGACAGCGTCGTTCGCCATGTAGCCAGCCTCCAGGGCGCAAGGGGAACTCTCCGTCCGCACACTACGGACGGGGTACGACACTTTCTCTGACTCGCGGTGGAGCGAGGAGGTAACAGACCTAGCGCTGGTCCTGCCTGAGCATCGGCAGCACGACGCCGTCCACGAGCCGTGTGACGAAGGCCTCGTCGAGCGGCCCGCTCTGCCACATCCGGCGGCTCGTGACCATCGCGTGCACCACCTCGTGCAGCAGGTCGGCACGGGTGCCTGCGGGCAACTCGCCGCGCTGCACGGCGCGGGCGAGCATCGACTCGTACATGCTGTGCTTGGTCTCGTAGGCGCAGCGGTACATGCACTCCGCCAGTTCGGCGTTGTGCGTGGCCGCGGTGAGCAGCCCGGTGAAGACCGCGCCGTCCTCGCCGCTGGCCGCGGCGCACACGGTGCTGAGCTGCGCGTAGAGGTCCCCGCGGAGCGAGCCGGTGTCCGGGGGCTCCATTGCCCCGCCGTACCGGTGCTCGATCGCGTCCATGACCAGCTCGGGCTTGCTGGGCCAGCCCCGGTAGATGGTCGCCTTGCTGGCGCGGGCCCGCGCCGCCACGGCGTCCATCGTCATCCGGTCGTAGCCCACCTCGCCGAGCAGTTCGAACACGGCGTCACAGATCGCCGCGCGGCGGTCCGATCTGGTCGTCGTGGCCGACATGGCGACCTCCTCCGCGATAGGTGTACGGAACCGTTCCGTCTCGAAACTAGCGCGGCCCGCGGCGCGAAACGAAACGGTTCCGTACACCTGTTGTGTGAGGGTGGCCACATCGTAAGTTTCATTGCCATGAACACCCGTTACCCAGGTGGAACGCCTGTGGCGCATGAGGTTCCTTGACGCTGTTGATCCTCACCTCGCACGGTGACCGGGCCAGTACGCCAGCACACCCGTCGAGTTGAGGAGCAAGGATGAGGCGGAAACTCGCCATCGTCTCGATCGCCGCCGTCGCGGCAACAGGCGGCGCCATAGCCGTCATGCAACCGGCGCTCGCCGCCACCGGCTGTAGCGTGAACTACACGGTCACGAACCAGTGGCCGGGCGGATTCGGCGCGAACGTCGAGATCACCAACACCGGCGACGCGCTCACGAGCTGGAACCTGGGCTGGGACTTCGTCGCCGGCCAGGGCATCCAGCAGATGTGGCAGGCCGTGCCGACCGTCTCCGGTCTGCACGTCACCGCCAAGAACGAGAGCTACAACGGCGCGGTCCCGGCCGGTGGCAAGGTCGCGTTCGGGTTCAACGGCTCGTGGACCACCGCCAACCCGGTCCCGAGCGCGTTCACCCTCAACGGCGCCGCCTGCAACGGCGGCACCACCACCAACCAGGCGCCGACGGTGAGCATCACCAGCCCGGCCGCGAACGCTTCGTTCTCGGCCCCGGCCACGGTGAACATCGCCGCCAACGCCGCGGACGCCGACGGCTCGGTGGCCAAGGTCGAGTTCTACAACGGCTCGACGCTGCTGGGCACCGCCACCACGGCGCCGTACACGTTCTCCTGGTCGGGCGTCGCCGCGGGCAGCTACTCGCTGACCGCGAAGGCGTACGACAACGCCGGGCTGTCCACCGCCAGCACCGCGGTGCCGATCACGGTCACCGCCGGCGGCGGCAACGGCGCGCCGAGCGTCGCGCTGACCAGCCCGACCGCGGGCTCCAGCTTCACCGCCCCGGCCACGATCGCGCTCGCCGCCACCGCTTCGGACTCCGACGGTACGGTGACCAAGGTCGACTTCTACAACGGCACCACGCTGCTGGGCACGGACACCACCGCGCCGTACACGTTCTCGTGGACGAACGTCGCGGCCGGCACCTACACCCTCAGCGCCAAGGCGACCGACAACTCCGGCAACACGACCTCGACCAGCGGCACCACGGTCACGGTCACCACCGGCGGCACCAACCCGGGCCACGTCGACAACCCGTACGTCGGGGCCAAGGGCTACGTGAACGCCGACTGGGCGGCGAAGGCCGCCGCCGAGCCGGGCGGCAGCCGGGTGTCGAACACCTCGACCGCCGTCTGGATCGACCGGATCGCCGCGATCGCGGGCACCACCAGCGCCAAGGGCATCCGGGCCCACCTCGACGCCGCGCTCGCCCAGGCGGCCGGGGGCACCCCGGTGGTCATCCAGTTCGTCGTCTACGACCTGCCGAACCGCGACTGCGCGGCGCTGGCGTCCAACGGTGAGCTGAAGATCTCGGAGAACGGCCTCGCGCGGTACAAGACCGAGTTCATCGACCCGATCGCCGCGATCCAGACCGACCCGAAGTACGACAGCCTGCGCATCGTGAACGTGGTCGAGGACGACTCGCTGCCGAACCTGGTCACCAACCTGAACATCGCGGCGTGCGCCGAGGCCAACACCAGCGGCGCGTACGTGCAGGGTGTCCAGTACGCCCTGAACAAGCTGCACAAGGGCAACATCTACAACTACCTCGACATCGGCCACCACGCGTGGCTCGGCTGGGACTCGAACTTCGGCCCCGCCGTCACGCTGCTGACCAACGCCGTCAAGGGCACCACGGCCGGCTTCGCGAGCGTCGACGGCTTCATCAGCAACACCGCCAACTACTCGGCCCTGACCGAGCCGAACTTCACCATCAACACCCAGGTCGGCGGCCAGTCGATCCGGCAGTCCAAGTGGGTCGACTGGAACATGTACGTCGACGAGCTGAGCTTCACCCAGGCGTTCCGCAACGCGCTCGTCACCGCGGGCTTCCCGTCGACGCTGGGCATGCTCATCGACACCTCGCGCAACGGCTGGGGCGGTACGGCCCGGCCGGCCGGCCCGAGCACGTCGACCGACGTGAACACCTTCGTCAACAACAGCCGCATCGACCGGCGCATCCACGCCGGTAACTGGTGCAACCAGAGCGGTGCCGGCCTCGGCGAGCGTCCGCGGGCCACCCCGGCCACGGGCATCGACGCGTACGTCTGGATCAAGCCCCCGGGCGAGTCCGACGGCGCGAGCCAGCTGGTCGCGAACGACCAGGGCAAGGGCTTCGACCGGATGTGCGACCCGACGTACACCGGCAACGGCCTCAACGGCAACAACCTGACCGGGGCGCTGCCGAACTCGCCGCTGGCGGGCGCGTGGTTCTCCTCGCAGTTCCAGCAGCTCATGACCAACGCCTACCCGGCGCTGTCGTAATGCGCTGTTAGAAGTTGCACTTGAAGGAGCGGGTCCCGGCTGTACTGCCGGGGCCCGCTCCCGCTTATGTTCGATGGCATGACAGAGCTGTCGACCGAGCGGCGCATGTGGTCGCTCTTCGAGCCCGTGCACGCGGTCAGCTACTTCGCCCCGGCCACCCGCCAGGCGTTCGAGGAGGCCGGCCTCCGGGGGTACTGGCGGGGGTACTTCGCCAGCCGCACCGCCCCCATGGGCGCCGTGAGCGCCGGCCCCGTCATCGGCGCCTTCTACGGCTTCGCGCCCGGCATGGTGCACCGCGCCCTGCCCGACGTCTGGACCCGGATCACCCCGCAGGCCGCCCTGGACGCCCGCCGCGTCGGCGCCGGCCACGCCCTCGCCGGGGCCGTCGCCGGCCTGGACGGCATCGAGGAGCTGGCCGGGCTGCTGCGCGAGGCCGCCTCCGCCGCGCCGTGCCACGGCCGGGTGCTCGGCGCGGCCAACGCCGCCCTGCCGTGGCCCGAGGACCCGCTCGAGGTCGTCTGGCACGCCGCGACCCTGCTGCGCGAGCACCGCGGCGACGGGCACCTCGCCGCCCTGCTGGTCGAGGGCCTGGACGGCTGCGAGTCGATGGTCTGGCGGATCGCGGTCAACGGCGGCGCCGGGCGCGAGATGGCCCAGCCGGCCCGCGGCTGGACCGACGAGGAGTGGGACGCCGCCCGCGACCGGCTGCACCAGCGCGGCTACCTCGACGGCGAGGGCGCGGCCACCGAGAGGAGCTTCTCGGCGTACCGCACCATCGAGGAACTGACGGACCGGCTCGCCGCCGGCCCGTGGGAGGCGCTCGGACCCGAGGCGACGCAGCGCTGCGAGCGGCTGCTCACCCCGCTGGCCACCCGGGTCCTGGCGGAACTTCCCGACTACCCGGTCTGGATCCGGCTCCCCGCGCCGGCTACGCCAGCTCCGGGTGCTTCTTGAGGTAGGCGGCGATGAAGGGGCACTGGGCCACGACCTGCAGGCCCCGGTCCTTCGCGAGGGTCAGCGCGCCGCCGGCCAGCCGGCTGCCGACGCCCTTCCCCTCGTACTGCGGCTCGACCTCGGTGTGGGTGAACACGATCCGCTCCGGCGCGCCGGCGTCGGCGGGGTGCAGGCGGTAGTACGCCGCCCCCGCCCGCTCGCCGTCGACCCGGATCTCGAACCGCTGCTCCCCGGCGTTGTCAACGACCTCGAAGTCCACTCAGGACGCCTCTCCCCGAACGTCCGCGTGCGCCGCGGGGATGCTGCCGAGCCGGCCGGCCTGGTAGTCCTCGAACGCCTGCATGACCTCGGCCTTGGTGTTCATGACGAACGGACCATACGCCGCGACGGGCTCGCGGATCGGCCGTCCGCCGAGGAACAGCACCTCCATCGAGGGGTGCCGCGGGTCCTGCTGGGCGTCGGCGGTCACGGTGATGCTGTCGCCCTCGCCGAACACGGCCAGCTGCCCGCTGTCCAGCGGCCGCCCCTTCGCCCCGACGGTGCCCTTGCCGGCCAGCACGTACGCCAGCGCGTTGAAGTCCTTGCGCCAGGGCAGCGTCAGCGAGGCGCCGGGGGAGACGGTGGCGTGCACGAGGGTGATCGGCGTGTAGGTGACGCCCGGCCCGGCGTGCCCGTCGAGCTCACCCGCGATGACCCGCAGCAGGGCGCCGCCGTCCGGCGAGGTCAGCAGCGACACCTGCCCGCCGCGGATGTCCTGGTAGCGCGGCTGGGCGAACTTGTCGGCCCGCGGCAGGTTCACCCACAGCTGGATACCGTGGAACAGCCCGCCGCTGACCACCAGGTGCTCCGGCGGGGTCTCGATGTGCAAAATCCCTTGTCCAGCGGTCATCCACTGCGTGTCACCGTTCGTGATCACTCCGCCACCACCGTTGGAGTCGTGGTGGACGAACTCGCCGTCGATGATGTACGTGACGGTCTCGAACCCGCGGTGCGGGTGCCACGGCGTGCCCTTGGGCTCACCCGGCGCGTACTCCACCTCGCCCATCTGGTCCATGTGGATGAACGGGTCGAGGGCCCGCAGGTCGACCCCGGCGAACGCGCGCCGGACCGGGAACCCCTCGCCTTCGAAGCCCTTCGGCGCGGTGGTCACGGACACCACGGGCCGCGGCCGCGCCGCGACGGGGTCGGGCGTGGCGACACGCGGGAGGGCAAGAACGTTGTCGACGGAAATCGCGGGCATGGGACGCCTCCACTACTGCGGTTGCGGCTGTTGACGCCTGCCACAACAGTACTTGCGGGCCAAGTATTCCGCAAGTCAACAATCACCGATCCTGCTCAACCGCCGCGCCGGTGGCGCGCCGCGCCGGCTGGGCCGACGCCGGTCCTGCTCAACCGCCGCGCCGGCTGGGCCGACGCCGGTCCTGCTCAACCGCCGCGCCGGCTGGGCCGACGCCGGTCCTGCTCAACCGCCGCGCCGGCTGGGCCGACGCCGGTCCTGCTCAACGGCCGCGCCGGTGGCGCGCCGCGACGGCTGGGCCGACGCCGGTCAGCGCTCAAGGAGGGTGCGCCATTTGCCATTACGCGCTCTCGTTCGGGGCGGTGATTTCGGCCGGGTGCTGGGATAATTGAATCCATGGGGCAGCTGCAATTGTTCACCAGGAGCGAATTGGCTGCCATGCGGGACCGGACCAGGTCGCGTCGTTATTGTCCGGCGAAAGAGCGGTTCCGTCGGGAACATGAGCGGCATCGCGCCTGGGGTTTGGCCAAGCGGCACGCCGAGCGGCTGCGCCGCGTGCACGGTGACGCCCCGCCACCGGCTGGCGACCAGCAGGAGAGTGCGGTGCGTGAACCGGGGCCGCCCCCGGATACGGCACCTGAGCAGATCGGACATCCTGCCGACCATCCCGCCGAGGGCAGCCGGGCGCATGACGGTGACCCTGCGCAGCCCGGCCTTGGCTCGAAGCGTCGTGGCGCACCCGGACCACTACTGCGCAGGCCCGCCGGTGCGGCAACAGGTGCAATGGTGACCAGCAATATTCGGTTATCGGCGTATTGCCGTCGTCGTTGGACAATGCCACGCACGCCAGGACGTCATTTCCTGCAAGTCCGCCGAAACAACTGCTATCCCAATGGACCGCCGCCGCCGATTCCCGGACATCCCGACAACGCGTATCGCTGCGAGTTGCGAGCGCGCCCGAGCGAAGGCAGGCCCGAGAGCGGGCTCTGTGATCGGCGCTCCCTGCCGGGCGTCGAGGCGCCGCTCGGCTGCGTCGGCCTCGGCCCGGGCGCGCAGCCGGCGACGGATCGTGGCGGCCGTGGCGGAGCGGCACGGGTTCCTGGAGGGCGAGGATGCCGCCGTGGCCGCCGAGTGGCGGTCAGCGGGGGCGGGCGGTGCTGGCGCGGACGATCAGCTCCGTCGGCAGGCACAGGTGGCCGGCCGGGGCCGGGGTGTCGTTGCGCGCCGCCTCGATGGACTGCGTCAGTGCGGCCGCGGCCGCGTGTCCCTTCGCCTGGATGTCCTGGCGGACCGTGGTCAGGGGCGGGCGCAGGCGGGCCGAGCCCGGGCTGTCGTCGAAGCCGACCACCGACAGGTCCTCCGGCACGGACAGGCCCGCGTCGGCCGCGGCCGAGACCACGCCCTGGGCCATGGCGTCGGAGAAGCACAGGATCGCCGTCGGCGGCTGCGGGGCCTCCAGCAGGAGGCGCGCGGCCTGGTAGCCCGACTCGGGGTCGCCGTGCGGGCGGCGGGCGATGGCCGGCTCGATGCCGGCCGGGGTCAGGGCGTCGAGCCAGCCGAGCAGGCGGTGGGTGCCGACGAAGCCGTCGATGATGTCGTCCGGGGCGACCAGGCCGTGCGCGCCGCGGACGCCCGCGGTCACGATGCCGATGCGGCGGTGGCCGAGGTCGACCAGGTGCTGGGCGGCGGCGCGGGCGCCCTCGCGGTCGGCGACGTTCACGGCCGGGACGCCGTCGGCCGGGATCTGGTCGATGAAGACGAGCGGGATCTTGCGGCGCAGGAGCCACTCGACGGCGGTGGACTCGGGGTCGCAGGAGTACACCAGGGCGCCGTCCATGGCCACGTCGCGGGCCGGGACCACGCCGCCGCTCGTGGCCGTGGACAGCAGGGTCAGGCCCAGGCCGGTCGGGGCCAGCTCGTCGGCGATGGCGCCCAGGAACGTGGTGGCCACCTCGTCGGCGAAGGCGCCGCTCAGCGTGTCGGTCAGCAGGAGGCCGACCGCGCCGACGGTGCCGCGGGCCAGGGCCCTGGCGGCCGGATCGGGCCCGACGTAGCCGAGCTCATCCGCGACCGCCAGGATCCGGTCGCGCAGCGTGGGGGAGAGCTGGTCGGGCCGGGAGAACGCATTCGAGACCGTCATCCGGCTCACCCCGACCCGGTCGGCGATCGTCTGCAGGGTCACCCTCCCCACCGCAACGCCTCCCATAGCTCGGGTTCTTTCCCGAGACCTTAACGCGCCGGTGCCGGGGCGACCGCCTCGGCCGCCCGGCGCAGTGACTCGGCCAGTGCCCAGCGGGCCCGCGCGACCCGCGGCGGGCGCACCGGCACGTCGTGCTCGACGGTCGGGGCGCCGGGCAGGGCGCTGGCGTACTCGAACTCCTCGCCGTTGAAGCTGGGGCCGAACGAGTCGGACAGCGCGGCCTGGGACACGACCAGGGCGAACGGGAACGTGCTCATCTGACATCTCCTCTGTACCGGTATAGCGAACCTATACCGGTACAGTACGCCGACCGGCCTTTACCGGTCAAGCCGTTATTGGCGACGGCGGATGAGCAGCAGCGACAGGCCGGCGACGACCACGACCGCGCCCCCGGTCCACCACAGCCAGGTCGCCGATCTGGAGTCCGGGGCGGGCGGTGCGGCGGCCGTGGTGGCCGCCGGCGGTGGCGCGCAGGTCGTCGAGGACGGGGCCGGGGAGGCGCCCGCCGCGGCCACGTGCAGGGTGCCCTCGCAGCGGCCGATCGCCGGGGTGCCCATGTCGGCCACGACCGTCCAGTCGCCCGGGGTCAGAGTTCCGGAGTACGTCACCGCGTCCCCGTTGCGCCTCAGCGGCACCGGCCCGACGCGCTGGCCGGTGCTCGACGTCGCCAGCATGGTCATGCCGATCGGCTCGGTGACGGGGTGCCGGTCCTGCCAGACCGCGGTCAGCCAGACCGAGCCGGCCCCGTCCCCGTGCAGCGTGAGGATCACGCCGGCGTGCCCGTAGGCGTCGTCGGCGAACGTGAAGACGGCCAGGCAGACCGCCAGCAGGCACGCCGCGGCCCGGCGCCACAGGGACGCCGGGCCGGGACGGAGCGATGCAACCGTCATGCCTGCTGCGGGACCCAGCTCTGGTACTTCGCCCCGCTCGCCTTCTGCAGCACCAGCAGGCGGCTGCCGAAGTACTCGTTGTTGCTCACGCCCACGACGAGCCCCGCCGGGGAGGCGAGCGTCACGCCGTACGAGGTGCGCTGGACGCTCCAGTGCAGCGCGGCCCCGCAGTCGCCCTGGACCAGGGTGGCCCCGACGGCGTCCTTCCCGCCCGCGGTCGTGAGGCACTCGTTGGTCGCCTTCGAGCGCAGCACGAACGCGTTGCCGGCCGGCTCCAGCTTCCACTGCTGGTTGGCGCCGCCGTGCTTGCTGTACAGGATGATCGGCGTGCCGGCCGCGTGGCGGGCGCCGAAGACGTCGGCCACCCCGCCGGTGAGGCTGTTGCCGAAGGTGAGCCAGGTGCCGGCGGCCGGGCTGGCCGCGGCGGTGGTGTGCATCGCCACCGTGGTGGTCCAGGGGGTCAGCGCGCCGTTCTGCGAGAGCGAGATGCCCACCTGGTAAGCGGTGTCGGGGCGCATGCCGACGATGCGGACGGCGGTGGAGCCGACCACGCCGATGGAGCGGCCGTTGAGCACGACGGCGTACCGGCTGCCGGCGGCCGCCGCGTCCCAGGACAGGCGAACAGAGGTCGCGTCGACAGCACTGACCTTCAGCTCCTTCAGGCCCGTGGGGGACTTCGTCGGCGTGGGCGTCTGCGTCGGGGTCGGGGTCGGGCTGCCGGTCGTCGGCGACGGCTTCGGCGAGGCGGTCGTGCGCGACGGCGTCGGCGTCGGCGACGCGGTGGTCTTCGACGGCGAGGGCGACGCCTTGGTGGGCGACGGGGACGGGGGAGGCGTGGTGCCGCCGTCGCCGCCGGCGATCAGGAACTGGTTGTTGGCCACGTTCCAGTTGGTCGCGAGGTAGCTGCCCGGGCTCGGGTTGGTGTTGTAGTAGTCGTCGTGGTTGCAGTCGAGCCGGTTCTCGTGGGCCTTGTCGGCGCACTTCACCGAGGTCTTGAGCCCGCCCGAGTCGTTGTAGCACATGATGTCGTACTCATCGAGGCAGTGCCCGGCCTTGCTGGAGTTCGGGGCGTTGTTGTTCACCGCGCCGAGGTTGTGGCCCAGCTCGTGGGCCGCGACGCTGGCCGCCCAGCAGCCCGAGTCGCTGCGGCCGTAGCCGGGGCCGCCGTTGCTGCGGTTGCTCGCCCCGGCCTGGGTGTCGCCGGCGAAGGTGCCGATGCCGCAGTACACGGTGGCGTCGCCGAAGATCATGTACTTGCGGTCGGTGCGGTTGTAGCCCAGCGACTTCAGGCCGTTGATGGTGGCGTCGAAGGTGGCCATGCCGCCGGCCGGCAGCTCGACCTCGCGCACGTCGACCTTGCAGTCGGCGGTGGTCACGAAGCGCACGTGCCGCTCGCCGCCGGTCTCCTGGGCGCTGGCGTTGTAGATGGTGTCGACGCCGGCCGACCAGGTCCGGAACGACTCGAGGTAGGCGCTGAAGCGGCTCGCCGTGCCGGCGTCGCGGACGTACAGCACCTGCACCCGCTTGCCGGTCACGCCGTCGCCGTCGCAGGCGACGCCGGCCGAGCCCATGGTGACCGCGGCGCTGCCGTCGGCGGGGGCCGAGTCGGCCAGCACGGCGAAGCCGCCGTCGGAGCCCGGGGCGACGTTCTCGTCGGCGAGCACGGTCTGCTCGGCGGGTGCGGCGGCGGTGTCGGCGTCGGGCACCGACTGCTGGGTGGCCGCGGCGACCGGCTTGACGTCGGCCTTCACGGTCAGGCCGGTCGGCGGGGCGTCCGGGCCGTGGCTGCACTGGTCGCGCTCGGTGAGCTCGTAGCCGCCGACGCAGGGCTCGCCCTTCTTGGCCGGGGTCAGGCCCTGGTACACCAGGCCGAGCTCGGGGTTGTCGGCCGGGACGCGGCTGATCGCGGTCGGGCCGCGGTCGCGCTCGTGGAACAGGGACTGGAAGGCGCCAGGTCCAGCGATCGCCGCGCCCGCGCCGAGGACGACGACACCGGCAGCGGTGACGACGCGGCGTAGGAGGCGGGACTTCTCGGGTCGCGCTTGCACGCTCGGGTCCTCCGGAGGGGAAGAGGGCGCGCGCGGCGGGGGCAGGCACAGGGCAGAGGTACCGGCCCCCGGCCGCGCGCTGGACGCCGGCCTTCGAGGGTGGCAAGGCGGGTGAATGCCGGTCGTCCACGTGGGAACGCGCCGACCATAGCCATCGGCCAGGTGTCCGTTCCAGCCCGAACGGGGCAGTTAAGGCACATCTAATCCAGACTTGTTCCCGCCATATGTACGGCGGTCTGCCTATGCCTTCTTCCAGCGCGAACGGCGTTCGGACGGCTCCCGGGAGAGGCGGCCGACCAGCCAGCGCGACGGCGACGGCTCCTCCTTCGGGGCCGGGTCGGCGTCGGCCATGACGATCACCACGCTGGCCCCGCCGAGCGCCCCGGTGCCGATGTTCACGGTGCCGTTGCCGGCCACCGCGACCCGCCGCACGATGTCCAGGCCCAGGCCGGTGGAGCCCTGCTGGCTCTCGCCGCGCTGCATCGCCTTCTCCGGGTCGGGGATGCCGGGGCCGCCGTCCTCGACGCGCAGCACCACGTAGCCGTCCTCGCGCCGGGTCACCGTCACCTCGAACGGCACGCCCTGCGGGGTGTAGCGGATGACGTTGCCGATGAGCGCGTCCAGGGCCGCGGCCAGCTCGCTCTTGGGCACGGTGACCGGGGCCGGCGCGTCCACGCCGATCGCCTTGCACTCGCGCTCCTGGTCGCCGGCGACCGCCGACCAGAACATCATCCGGTCGCGGACCACCTCGGCCACGTCGCAGCCCTCCTCGCCGGTCGAGGCGGCGGCGCCGTCGGCCCGCTCGCCGCGGTCGGGGGTGGGGGAGTGGGCGTCGATCGGCTCGCGCATGGCCCGGATCAGCTTGTCGATTTCCACCTCGAGGGCGGCGATGGCGTCCCGGATGCGCTCGGCGTCCTGGGAGTCGTCGAGGGTCTCGGCGTCCAGGCGCAGCGCGGTCAGCGGGGTGCGCAGCCGGTGCGAGAGGTCGGCGACCAGCTCCCGCTCGTTGGACAGCAGGGCCATGATCCTGTCCGCCATGACGTTGAGCGCGAAGCTCGCCTCGGACAGCTCCCGGGGGCCCTGCGGGTCGATGCGCACGTCGAGGTAGCCCTCGCTGAGCGCGCCGGCCGCGCCGGCCAGCTGCCGGGCCGACATGATGATCTTCGCGGCCAGCCGGTCGGCGACCCAGACGGAGGCGATGATGAGCCCGAGCGCGACGGCGCCGAGCGCCCACCACGCCCCGGCCACCCCGTTGTCCAGCTCGGACTCGGGGATGAAGACCTCGACCACGGCGGTGCGCCCGGAGCCCAGGTCGACCGGCTCCAGGTAGGACTCGCCGCCGGGCACGGGGGCGATGACCGGGGCGGCCTGGTCGGCGGCCCGGCTGAGGTCGCCGGGGCGGGCGTGGCCGGTGCCGATCTCGGTGCCCTCGTCGCCGAGGTTGTGCACGGAGACGCGGGTCACCGCCGGCCCGCCGGTGCTGGCGATGGCCCGCTCGATGCTCAGCGGGTCCGTGGTCACGGTGAGCACCGCCACGACCACGGCGGTCTGGCGCTCGGCGTCGGCGAGCGCGCGCTCGCGGGCGAGCTGCTGGACGACGAGCCCCAGTGGGATCAGGAAGGCGAGCGCCACCATCGTGGTGACCGCCGCGGAGACGTAGGCGAGGGTGCGCCTCAGTCCGGGGCGGCGAACCTGAAGCCCACGCCCCGCACGGTGTGCAGGTATCTGGGCGCTGACGCGCTCTCGCCAAGTTTCCGGCGTAGCCAGTACAGATGCACGTCGATCGTCTGGTCCTCGCCCACTGAGGGTTGCCGCCATACCTCCTCCAACAGCTCACGGCGTGAGACCACCCGGCCGGGTCGGGCGGCGAGGTACGCCAGCAGGTCGAACTCCTTGCGGGTCAGGGTCAGCGGCTCGCCGTGCAGATACGCCTGGCGCTGGCCGATGTCCACCCGCAAGCCTCCCACCTCGATGGCGGTGGGCTCCTCGCGGCTCGCCCGTCCGGTGCGGCGCAGCACGGAGGTCATCCGGGCGTCGAGGTGGGCCGAGGTGAACGGCTTGATCATGTAGTCGTCGGCGCCCGCCTTGAGCAGCCGGACGATCTCCGCCTCGTCGTCGCGGGCGGTGGCGATGATGATGGGCGTGTCGGCGATGCCGCGCAGCATGCGCAGCGCGTCCGCGCCGTCCAGGTCGGGCAGGCCGAGGTCCAGCACGACCAGGTCGGGGGTCTCGGCGGCGAAGCGGCGCAGCGCCTCCAGGGCGGTGCCGACCGCGTGCACCGTGTGGCCCCGGTCGGTCAGGGAGCGCAGCAGGGCGCCCCGCACGACATGGTCGTCCTCAACCAGCAGCACCGTGGCCATGCGAAGAAGGTACTGCCTGTGGCAAGTGGGGGCCTCCCCGGTCGATGGACGAATCCGACATCTCGGTTCTTTCGCCCGGGTTTTGTGGCGGTCATCCCTCGTTCGCCGCAACTTCGGCGCGTTCGGGTACAGGTGGACGGCCGGTCGGTGCCCGCATGACAGCTGGTCAACCACCTGGCGGCTCAACCACCTGGCGGCCGGCGGCGGTCTAGAGGTGCTCGGGGCGTAGCCCGACGCCGATCACCCGGGCCGGGATCGCGCCCAGGGTCGGCGAGCGGTCCAGCAGGCGCATCGCCAGCGGCGGCCGGGCCGGCCGGCCGTTCACGGCGGGCGTGAGCACGGCCCGCTGCAGGGCCCGCTGGATGAGCTGGGTGCCCGCGGTCGGCAGGCTCCGGCGGTGCTGGACGCCCGCCAGCTCCCGCTCGGTCGGCGGGCGCCCCTGCTCGAACGCGGCGACGATGACCCGGGCGGCGGCCACGGCGTCCTGGATGGCCAGGTTGATGCCGACCCCGCCGATCGGGCTCATCGCGTGCGCGGCGTCGCCGATGAGCAGCGCGCCGGGCACGTGCCAGCGGTAGAGCCGGTCCATGCGCACGGTCAGGGTGTGCACGTCGTCCCAGTCGCGCAGGTCGTCCACCCGGCCGGTCAGGTGTGGCACGCTCTGCACGATCGCCGACCGCAGCGCCTCCAGCCCCGCCGCGCGCACCCACTCGTCGCCGCCCTTGGGCACCACCAGGCCGATCTGCCAGTAGTCGCCGCGGTCGATGCCGATGAACATCCGGCCCTGGTCGACCCGGCCGATCAGGCCGTCGGGGTCGCCGGGCTCGCGGCGCAGGCGGAACCACAGCACGTCGATCGGCACCCCGTAGACCTTGGAGCGCAGGCCGAGCTCCCGCCGTACCACCGAATGACGCCCGTCGCAGGCCACCGTCAGCGGGGCGTGCACCTCGAGCGGGCCCTGCGGCGTCGTCGCGCTCACCCCGACGACCCGGCGGTCGCGCCGGTTGACCGCGACCACCTCGCACTCGCGGTGCAGCGCGAAGTCGCCGTGGGCCGCGAGCAGCTCGAGGAAGTCCCACTGGGGGAGCATCATGACGTACGGGTGCGGCGCGCGCAGCCGGGAGAAGTCCACCGGCCGGTAGGTGCCCCCGGCGTAGGTGACCTGGATCTGGCGCATGATCCGGTGCGGCAGCCGCTCGAGCTCCTCGCCCAGCCCGAGCTCGTCCATGAGCTCCAGCGTGGAGGGGTGCACGGTGTCGCCACGGAAGTCGCGCAGGAAGGTCCGGTGCTTCTCCAGCACCACGGCGTTCACCCCGCGGCGGCCCAGCAGCAGGCCCAGGACCAGCCCGGCCGGCCCGCCGCCGACAATGCACACATCGGCCTTCAGGATCATGGCTCAGCCCTCCAGCAGCCGCCCGATCACCTCCAGGGCCTGCTCGACGTCGGGCTCGCCGTCGGCGATCGCGTCCGCGTAGAGGAAGCTCTCCGCGATGCGCACGAGGACGAACGCGAGCGTGCGCACGTCCAGGCGCGGGGCGAACGCGCCGGCCCGCACCTCCTCCGTGAGCAGCCCCTCCAAGTGGTTTACCACTCGCCGCTGCACCACACCGCGTTTGGAGGTGAGAATCCGCAGCGCGGACTCCGGCTCGGTGGCCAGGAAGTGGCGCAGGCTCGGCTGGTCCCACACGGCGTTGAGGAAGTGGCCGATGACCGCGACGATGCGCTGCGGCCCGCGCAGGCCCTCGGCGGCGCTGACCGCACGGTCGAGGTTGCGGTCGGTGAGGTACCACAGCACGTCGCCGAGCACCTGGTCCCGCCCGCCCGCGCGGCGGTAGAGGGTGGCCCGGCCGATGCCCAGCTCCACGGCGAGGGAGCGCATGTCGACGCGCTGCTGGGCCAGGAACCGCCGCAGCGCCGCGTCGAACACCTCATCCGGCGGCATGGGCGGGCTGATCGGCCGCCGGCGCCGCGGTCAGCGTCGCCGGGTCGGTGTTGGCCCCGCACAGCACCACGACCGTCGTGCCCGCGGCGTGCTCCAGCGCGGCGAAGGCGGCCGCGGCCCCGTGCTCGACGGCCAGGCGGTGCTCCCGCCACAGCCGCAGGCGGGCCGTCACGATCGCCTCGTCGCTCACGAGGACGCTTTCGATGCCATGGCGTACGGCGAGATCGAAGGCGATCCGGCCGACCCGGCGGGCGCCGAGAGAGTCCGCGGCCACGCCGCTCACCCGCACGTCCACCGGCGCCCCGGCGGCCAGGGCGGCGTGCAGCGTCGGCGCCTGCTCCGGCTCCACGGCGACGATCCGGACCCGGTCCCCGACGGCGGCCGCGATCCCGCCGACCAGCCCGCCGCCGCCGACCGCGACGAGCACCGTGTCGGCCTCCGGCAGCTCCAGGCCCAGGGTGCCCTGCCCGGCGACGATCTCGGGCTGGTCGTAGGCGTGCACGAACAGCGCCCCGGTCTCGGCGACCCGCACGGACGAGGCCGCGTACGCCTCCGCGTACTCCCGGCCGTGCTGGTGCACCTCGGCGCCGTACTCGCGCAGCCTCGCCACCTTGGTCGCCGGGGCGTTGCGCGGCACGAACACCTCGGCCCGCACGCCGAGCCGGGAGGCCGCGTAGGCGACGCCGAGCCCCGCGTTGCCCCCGGACGCGACCACCACCCCCGCCTCCGGCAGGGCGCCCGCCTCGGCCGCGGCCAGGATCCGGTTGAACGCCCCGCGGGCCTTGAACGACCCGCTGTGCTGCAGCAGCTCGAGCTTGAACCACAGGCCGGGGCGCACCTCGTACGACGGGGTGTGCCGGATGTGGCCCCCGATGCGCCGGGCGGCGGCCTCGATGTCTGTCCTGTCCACCACGCGGATCACCCTAGCCCGGCGCCGTGGCGCCCAGCGCCCCCCGCGAACCGGGCCGCGCCCTCACCGGCCCCGCGGGCGAGGGAGTCCACGCCGTAGCGCCACTCCGCCGCCAGCCCGTCCGCCACGTCCCGGTCCAGCGCCTCGTACAGCGAGAGCCGGTCGTTGCGCAGGCAGGCCTGGGGCAGCGCGGCGAGCTGGGCGGCCAGCTCCTCGGCGGCGGCCCGCGCGGTGCCGGCCGGCACCACCCGGTCGGCCAGCCCGATGCGGTGCGCCTCGGCGGCGTCGACCGGCCGCCCGGTGAGGATGAGGTCGAGCGCCCGCCCGGCGCCGATCAGCCGGGGCAGGCGCACGGTGCCGCCGTCGATGAGCGGCACGCCCCACCGCCGGCAGAACACCCCGAAGACGGCGTCCTCCTCGACGACCCGCAGGTCGCACCAGATCGCCAGCTCCAGCCCGCCGGCGACGGCGTGCCCGGCCACCGCCGCGATCACCGGCTTGCCCAGCCGCATGCGGGTCGGCCCCATCGGCCCGTCCCCGTCCGGCTCGACGCGGTTGCCCTCGCCCGCCGCCACCGCCTTGAGGTCGGCCCCGGAGCAGAAGGTCCCGCCCGCGCCCCACAGCACGGCCACGGCCGCGTCCGGGTCGGCGTCGAACTCGCGAAAGGCCGCGGCCAGCGCCTCGGCGGTCGCCCGGTCGACGGCGTTACGGGTCTCGGGCCGGTCGAGCACCACGGTCCAGACGGCTTCGCGGCGCTCCGTGCGTACGGTCATACGGGCTAGTGTCGGTGATATGGCGCAGGCACAGTTCCAGGCGGAGACCTCGGCCCGCGGCGAATTCGTCCGCCAGGCCAACCGGTTCACCGGCCGGGTGACGGCCGAGTCCGGCTCAGCCCCCGGCGAGGGCCCCGACGAGCAGGACCGCTGGCCCCTGGAGGCCGGGCGGTACCGCCTGATCTGGTCCCGGGCCTGCCCGTGGGCGCACCGGGCGGTGATCGTCCGGGGCCTGCTGGGCCTCGAGGACGCGATCTCCCTCGGCACCGTGGACCCGATCCGCGACGATCGCGGCTGGCGCTTCACCCTCGACCCGGGCGGCCGCGACCCGGTGCTGGGCATCGAGTTCCTGGCCGAGGCGTACCTCTCCACCGACCCCGGCTTCCAGGGCCGGGTGACCGTGCCCGCCCTCGTGGACACCGTCACCGGCCGGGTGGTCACCAACGACTACCCCCAGCTGACCCTGGACTTCTCCACCGACTGGGCCCCGCTGCACACCAAACACCCCCACCTGCTCCCCGCCGACCTGCGCCCGGAGATGGACGCGCTCATGCGCGAGGTCTACGAGGACGTCAACAACGGGGTGTACCGCTGCGGCTTCGCCACCAGCCAGGAGGCCTACGACGAGGCGTACGGCCGGCTCTTCGCCCGCCTCGACGCGCTGGAGCAGCGGCTGCGCCGGCAGCGGTACCTCTTCGGCGACCACGTCACCGAGGCCGACGTGCGGCTGTTCACCACGCTGGTCCGCTTCGACGCCGTCTACCACAACCACTTCAAGTGCAACCGCAACAAGCTCGCGGAGATGCCGGAGCTGTGGCGCTACGCCCGCGACCTGTTCCAGCTGCCGGGATTCGGCGACACGGTCGACTTCGACCACATCAAGCAGCACTACTACGGCACGCACCCGCAGCTCAACCCGAGCGGCATCATCCCCGCCGGCCCGGACCTCTCGGCCTGGATCTCCTGACCACTACAGCCCCGGCGGGTCCTGGCCGTTCGGCGTGGACGACCTGACCTCGGCCTGGACCACGGCGCGGGAGCGCCGGGCCGAGGGCAGGTAGATCTCCTCGGCCACGCTCATCAACCCGCCACCGAGCCCGCGCCGGCGGATGCGGCGGGCCAGCAGCACGCATCCGCCCATCACGACCGCCAGCGCGGCGGCGACGATCAGCATCGCCCGGAGTCCGTCCACGGCCTCACCGTAGCCGAGCCGAGGCCGGCCGCGGGTTCAGCGGCGGGCGGGACGCCGCCGCCGGTACGAGCCCCAGCGCCCCGACGTCCAGGCACCGGCGCCGGCGAGGTGCAGGGCGATGCACAGGAAGCCGGCCAGGCTCAGCGTGCCGACGTCGAGAATCGGGCCGGTGTTGGCGCCGAGCAGGTCGATCAGCAGGGCGACCGCGAACAGGATCGCGGCGATCACAGCGAACACGTCAGCCTCCGGGGGAGTGGCCATATTTCGGTGATCGCTGTCTACCCAAGGGGGCCGAAAGCTAATCGATGCCCAGCAGCGCCCGCAGGCCCTCCCGCCCGGCCGGGGTCACCTTGACCGCGCGGCTGGAGCCGATGCGTACCACCCAGCGCTGGGCCATGAACCGCTCGCACAGCCGCGCACCGGCCACGCCGGCCAGGTGCGGGCGGCGCTCGGTCCAGTCCAGGCAGCCGCGGGCCAGCGGGCGCTTCGAGCGCCGCAGGTCGGCCGGGTCGAGGCCGGCGTCGGCGGTGAGCCAGGCCAGGCCGGCGTCGGTGAGCGCGAAGCCGGCCCGCTGGTCGAGCAGGCCCTTGGCGGTCATCGCGTCGGCCACCGCCACGCCGAGCTCGCCGGCCAGGTGGTCGTAGCAGGTGCGGGCCCGCTTCATGGCCGCGGACGCGGCGGCCTGGCGCAGCCCCCGGGCCGGCGCCGCGGCCGGGGCGAGGTGCGCGGAGAGATCCTCGATGAGGTGGGCGACGGCGGGGTCGGCGAGCCTGACGTACCGGTGCCGCCCCTGCCGCTCCTCGGCGAGCAGCCCGCCGCCGATCAGCCGGTGCAGGTGCTCGGTGGCGGTGGACCGGGCGACCCCGGCGTGCGCGGCCAGCTCGCCCGCGGTCCAGGCCCGCCCGTCGAGCAGCGCCAGGCACATCGCGGCCCGCGTCTCGTCGGCGAGCAGGCTCGCGAGCCGGGCCAGGTCGGCGGCGTCGGTGGTCATGCACCCAATCCTCCCGCGCGCACGCTTCGGCCGGCGCCGAACGGTTGCGGGCCTAGCGTCGAGGTATGCGTACCGTGAGCGCCGACCTGCTGTCCGACCCGTCGTACCTGGTGCCCGAGGCGCCGCCCGCCGAGGAGGGGATCGGGTGGCTGCGCTCGGCCGTGAGCCGGTTCAGCAACGGCGACGTGCACGCCCGGCGGCGGGCCCTCGTGGAGGGGCTGATCGCGGGCATCGACCCGGAGCCGCTGCGGGCGCCCTACGCCGGGCATCCCGCCGGCCGGCTCGCCCTCGCCATGCACGTCACCGCGGACGTGGTGCAGGACGTGCGCACGGTGGCGGCGGCGTACCAGACGGGGGACGCCGCCGCCGACGAGGCCGTCGAGCGGCTCGTCGCGGTGTTCGGCGGGGCGCACGACGAGCGGACCGCCGCGCACATCCAGGTGCTCGTCCAGGCCTGCGACGCCACGGCCGCCCTCGTCGAGCTGGCCCGCACGGGCCGCCACGACCCGCCCGTGCCCGCCACCAGGAGGGTCGGGCCGGACGGCGAGACGGTGCTGGTGGCGCTGGACGGGCACCCGTTCGGGGACGGGCCGCGGGCCTGCCCGGGGCGGGCGCACGCGCTGGCCCTGGTGGAAGGGGCGCTGGGATGACCGCGTTCGCCGAGCTGCACCGGCCCGGGGACCCGCTGCTGCTGGCCAACGTCTGGGACGTGGCCGGCGCCAAGGCCCTCGCCGCGGCCGGGTTCGCGGCGGTCGGGACGACCAGCCTCGGGGTGGCCGCCGCGCACGGGCTGCCCGACGGGGAGAACGCCAGCGCGCCGGAGACCATCCGGCTCGTCGCCCGGCTGGCCGCGGTGCCCGTGCTCGTGTCGGCAGACCTGGAGCGCGGGTCGGTGCACAGCGCGGTGGCGGCGGCCGAAGCGGGGGCCGTCGGCGTCAACCTGGAGGACGGGCTCGGCGACGCCGGCGCGCACGCGCGGCTGATCCGGGACGTCAAGCGGGAGGCGCCGGGACTGTTCGTCAACGCGCGCACCGACACGCACTGGCTGCGCCGCGGCGACCTGCGGGAGGCCCTGCGCCGCGGGCGGCTGTACCAGGACGCCGGCGCCGACGGTGTCTTCGTCCCCGGGGTGTCCGGGCTGCCGGACATCTCGGCGCTCGTGGAAGCACTGGACGTACCGTTGAACGTCCTGTATGGACAGCAGCCGGTGCGCGACCTCGCGGACGTGGGCGTGGCGCGGGTCAGCATGGGCTCGTTGCTCTTCCGGGCCGCCCTCGCCGCGATCACCGAAACTGCCGCGGCGGTACGGCGGGCAGAACCCGTCCGCCCCGGCCTGCCCAGCTATCGCGACGTCAACGGCTGACTGCTGGCCCGGCGGACCAGGACCGCCTCGACCGGCTCGACCCGCGCGGCCCCGTCGGCGTTGTCGAGGGCGAGGGACATCGCGCGGGCGCCCATCTCCGTCAGCGGCAGGCGGACGGTGGTCAGCGCCGGGGTCACGTCCCGCGCGATCGGCATGTCGTCGAACCCGATGAGCGAGATCTGCCCCGGCACGTCGATCCCGCGCTCCCGCAGCGTGGCGAGCGCGCCCACGGCCATGGAGTCGTTGAGCGCGACGATCGCGGTCAGGTCGGGCGAGGCGTCGAGCAGCGCGGCGGTGGCCTCGGCGCCGCCGTCGCGGTCGAAGCCGGCGTAGGCGATCCGCTTGGACGGCAGGGTGCGGCCGGACTCGCGGGCGGCCCGGCGCAGCCCGGCCAGGCGGTCCGTGGTGGTCGTCAGCACCCGGGGGCCGGCGATCACCCCGACCTTGCGGTGCCCGGTGGCGAACAGCTCGGTGCCGGCGAGGTACCCGCCCTCCTCGTTGGCCGGCATGACCGCGTCGCCGGGCAGCTCGTGCCGGCCGATGACGCTGACCCGCCCGCCGGTGCGGGTATAGGCGGCGAGCTTGCCCTTGAGGGCCTTGGTGAAGGCGGCGTCGTGGTAGCCGGAGCCGGCCAGCACGATCGCGGCGACCTGCTGGGCCCGCAGCAGCTCCACGTACTCCAGCTCGCGGGCCGGGTCCCGGTAGCTGTTGCAGATGATGACGAGCCGGCCGTGCGCGGTGGCCACCTGCTGCAGGCCGCGGGTGATCTCGGCGAAGTACGGGTCGGAGACGTCGTGCACGATCACCCCGACCGCGGTGCGCTGGGCCCGGGCGAGCAGCTGGGCGTGGGCGTTGGGCACGTACTGCAGCTCGTCGACGGCCCGCAGCACCCGCGCCCGGAGCTCGTCGGTGACCAGCTTCGTGCTCCCGCTGATGATCCGGGATGCGGTAGCCGGTGACACGCCCGCGCGGCGGGCGACATCGGCGAGCGTCGCCATCGTTGACCCCTCTCCATTGACCCGCGCTCAGCGTACCGGCTAGCCTCAGGAAAGCGTTTTCCTGCGTTGGGAGTTGCCGATGAAATCCCACTTGCCGGGCGCGGTCGGCGTGTCGCGGCTGTCGGTGTACGACACCGGTGCACCCGACGGGCTGCACGGGGGCACGCCGCACATGCACCTGACGTGCTCCGAGGGCTACGTCGTCACCGCCGGCGCGGGCCGCGTGCAGACGCTGTCCGGGTCCGGTTTCCGCGAGGTCGAGCTGCGCCCGGGCACGGTCGCCTGGTTCCGGCCGGGCACCATCCACCGGCTCGTCAACGAGGGCGGGCTGCAGATCGTGGTGCTCATGCAGAACAGCGGCCTGCCCGAGGCCGGCGACGCCGTGCTCACCTTCCCCCCGGCCGTCCTCGGCGACCCCTCCGCGTACCAGGCGGCGGCCACCTTGCCGGGCGGGCCCGACCTGGCCCCGGCGTTGCGGCGGCGCGACCTCGCCGTCACCGGCTTCCTGGCCATGCGCGAGGCCGCGCCGGCCGCCTTCGAGGACTTCTGCCGCGCGGCCGCCGCCCTCGTCGCCCCGAAGCTGGGGGACTGGCGCAAGCGCTGGGAGGCGGGCGCGCTCGACGCCGCGCTGGAGACCGGCCGGCAGCTCGACGCGCTGGAGAAGTCCGACCTGTCCCACCTGGCCCAGGGCGGCATCTCGGTGCTGCCCGGCCCGACCGAGTCCGGCAAGCACGGCATGTGCGGGCTCCTGCAGACGTACCTCCCGTAGGAAGGATTTCCGTGAACCGCGTTCCGATCGGCATCGTCCTCAACGGCGTGACCGGCCGCATGGGGTACCGCCAGCACCTCGTCCGCTCGCTGCTGGCCATCCGGGAGGAGGGTGGCCTGCCGGCGGGCGACGGCCGGCGCATCTGGCCCGAGCCGATCCTCGTCGGCCGCAACCCGGCCAAGCTGCAGGAGATCGCCGAGCGGCACGGCCTGACCGACTGGACCACCGACCTCGACGCCGCCCTGGCCCGCGACGACGTGCAGATCTACTTCGACGCCCAGGTGACCCAGCAGCGGGAGAAGGCGATCCGGGCCGCGATCGAGGCGGGCAAGCACGTCTACACGGAGAAGCCCCTCGCCGACGACACCGCCGCCGCGGCCGACCTGTGCCGGGCCGCCCGCGCCGCCGGCGTCAAGCACGGCGTGGTCCAGGACAAGCTGTTCCTGCCCGGGCTGCGCAAGCTGGCGAGGCTGGTGGAGGGCGGCTTCTTCGGCCGCATCCTGTCGGTGCGCGGCGAGTTCGGCTACTGGGTCTTCGAGGGCGACTGGCAGGCCGCCCAGCGCCCGTCGTGGAACTACCGGGCGGCCGACGGCGGCGGGATCGTGGTGGACATGTTCCCGCACTGGCAGTACGTGCTGGAGCGCATCTTCGCCCCGGTCCGCTCGGTCCAGGCCACGGTGGCCACCCACATCCCGTCGCGGGTCGACGAGTCCGGCGCCGTTTACGAGGCCACCGCCGACGACGCCGCCTACGGCATCTTCGAGCTGGAGGGCGGCATCGTCGCCCAGATCAACTCCAGCTGGGCCGTGCGCGTGTACCGCGACGAGCTGGTCGAGTTCCAGGTCGACGGCACCCACGGCAGCGCGGTCGCGGGCCTGCGCGAGTGCCACATCCAGCACCGCGGCGCCACCCCGAAGCCGGTGTGGAACCCGGACCTGCCGGCGACGGAGCGCTTCCGCGAGCAGTGGCAGCGGGTGCCGGACAACGAGGTGTACGACAACGGCTTCAAGGTGCAGTGGGAGGCGTTCCTGCGGCACGTGGTGGACGACGCGGCGTTCCCGTGGGACTTCGCGGCGGGGGTGCGGGGGGTGCAGCTGGCGGAGCTCGGCCTGGAGTCGGCCCGTACTGGTCGCCGCCTGGAGATCCCGGCCCTCGACCTCTGATCGCGTTGGGTATCCGATATGTCCGCCACTTCGTGACGGACATATCGGATTTTTCGGGTACGCCCGGTTCGGCGCGGCTCGGTTCAGCTCGGCGGTGGTCATGCTCGCTCGGCGGTGGTCATGCTCTGCGGTGGTCATGCTCGCTCGGCGGTGGTCATGCTCGCTCGGCGGTTTGCGTGGCTTCTCCGCCGCGGCGGTTGCGTGCTGTGGCTGGGTCCGAAGCTGCGGGTGGGTTCGAACGCGGTGCGCTGCGCCGACCCGCGCCCTTTTTGCGGCGTGGGCGGGGGGTGTTGGCGGAGAGGCGGCGGCCTGTTGCGCTCCGCGGTCGGGCGGGCCGGGGCGGAATGCTGCGGCGTGTCGCGTGTTGCGGGGCGGGCGGGGGTGAACGGAGAGGCAGCGGCTCGTTGCGCTGCGCTGCGCGGTGTGGGCGGGCTGGGCGGAATGCTGCGGCGTGTCGCGTGTTGCGGGGCGGGCGGGGGTGAACGGAGAGGCAGCGGCTCGTTGCGCTGCGCGGTGTGGGCGGGCTGGGCGGAATGCCGCGGC
>NZ_BAAARV010000130.1:35483-81405 GCF_039532525.1 Dactylosporangium salmoneum
GGCGTGGGCGGGGGGTGTTGGCGGAGAGGCGGCGGCCTGTTGCGCTCCGCGGTCGGGCGGGCCGGGGCGGAATGCTGCGGCTCGTCGTGCTTTGCGGGGTGGGCGGGGGTGGGCGGGGGTGGACGGAAAGGACAGCGGCCCGTTGCGCTTTGTGGTGTGGCGGGCTTGGCGCGGTACCGAATCGGAAATTGCCAATATTGGAGGCGAAGTGGGCGATTTATCGAGGTTTTCGCTCAACCAGGCGACTACCAAACGATGGCCGACCGCGGACACGATCGCGGGCTGCGCGGCCGCCGGCGTGAGCGGTATCGGGCTGTGGCGCGACCAGGTCGCCGAATGCGGCCTCGAGCGCACCGCCGCCCTCGTGCGCGAAGCCGGCCTCGCCGTCACCAGCCTGTGCCGGGGCGGGTTCTTCACCGCCGAAGGCTGGCGCGAGGACAACCTCCGGGCCATCGACGAGGCCGCGGCCCTCGGCGCCCCCGTGCTCGTGCTGGTCAGCGGCGGTCTCCCGGACGGTAGCCGCGACGTCGACGGCGCGCGCCGCCGGGTCGCCGACGCGATTGCGGAGCTGGTGCCGCATGCGCGGGCGGTCGGCGTACGGCTGGCAATTGAGCCCTTGCACCCCATGTTCGCGTCGGACCGTTGCGTCATCGCCACGCTCGGCAACGCCCTCGACATTGCCGAGCAGCACCCGGCGGATGTCGTCGGGGTCGCGGTCGACACGTACCACCTGTGGTGGGACGACGGCGTCTGGGCGCAGCTGGCCCGGGCCGGCGCGGGCGGGCGGATCGCGTGCTTCCAGGTCGCGGACTGGATCACGCCGCTGCCGGAGGGCGTGCTGCTGGGCCGCGGCCTGCCCGGCGCCGGCTGTGTCGAGCTACGCCGCTTCCGCGAGGCGGTCGACGCCGCGGGATACACGGGGCCGGTCGAGGTCGAGGTCTTCCACGAGGACGTGTGGTCCCGCCCCGGGATCGAAGTGCTTCAGGAGACCATGCGACGGTACGTCGAACACGTCGCCTGACGGCTACTGCGCCTGGACCCCGCCGTCCAGGGGCGGCGTCGAGGTGGTCGTCGGCGGGTCGGGCGGCGTGGTAGGGGCCGGCGGCGTGGTCGTCGCCGGCGGCGTGGTGTCGGTCGGCGACGGCGTGGTGCGGGTCGGCGTCGGGGTGCCCTGCGACGGCGTCGGCTGACCGTCCACCGTCTGCGTCGCCACCGGCGTCTGGGCCACGTTCGTCGGGTTGCCGATGAGCGTGGCGGTCGCGCCGCCGTTGGGCTTGCCGGCCTCGCCGTTGCCGGCGGTGCCGTGCGGGCCCGGCTGCGGGGAGGCGTTGGCCGGCCCGCTGTCGCCGCCGTTGGTGGTGCCGTGGTGCGAGTCGCCGCCGGGGTTGCCGCCCATGAGGTCGGAGGTCGTCTCGGCGGCCGCGAAGACGAGGGCCAGGGCCATCGGCAGGGCGATCGCCATCGAGGTGACCCGCCGGCGCGACATCTGGCCGGCGCCGCGCAGCCAGCGGCGCTGGACCGGGACGGTGGCCGCCTCGAGGTCGTCGATGGCCAGGCCGAGCAGCAGCTGCCGGGCGTCGGGGCGGTCGCCCGGGTCGCGGCTCAGCGCGGCGGCGACGAGGTCGCGGACCGGGTCGGGGATGCCGCTGAGGTCGGGCTGGCCCTCCAGGATCTTCCAGGCCCGGGCGGCCGCCTCCTCCCCGCCGTAGGGGTGGCGGCCGGTGGCGGCGAACGCGACCAGGCAGCCCCAGCCGAAGATGTCCATCGCCGCGGTCGGCTCCTCGGCGCGCAGCTGCTCGGGGGAGGCCCAGCCGAGGCTGCCGACGATGTTGCCGGTGCCGGTGATGTCGCTGGCCGCGTCGAGCGCCCGGGCGATGCCGAAGTCGATGATGCGCACGCCACCGAGCGTGACCATGAGGTTGCTCGGCTTGAGGTCCCGGTGGACCAGCCCGACGTTGTGGATCGCGGCGAGCGAGGCCGCGACGCCGAGCGCGACGCTGTGCAGCATCGCCGGGTCGAGCGGGCCGTCGTCGGCGACCAGCCGGGACAGCGGGATGCCCTCGAGGTACTCGGTGACGAGGTAGGGGCGCTCCTCGTACACGCCCGAGTCGAGCACCCGGGCGGTGCAGAACCCCGGCACCCGCTGGGCGGCGCGGACCTCGCCGGCGAAGCGCACCCGGAAGCGGGGGTCGCGGGCCAGGTGGGCGTGGACCAGCTTGACCGCGACGCGGTTGCCCTCCGGCGACTGGGCCAGGTAGACGGTCCCCATGCCGCCGATGCCGAGCTGGCCGAGCAACCGATAGTCGTCGATGTGTAACGGATCGTTCTGGTTCAGGTCCCCGACGGTGGCCCTCCGGGCCGGCGCGGCCGAGCGCAGGGGCAGGTCCGGCGCGCCACCGTCGGCGTCGTCGTGCTTGCCTGCCTCGGTCATCGGGGTCCTTCCACGTGTACTAGGGGTGGTCGTGCGGTCTGGTTCACGTGCAGTCTGGCCCCTTCACCGGGAGATGAAAAGACCGCGGGGGCGCACCGTCCGAACAGTAGTCCAGGCAGGCACGTCCGTCCGCGCCGGAGGTCACACCAGAAGTGTCACGGTTCCGGTACTTGCCCAACGATCGCGACGCCCCGCGATGACGCGATTTCCCCCGTTCCCGGGCCAATCGGTCAGCGTTGTCGCTCCAGGTGATCGACCAGTCCACGCAGCGCCGCGGTGACCCGGGCGAGCTCGCCGGGCTCCAGATAGGACAGTGCGTAGGCCTCGGCGGTCTGCGACTCCGGCAGGAGCTCGCGGATCAGCCGGTGGCCCTTGCGCGTGAGCTGCAGCAGGACGAGGCGCCCGTCGTCGGGGTGGTTGTTGCGGCGCACCAGCCCCCGGCCGGACAGGGTGTCGACCACGCCGGTGAGCGTGGCCTTGGAGATGCCGGCCTGCTCGGCGACGTGCCGGGTCTCGATGCGGCGCGCGGCCCACACGGTGCGCAGGACCACGAACCCGGTCCAGGTCAGCTGGCGCGGCCGGAGCACCTCCTGCTCGACGTGCTGCCGGACGGCGTTGGCGGCGCGGTGCAGGTGCAGGACGGTCTCGGTCGGCCCGGAGAAGCCGCCGCCGTCCCTGCCGACCGTTGCGGTCACCGTGTCCTGCGCCGAGCTGCTCGCGCCGGCGCAACCCCGTGCTTGCCCATATGGGCGGCCCCCCTCTGGTCCCCGCATCGAACACACAGAATATCGGGAACGTGCTGGTTCCGTTGTCCCCTCATTACGCTGAGCGATCTTCCACCCACCCTGCGGCGCCGCCAATTGCGGGCATTGACCGTCTTTGTCCGCCTGCTCTGTCGGTTATCCGGTGAATTGGAACTTCTCGTGATCCTTGGGAGGCTCGTGGGCATGCGTCCCCGCCCGTGCTGTCTGTGCGTGTAGTGGCACTTGACGAGAGAAGGGCTGTGTCCCGCCTGATACACCCGTCGCGTCCCGGCCTGCTCGGACGGCACTGACGGACGCGCCCGGCCCGGGCGCACTGAGGCGGCCGCCGCGACGCCCGCGGGCTGCGGCCGCGCCCACCCGGGCGCGCGCGGACGGCCATCGTAGTGCGGCCCGGCGGCCCAGTCGGGGTCTGCGACGCAGGGCCGATCCTGGTCGGTAGGCCGGAGCCCCCGTTCTCCGTCTCGGGCGGTGCCACCGGCGGGTCGGGCGCACCGTGTTCTGCCGGTGCTTCTGCCGCCGTTCCTGCCGGTCGATGGTGGCGCTGCGTAGCCGGGCCGCCCGCGGCGGGACCTGCGCGGCGGGCCCGCCGGCCCGTTTCAGCGGCGGCGGTCGCCGGGGCCGCGGTTGATCAGACGGCGGCGTTGCCACACCAGGAACGCGAGGAAGGCGACGACCACGAAGATCGCGCAGCAGAACTTGGCCACGGTCGAAGCCTACGACCAGTTCGGGCGGCGGTCCGGGGCGCGGCCGGTGCTGAGCTTCCGGTGCTCGGCCAGCCGGGCGAAGGCCACGGCGTCGGCGACGGCCGCGCAGCCGGGGTCGTTGTTGAAGTACACGTAGACGTCCTGGCTCTTGAATGCCTCCCACAGGCGGCCCGTCCACGTGTCGAGGGCCGAGCGGCCGTATCGGGGTCGGGGCGTCGCGCGGCCCTCGTGCATGCGTAGGTAGCCCCAGTCGGCGGTGCGCCACAGCGGGGCCTGCGGACGGCCTTCACGGTCCGACCAGCACAGTGCGGAGTTGTGCGATTGCAGTACGTCACGAATCTCCGGCGTCCACCAGGAGTCGTGCCGCGCCTCGACCGCCACCCGCACGCCCTTCGGGAACGCGGCGAGGGTCTCCTCCAGCGCGCCCGCGTCGGCCGGCAGCGTCGGCGGCAGCTGCAGCAGCACCGGGCCGAGCTTCGAGCCGAGGCCCTCGGCCCGCTGCATCAGGCGGTGGACCGGCTCGCGGGGCTCGCGGAGGCGCTTGATGTGGGTGAGGTACCGGCTGGCCTTCACCGCGACCACGAAGTCGTCCGGGGTGCGGGCCCGCCAGTCCTCGAACGTGGCGCGCTCGGGCAGCCGGTAGAAGGCGTTGTTGACCTCGACCGTGCCGAACGCCTGCGCGTAGTGCTCCAGCCAGAGGCGTTGCGGCAGGTCGGACGGGTACAGGCGGCCCTTCCAGTCCTTGTACTGCCAGCCGGACGTCCCGATGCGCATCATGCCCGCACTGATTCCCCGCGCCGGGATGACTAGTCACGCCGAGGGGATACGTAGACGCCGCGGTGGCCCGTCTACGTATGTCGGCGGCGCCGGAGTACGTAAGCGTTACCGATGGCACGGAAGCCTTACGCGGCGAGGATGGAGTCACAAGGTTGAGAGGGGAATGCGATGAACGTCCACGATGGTCTGCTGACCGAGCTCGTCCGCCAGCGCCGCCTGCACATGCTCGACGAGGCCAAGAACTGGTCAGGCCGCGTACGGCTACGGCGGCGAGCACAGCGCGTGCGGGCCGCGGCGTAGCCGGCGTGACCGGCCCGCCGCGACCGAACCGCGGGGGAGTTCAGCCCCGGCGCTCCATGTGGACCACACCCCTCCTGGTGGTCCACACGGGGCGCCGGGGCTGTTCTGGTTCTACCGGGTAGCGCGTGCGGCCGTCATGACTAGGCCCCCGCAGGCCATGACTAGGCACCGCCGGCGGGCGAAGATACGTAACAGGTACAGATGGCAGGGGCTCCTTACCTCGACAGGATGGAGACACAACACCGAACCGTCCGGCCGAGGAGTCCAGATGATGCACCCCGCGTTCCTGTACAGCCAGCTCCAGCACCGCCAGCAGAGCCTGCTGGGGCTCGAACCGCACGAGCGCCCCGCCGCGCGCCACGCGCGCCGGCCGTGGTGGCGCAGGTCGCGCCCATCACAGCCAGAGCACCGGCCACGCGCCGGTAGGCTGGTGGCGTGCGGGCCAGCCGTAGCGGAATGAGTCAGGTGATGGTCGGCCGCGACGATCAGCTGCGCCGGTTGCGCCGGCTGATCGACGGGTCCGAGCCTTCCATCGCCATGCTCGGCGGGGAGGCCGGGATCGGCAAGAGCCGCATGGTCCAGGAACTCATCTCGGGGCTGCCCGGTGCGGTTCCGATCCTCGACGGCCAGGCCGACCCCGGCACCCTCAGCCGCCCCTTCGAGGTGCTGCTCGACGCGATCGACAGCTGCCACCGCTCCGAGGGTCTCGACCCGGAGCTGCTGGAGGTGGTCACCGACGCGTCCCGGTCGATGATCGACCGCATTCAGGCCGGGCTGGAGATCGTCCGGCGGCTGACCACCCCGGGGCCGTCGATCGTCGTCTTCGAGGACCTGCACTGGGCCGACTCCGAGAGCGTGGCGCTGTTCGAGCGCATCGCCGAGTTGCCCGGCAGCCGGCTGCTGATCGGCACCTACCGCCCGGACGAGATCACCCGCCGGCACCCGCTCGCCGACCTGCTGACCCGGCTGGAGCGGCGCTACACGGTGAGCAACGTGCGGCTGGAGCGGCTGAGCCTGGCCGACACCTCGATGTTCGTCAAGTCCGCCACCGGCCGCGCGCCCGCCTACCGCACGGCGCTGTCGCTGCACAACCGCACCGGCGGCAACCCGTTCTTCCTCGAGGAGCTGCTCAAGGCCAACGGCGACAACGACCTCGACACGCTGTGCGACCGGCCGCTGCCGTGGAACATCGCCGAGGCCATGCGCCGCCAGCTCGACGAGCTCGACGACGAGGAGAAGCGCATCGTCGAGGCCGCCGCCGTGCTCGGCCGCAAGGTGCCCTTCGACCTGCTCGCCGCGGTCACCGGCTTCGACGAGCCCGCGCTCATCGACGGGCTGCGCGACCTGGTCCGCCGGGGGCTGATGGTGGAGACCGGCGACGACGAGTTCAGCTTCCGCCACGCCCTGACCCGCGAGGCGCTGGTCGACGAGATGCTCGCCCGGCAGCGGCGGCGGCTGCACGAGCTGGCCCTGGAGACGCTGCTGTCCACCGGCAGCAGGGACTACGCGCTCGTCGCCCACCACGCCAGGGGCGCCGGGCGCTATCTCGACATGGTGGAGGCGGCGCGGCGGGGGCTGCACGTCTACATGGGGATGGGGTCGCCGTACCAGGCGCTGCAGCTGGCCGAGATGGGCCTCGACGAGCTGCCCGACGACGTCGAGCTGCTCTCCTGCGGGGCCCGGGCCGCCTGGCTGGCCGGCCTGCTCGACGACGCCCAGGAGCTCGGCAAGCGCTGGCTCGGCGCGGCCGCCACCCACGAGGAGCGGGCCGACGCGCTGCGGCTGCTGACCCGGCTCGGCTGGGAGATCGGCAGCAGCAACACCATGCAGGAGCGGGCCGCGCAGCTGCGGGCCGAGATCGCGCACCTCGACGACGGGCCGGCCAAGGCCCACGCGTTCGCCGCGATCGCGCAGGCCTACATGCTGCACGATGACACCGAGCGGGCCGTGGCCTGGGCCGACATGGCGATCACCCTCGGCGAGGAGCTCGGGATGCCGGCCGTCTGGCTGGCCGGCAAGGTCGAGAAGGGCTGCGCCCTGGTCGGCGTCGCGGCCGGCGTCGAGGAGGGCATCAAGCTGCTCAACGAGGCCGCGCAGGAGGCCGAGGAGGCCGGCGAGTGGCTCATCGCCGCGCGGTCGATGAACGGCCTCTACAACCTGCTGCCGGGCGGGCCGGCCGACTGGGCCGCGGCGCTGGAGAAGATGCGCACGTTCGCCGAGCAGGCCGGGTTCGAGTCGCTGGCCGTGGCCGCGTACTTCCAGGGCCGCGCCCGCCTCGCCGTGCAGGAGGGCAACCTCGCCGCGGCGATCGCCGAGCTGGAGGCGGCCCGGCGCCGCGACCGGGGGCTGCTGCGCACCCGCAACGGCAGCGACTACCACGGGGTGCTGTTCGCCGGCCTGCTGCTCGAGGCGGGCGAGCTGGACAAGGCCGACATGGTGATCCGCGGCCTCATCGAGAGCTCCACCGACGCCTACACGATGCTCACCCAGACCTCCGTGCCCGGCCTGCAGTTCCACCTGGCCTGCCGCCTCGGCCGCGCCGAGCAGGCCCGCGAGCTGCTGCGCGTCGTCCTCGACGCGGTCCGGGTCACCGGCATCTCCGGCCGCGACTTCGCCCACGACCTGATCTCCGCCGGCCTCGCCGCGGGCCTGAGTGCCGACGAGCTGCGCCCGCTCGCCGTGGCCATCGACGACCCGCTGTTCGACGACGCGTACCGCTGGCTCGCCGACGCCCACATCGCCGAGGCGTCCGGCGACCTCGCCGACGCGTTGCGCCTCTACCGGGCCGCGGTCGCCGAGCCGACCATGCTGCTGCCGGCCCAGCGCGGCAGCGGCCACCTCGGCGCGGCCCGGTGCCTGCTCGCGCTCGGCGACGCCGACGCGGCCCGGGAGCACGTCCGGGCCGCGGAGCCCCACCTGGCCCGGTGGGCGGGGTGGCGGGTGGCCGAGCTGACCGGCCTGCGCGGCCGCCTGGGCCTGGCGACGCCGGTGGCCGCCGGCGCGGCGGGCGCGGGGGACGAGGCCCTGACGCCGCGGGAGCGCGAGGTGGCGGTCCTGCTGGCGGAGGGCCTGACCAACGCGGAGCTGGCCCGCCGCCTGTACATCTCGCCCCGCACGGCGGCGGTGCACGTCTCGAACATCCTGAACAAGCTGAACCTGGAGTCCCGGACGCAGGTCGCGGCCTGGGTACGGTCCCGGCCCGCCTGAGCCCGGGGCTACCGGGCCGGCAGGGTCGGTCGACGTTGGGCGTAGGCCGGTGACGCACGCAGCGATCCCGGGCCGCATCGGCCGCGTGGGTCGCGGGTCCGCGTCCGGCGAGGAACGGCGGGCGAGTGGACGAGCCGGGGTGCGACCGGCCGCGTAAGGTGCGGCGCATGGGGGACGGGTACACCGCATGGCTCTCCCGGCGGGCCCGGGGGCTGTTCGCGCTCGCCGCCGTGGCCGTGTCCCTGCCCATGCTGCTGTGGGCGCCGGCCGCCGGTGGGGCGGCCGGGCGGGCGGCGGCGGTGGTGTGCATCGCGGTGTTCGACGCCGACCCGCAACGGGCCCGCGAGGCGGTGCGCCGGACCGAGGCGGCCGGCCGGGCGGCGCTGGAAGAGCTGCGGTCGTTCCTGAGAACCGTGCGCGAGGGCGACGACAGAACCGTGCGCGAGGGCGACGACGGCGACGACCGGGGCGCGCGGCAGGACGGCGGGCCGCAGCCGACGCTCGACGACCTCGACCGGCTGGCCGAGACGGTCCGCGCGGCGGGGCTGGAGGTCGACCTCGACCGGGAAGGCGGCGGCGAGGTGCCGCTCGGGGTACAGCTCAGCGCGTACCGGATCGTGCAGGAGACGCTCACCAACGCGCTACGGCACGCGCGGGCCGGGCGCGCCCGCGTCGTCGTCCGGATCTCCGCGGCGGCCGTGGACGTGCTGGTGCGCGACGACGGGCGCGGGGGTGTCGTCTCCGGCGGCGGGCACGGGATCGCGGGGATGCGCGAGCGGGCCGGGCTGCTCGGGGGGACGCTGCGGGCCGAGGGGCTCGCCGGGGGCGGGTTCGAGGTGGAGGCGCGGTTGCCGTACGGGGAGCGGGCATGACGATCAAGGTGCTCATCGCGGACGACCAGGCGCTGGTGCGGTCCGGGTTCCGGATGATCCTCGAGGCGCGCGAGGACCTCGAGGTGGTGGGGGAGGCGTCCGACGGGGAGCAGGCGATCCGGCTCGCCGGGCAGACGCGGCCCGACGTGGTGCTCATGGACGTGCGGATGCCCGGGGTCGACGGCGTGGCGGCGACCGCCCGGCTGACCTCGCGGGAGGGGGCGCCGCGGGTCATCATCCTCACCACGTACGACCTGGAGGAGCCGCTCTGCGCGGCGCTTCGGGCCGGGGCCAGCGGGTTCCTGCTCAAGGACGTGCGCCCGGCCGACCTGGTGGAGGCGATCCGGGTCGTGGCCCGCGGCGACGCGCTGCTGGCGCCCACGGCCACCCGGCGGCTGCTCGACCGGTTCGTGGCGACCGAGGTGACGCCGGCGGCGCCCGCCGGGGCGCTCGGGCAGCTCACCGACCGGGAGCGGGAGGTCCTGCTGCTCATGGCCCGCGGCTCGGCCAACGCCGAGATCGCGGCGCGGCTGGTGGTGACCGAGGCGACCGTGAAGACGCACGTGTCGGCGATCCTGCGCAAGCTCGGCGTGCGCGACCGGGTGCAGGCCGTGGTGCTCGCCTACGACCTCGGCCTCGTGCGCCCCCGCCCGCCGGGCTGAGCCGCGAAGGGCGCCGAAGGCCGCAGGCTCATCGCGAAGCCCGCAAGTTCGCGCACATGCAAAGCGGGCTCGTCCGAAGGGCCACATCCAAAGGGCCACATCCAAAGCGGGCTCGTCCGAAGAGCGCACATCCAAACCGGACTCGTCCGAAGGGCGCACATCCAAACCGGGCTCGTCCGAAGGGCGCACATCTACAGCGGGCTCGTCCGGAGGTCGTAGGAGCGGGACCGCTCTCGCGCCGGACGCCGGATTCCTAGCGTCGACGGCATGACGACACAGCAGCAGCGCAGGGCGATCCACATCGTCGTGGGTCTGCTCGTCACCGGGGTCGCCGTGAGCGTGACGTTCGCCGCGCTGACCCTCATCTTCCGGCGGAGCATCCTGGCGTACCAGGGCAGCACCGACGGCGCCGCGACGCTCTGGACCCGGGCGGGCATGGTGTTCGTAGTCGGCGGCCCATCGCGGCGGTGGTCGTCGCGCTCGCCGTGGCCGCGCTGCGGGTGCGGGTGCCGGCGGCGCGCCCCGCGAACCCGCCCCGGCCGGGCGCGGTGGCGCTCGCGGCCGGCCTGGCCACGCTCGGGTTCATGGGGCTGATCTGGCCCTTCGGCGGGGCGCGGCAGCCGATGTTCACGCACGGCGCGTGGGCGTTCGCGCCGATGGCGGGCGCGGCGGTGGTGGCCGCGCTGGCCGTCATCGCCCTGCGGCGGTGGGCCGCGCACCCGGCCGCCGACAGCAGCAGGAACACGATGACGCAGGCCGCGCCGAGCTCGCGCCCGGCGGCGTGGACCCCGCGGCACCGCCTCGCCGCGTGCATCGGCGCGCTGGTGAGCCACAGCCTCTTCGGGCTCGCCGCCAACGCGGACAACGCGGTGGATCGGGCCTTCCTGCTCGGCGTCGCCGCGCTCACGGTCGTCCTGGGGCTGCTGGTGGCGGGCCGGCTGGATCGCGCGGCCTGAACCTCGGCGTCGCAGCGCTCGTGGTCGTCCTGGGGCTGCTGGCGGCGGGCCGGATGCATCGCGCGGCCTGAAGCGGTGGCCGGCGCTTGCATCCGGTGCGTAGCATCGGTTGCATGTCGTGGTCGATGACCACCATGTTCGCCGCGTGGACGAGCGCGGCGACGCCGGCCGACCTCGTCGCGGTGGCGACGGCGGTGCTGGCGGCGTTCGCCGTGGTGCTCGCCACGCGGCTCGTCGCCGGGGCGCCGGCGACCCCGGCGCGGGTACGCGCCGTTCCGGCCCGGGCCCGGGCGGCCCGGGGGCAGGCGATCCGCTCGGCGGACCCCGACGCGCCCGGCCGGCCCAGGCCCCGCGCGCCCGGAATCTGACCCGCGCGGCCTCGAGCCGCCGCGCGAATTGACACAGTCACGACGAAGGCCCGGACGCACGCGCGCGGCCTTCATCGGGTGACGCCTGCGCCGAAACAAGCGGACCGCCGAAGCAAGCGAGCAAGCGAGCCCGCCGTCGAACGAGCGCGCCGCCGCGACAAGCGAGCGCGCCGTCGAACACGCGCGCCCAGAACAGGGCGCCCCCCGTACACGAAGGAACGAAAGGACCGTTCCGTGCTGCACCCTGCCCTCATCGCGCTGGCCGGAGCGCTCGGCTCCGTGCCGGCCGCCATCGTCGTGGCCACCCTCCTGCTCCGCGCCGCGCTCCTCCCGCTCAGCATCCGCGCCTACCGCGCCGAGCGGGTCCGCGCCCGCCTCGCCCCCCGCCTCGCCGACCTGCGCGAGCGGCACGCCCGCGAGCCCGTCGTCCTGGCCGAGAAGACCGCCGAGGTCATGCGCGCCGAGGGGTCCGGGCCGTTCGCCGGGCTGCTGCCGATGCTCGCCCAGGCCCCGTTCGTCTGGCTGCTGTACCGCGAGTTCACCGGCCCCGCCATGCACGGCCACACCCTGCTCGGCGCCGACCTGACCGCCCGCCTCGCGACGCACCCGGCGCTGCTGGCCGGTTGGCTCATCGTCGCCGCCCTCGCCGCCGTCGCGCTCTGGAACGTGCGGCAGCTACCCGCCGGCGCGCCCCGGCTGAGCCGCCTCCTGTCGTTCGGCACGGTGGCGTTTGCGCCGCTCGTGCCGGTTGCGGCCGGGATTTACCTGGTCACCAGCGGGGCGTGGACCGCGGCCGAGCGGTGGTGGCTGCGCGGCCGGGCGCCCGCGGATTCGGTCACACTTTAGTAGTCAAAAACGAAAGTTTGAATCAAAACAAGAAAAGTTCGGTTGGTACTGGCGGAAGGGTATCGGCGGGCTCTAGGCTCCGTAGCCAGCGACAGCCGGCGATATCGCCCACCCCATGTACCGCTGTCGCATACGTCCTCACCGCTAGGAGGAGCCCCCGTGCGTACGGGTGTGTGGCTGGTCGGCGCGCGTGGATCCGTGGCCGTCACCAGCATCGTCGGCGCCTCGGCGCTGCGGGCCGGTCTGGCCGAACCGATCGGCTGCGTCACCGAGCATCCCGCCCTTCGTGGCGCGGCCTTACCCGGCTTCGGCGACCTGGTGTTCGGCGGTCACGACGTCGCCACCACCGGGCTGCTGAAGCGGGCCGAGGCGCTCGCCGCGGCCGGGGTCGTCCCCGGGCCGCTGGTCGCCGCGCTGCACGGCGAACTGTCCACGGTGGACGAGGAGGTCCGGCCGCTGCCGCACGCCGAGACCCAGGCCGCGGCCGCGGCGGCGATCGCGGCCGACCTGACCGCGTTCCGGGAGCGGCACGGGCTCGAGCGCGTGGTGGTCGTCAACGTCGCCTCGACCGAGCCGGCCCCGGCGCCGCACCCCGCCCACGCGGACCTGGCCGCCCTGGAGCGGGCCATGCAGACCCCGGAGGTCGTACTCCCACCCAGTGCCCTCGTGGCCTACGCCGCCCTGCGCGCCGGGTGCCCGTACGTCGACTTCACCCCGTCCACGGGCGCCCGCCTGCCGGCCCTGCACGAGCTGGCCCTGGCGCAGCGGCTGCCGTACGCCGGCCACGACGGCAAGACGGGCGAGACGCTGCTCAAGGCCGTCCTCGCCCCGATGTTCGCCATGCGCCGCCTCGCCGTGCGGTCCTGGTCGGGCATCAACCTGCTCGGCGGCGGCGACGGCGCGACGCTCGCCGACCCCGGCGCCAACGCGGCCAAGTCGGCCAGCAAGCAGCGGGTGCTCGGCGAGACCCTGGGCTACGTGCCGGACGGCCACACCCGCATCGAGTACGTCCCCGACATCGGCGACTTCAAGACCGCCTGGGACCTCATCACGTTCGCGGGCTTCCTCGGGACCCCGATGCGCATGGAGTTCACCTGGCACGGCTGCGACTCCGCGCTGGCCGCGCCGCTGGTGCTCGACCTGGTCCGGCTGGTCGCGGCCGCGCACCGCAGCGGCCACGCCGGCCCGCTGCCGCAGCTGGCGTTCTTCTTCAAGGACCCGCTGGGCGAGGTCGACCACGGCCTGGCCGCCCAGTTCGAGGCCCTGGTCGAGTTCGCGGCGAGCCTGCAATGAGCCCGACCTGGCGCGACCTCGTCGAACTGGTCCGGGCCCCCGCCGCGCTCTCCGTGCCGGGCGACGTCGTCGCGGGCGCGGCGGCGGCCGGGCGCCTCGGCCCCCGCACCGCCGGGCTGGCCGGGGCGAGCGTCCTGCTCTACTGGGCCGGCATGGCCGCCAACGACTGGGCCGACCGCGAGATCGACGCCGTCGAGCGCCCGTCCCGCCCGATCCCGTCGGGCCGCGTCGAGGCCCGCACGGCCCTCGCCGTGGCCGCCGGGCTCACCGCCGCCGGGGTCGCCGCCGCCGGCCTGGTCGGCGGGAAGAAGGCGCTCGCCGTCGCCGCGCCGCTGGCCGGCGCGGTCTGGGCCTACGACCTCGGGCTGAAGAACACCCCGGCCGGCCCCGCCGCGATGGCCGCCTGCCGCGCGCTGGACGTGCTGCTGGGGGCGTCCGGGGGACGGCTGCGGCGGGCGGCCTGGCCGGCCGCGACCGTGTTCGCCCACACGTACACGGTGACCGCGCTGAGCCGGTCCGAAGTGGACGGTGCCACCCCGGCGCTGCCCGCCGCCACCCTCGCCGGAACCGCGGCCGTGGCGGCCGCCACGGTGGCGACCAGGCGGCCGCTGGTCCCGGCCGGCCTCGCCGCCCTGTACGCGTACCGCTACGGCGCCCCGCAGCTGGCCGCCGTCCGCGACCCGGCCGCGCCGCGGATCCGGGCCTCGGTCGGCGCCGGGATCCTCAACCTGCCGGCGTTGCAGGGCGCCCTGACCGCCCGGGCCGGGCGTCCCGTCGCCGGCATCCTCGTCGCCGCCGCGGCCCCGCTGGCCCGGCTGCTGTCCAGGAAGGTGTCGCCGACATGACCGGGCTGCGGTTCGGCTACGGGACCAACGGGTTCAGCAACCACCGCCTCGACGACGCCCTCGACGTCATCGCCGGCCTCGGCTACCAGGGCGTCGCCCTGACCCTCGACCACCACCACCTCGACCCGTTCGACGCCCACCTGGCCCGGCACGTGCGGACCGTCGGCCAGCGGCTGGGCGAGCTCGGCCTCGGGGTGGTCATCGAGACCGGGGCGCGGTTCCTGCTCGACAAGTGGCACAAGCACGCACCCACGCTGCTGGACGACGAGCCCGGGCCGCGGCTGGACTTCCTGCGCCGGGCCGTGCGCATCGGCGCCGACCTCGGGGCGGAGGCGGTCAGCTTCTGGGCCGGGGTCCGCCCGCCCGGCGTGCCGGCCGAGGAGGCCTGGCGGCGGCTGGTGGGTGGCTGCGCCGAGGTGCTCGCCGCCGCCGAGGGCGCCGAGATGATGCTCGGCTTCGAGCCCGAGCCCGGCATGCTGGTCGAGTCGATGGCCGACTGGGAGCGGCTGCGCGCCGACCTCGGCGCGCCCGTGCGCTTCGGGCTGACCCTCGACATCGGCCACTGCCGGTGCCTGGAGCCCGTGCCGGCCGACGAGTGCGTGCGCCTGGCCGCCGGCTCGCTGGTCAACGTCCAGATCGACGACATGGTCCGCGGGGTGCACGAGCACCTCGAGTTCGGCCAGGGCGAGGTCGACTTCCCGCCGGTGATGCGGGCCCTCGCCGACATCGGCTACGGCGGCCTGGTCGCCGTCGAGCTGCCCCGCCACAGCCACGCCGCGCCGAGCGTGGCCCGCGACTCGCTGGCCTTCCTGCGCGAGGCCGAGCAGCGTTCGCTGGACCGATTCCAGGAGGTGTCATGAGTACCGAAGCCCTGTACGCCGCCCTGAAGTCGGAGCTTTCCGACACTGTCTGGCTCGACACCGCCCTGGAGACCGTGGCCCGCCAGCCCTCGGCGATCGGGCGGCTCTTCCCCGCGGCCGGGCGCCGCTGCGGCCGGTGGATGCTCACCAGCATCGACGGCTGGAGCGCCGACGACGCGGCCAGGGTCCTGCTGCTGAGCAAGGCCGGGAACAACGAGGCGGAGATCGAGGCGCTCTACCGCTACGGGGACGCCGCCGAGAAGCGGGCCGTCCTGCGGGCCCTGCCGCTGCTCGACGTGCCATCCGCCGGCAGGATTCTCGAGGACGCCCTGCGCACCAACGACACGCGGCTCGTCGCCGCGGCACTGGGCCCGGCCGCCAAGCACCTCGCCCAGCCGGCCTGGCGCCAGGGGGTCCTGAAGGCCGTGTTCATGGGCCTGCCGCTGGCCGGCATCGCCGACCTCGACGCCCGGGCCGACGCCGAGCTGGCCGTCATGCTCGCGGGCCTCGCCGAGGAGCGCCGCGCCGCCGGGCGCCCCATGGCCGACGACGCCACCGCGCTGCTGCACCGACTTCAGGAGAGGGTCTCGTGATGCGCATCTTCGACCCCCACATCCACATGACCTCCCGGACCACCGACGACTACGAGCGGATGGCCGCCGCCGGGGTGCGGGCCCTCGTCGAGCCGGCCTTCTGGCTCGGGCAGCCGCGCACCAGCGTCGGCTCGTTCACCGACTACTTCGACTCCCTCGTCGGCTGGGAGCCCTTCCGGGCCGGGCAGTTCGGCATCCGCCACCACGCCACCATCGCGCTCAACCCGAAGGAGGCCAACGACCCCCGCTGCCGCGAGGTGCTCGGCGTGCTGCCGCGCTACCTGGAGAAGGACGGGGTCGTGGCGGTCGGCGAGATCGGCTACGACTCGATGACCCCGGAGGAGGACGAGGTGTTCGCGGCCCAGCTGCAGCTGGCGGTCGAGCACGAGCTGCCGGCCCTGGTGCACACCCCGCACCGGGACAAGGCCCGCGGCACCGAGCGCACCCTGGCCGTGGTCCGCGAGTCCGGCATCGACCCGGGCCGGGTCGCCGTCGACCACCTCAACGAGGTCACCGTCGCCGCGGTGGCCGGCAGCGGCTGCTGGATGGGCTTCTCCATCTACCCCGACACGAAGATGACCGCCGAGCGGATGGTGCACATCCTGCGCGAGTTCGGCCTGGAGCGGATGCTGGTGAACTCCGCGGCCGACTGGGGGCGCTCGGATCCGCTGCTGACCCTCCGTACCGGTGAGGCCATGCTCGCCGCGGGGTTCTCCGACGACGACGTGGACCGGGTGCTGTGGCGCAACCCGGTCGAGTTCTACGGCCAGTCCAAGCGCCTCGACCTGTCCGACATCGAGACCGAGGCGACGTTCGAGGGCAACTCGATCCTGCGCGGGGGATCCTGATGCGGCTGCGCCACCCCGACGGGCAGACGGTGCACCTGGCGTACGGCACCAACGTCCACCCCGCCGAGGACCTGCCCGGCATCCTGGCCCAGCTCGACACCTACGCGACGCCGATGCGCGAGCGGCTCGGCACCGACGTGCTCGGCCTCGGGCTGTGGCTGGGCGCCGCGGTCGCCGCCGAGCTGGCCGCCGACCCGTCCCGGCGCCGCCGCCTGCGCCGCGAGCTCGACGCGCGGGGCCTGGAGGTGGTGACGCTCAACGGGTTCCCCTACCGCGAGTTCCACGCGCCGGTGGTCAAGCGGGCCGTGTACCGCCCCGACTGGGCCGACCCGGCCCGCCTGCGGTACACCCTCGACCTGGCCCGGATCCTCGTCGACCTGCTGCCCGACGACGCCGCCCGCGGCTCCATCTCCACGCTGCCGCTGGGCTGGCGCGACCCGTGGGACGGCATGCAGGCGGCCCGGGTCCACCGCGCCCTGGACGCCCTGGCCCAGGGGCTGGCGGCGCTGGAGGTGCTGAGCGGCCGTACCGTCCGCGTCGCCTTCGAGCCGGAGCCCGGCTGCGTCATCGAGAACACCCTGCAGGCCGCCGTCCACCTGTCCCGGGCCGACCGGCAGTGGCTCGGCGTCTGCGTCGACCTGGCCCACCTGGCCTGCGCCTGGGAGGACCCGGTGGCCGCGGTGCAGCGGCTGTCCCGGGCCGGCCTGCCGGTGGTGAAGATCCAGGTGTCGGCCGCGCTGGAGGTCGCCGACCCGGACGGGTCGCGCGAGGTCGTGGAGCGCTACGCCGAGCCGAAGTTCCTGCACCAGACCCGCACCGCCGGCTGCGCGCACTCGTTCGACGACCTCGACGAGGCCCTTGAGGCCGGGCCGGACGGGCCGTGGCGGGTGCACTACCACGTGCCGCTGCACGCCGCGCCCGAGCCGCCGCTGCGCGCCACCACCGCCGTGCTGCGGGCCGGCCTGGGCGCGCTCGTCGGCGGGCCGATCGCCGCCTGCGACCACCTCGAGGTCGAGACGTACACCTGGAACGTCCTGCCACCCGCCCAGCGCCCGGCCGGCCCGCGGGCCCTCGCCCACGGCATGGCCGCCGAGCTCGCCTACGCCCGGGACACCCTGCAGGACCTGGGCCTGAAGACCCTGGAGCGCACCAAGTGAGCAAGCCGCTGCTCGTGCTGGACGTCGTCGGGCTCACCCCCCGCCTGCTGCCGCACATGCCCAACCTGTCGAAGCTCGGTCCCGCGGTACCGCTGGACCCCGTGCTGCCGGCCGTGACGTGCTCGGTGCAGTCGACCTTCCTGACCGGCGAGGCGCCGGCCGGGCACGGGATCGTCGGCAACGGGTGGTACTTCCGCGACCTCGGCGAGGTGTTCCTGTGGCGGCAGCACAACGCGCTGGTCGGCGGGGAGAAGCTCTGGCACGCGGCGCGGCGGGCCGAGCCCGGCTACACCGTGGCCAACGTGTGCTGGTGGTACGCGATGGGCGCCGACGTCGACTGGACCGTCACGCCCCGCCCCATCTACTACGCCGACGGGCGCAAGGAGCCCGACTGCTACACCTTCCCGCCGTCGCTGCACGACGAGCTCACCGACCGGCTCGGCCCCTTCCCGCTGTTCACCTACTGGGGCCCGACCGCCGGCATCCCCTCGTCGGCCTGGATCGCCAAGGCCGCGCAGCAGCTTCTGGCCGACAAGTCGCCCGACCTGACCCTCGTGTACCTGCCGCACCTCGACTACGACCTGCAGCGCTACGGCCCGTCCGACCCGCGCGCCGCGGCCGCCGCGGCCGAGCTCGACGCCGTGCTGGGGCCGCTGCTGGAGGCGGGCCGGGCGCGCGGGGCGACGACGGTGGCGCTGTCGGAGTACGGCATCACGCAGGCCCGCCGGCCGGTCGACGTCAACCGGCTGCTGCGCGCCGAGGGCCTGCTCAACGTGTACACGCAGGACGGGATGGAGTACCTCGACCCGTGGACGTCGCGCGCGTTCGCGGTCGTCGACCACCAGATCGCCCACGTGTACGTGCGCGACCAGCAGGACGTCGCGCTGGTGCGCAAGCTGTGCGCCGGGCTGGCAGGCGTCGGCGAGGTGCTCGACGAGGCCGGCAAGGCGGCGCAGGGCCTCGACCACGAGCGCTCCGGCGAGCTGGTGCTGCTGGCCGAGCCCGACGCCTGGTTCACGTACTACTACTGGCTCGACGACGCGCGGGCGCCCGACTTCGCCAAGCTGGTCGAGATCCACCGCAAGCCGGGCTACGACCCGGCGGAGCTGTTCCTCGACCCGGCCGGGCCGGGGGCGGCGAAGGGGCGCGCGGGGCTCGCACTGCTGCGCAAGAAGATCGGGATGCGGTACCTCATGAGCGTCGTCGGCCTCGACGCCGGCGCGAAGGCGGTGCGGGGATCGCACGGGCTGCGCCCGGCCGCCGACGAGGACGGCCCGGTCTGGCTGTGCGACGACCCATCCCTGACGCCGGAGCGGGTCGCGGCCGCCGACGTCAAGTCGCTGCTGCTGCGGCTGGCCGGGCTGGCGGGCTGACGCTCTCGCGCAGCAGGTGGTGGGCGGACTTGACGCGGTACATCTCGGCGTCCGCCGTGCGCAGCAGGCTGTCCAGGTCGCCGTCGCGCGCGGTGGCGGTGCCGATGCTGGCGTCCACCCGGACCGTGCCGGGGCCGAGCGGGACGGGGGCGCCGATCGCGGCCCGCAGCCGCTCGGCCACCTCCCGGGCGGCCGGCGCGTCGGTGGCCGGCAGCATCACCACGAACTCGTCGCCGCCGAGCCGCGCGGCCAGGTCGCCGTCGCGGACCTGGGCGCGCAGCCGGTCGGCGACGACGCGCAGCAGCTCGTCGCCGGCGGCGTGGCCCAGCTCGTCGTGGGACCGGCTTGAAGCCGTCGAGGTCCAGGACGAGTACCGACGCGACGTCCCCGGGGCGAAGGACGCCGCGGGCGTGCTCGTGCAGCAGGTTGCGGTTGCCCAGCCCGGTCAGCGGGTCGTGCAGGGCCTGCTCGCGCAGGCCGGCCCGGGCGGCGGCCAGCTGGCCCAGGTGGTTGTGGTGGGCCCGGGACAGCAGCCCGGTCATCATCGCCACCACCAGCTCCAGCCCGGGCGCGACGCTGATCAGGTCGGCGGGCATCTGGCGGCCCACCAGCTGCGGCGACTGCCAGTACAGCAGGAAGTCGGCGGCGCAGGCCACCGCGCAGACCAGCAGCGCGCCGGTGAGCTGGTGGCGGTACGCGGCCACGATGATCGGGATGATGAGCAGCGGCCAGAACACCAGGTCGGGGGAGCGGGCCGCGCTGAAGACCATGCCGACGATCGCCAGGGTGTCCACGGCCACCAGGACGGCGCTCAGCCGCAGGTAGCGCGGCTTGGCCACGCTGCGGAGCGCCACCACGGCGAGCCCGTTGATGAGCCCCTCGGCCCCCGCCGCGGCCAGGCCCAGGGCGGTCGACATGCCGGGGATGGCCGGCAGCACGGCGATGGACGCGATGATCCACAGCATCGCGCAGGTGCGGCTGATGATGCCGGCCCACTCCAGGCTGCGGCGCATGCGCACGAGCGCCTCGTCGACGGGCATATCACTCACTCGGCGGCGTCACCCCCGACCTGAGGACGGGGCGAACCTGAGAAGTATCACAGGTAGAACCCCTAAGGAACGCCTTTCAGGTGCGATCCGGATAGTCGGAGGGGGACACGGTCCGTAGTCTCGGCGACGTGACACTCATCGAGACGCGTGCGCTGACGAAGCGATACGGCGGCGGCGTCACGGCCCTGGCGGATCTCACCCTGGCCGTGCAGCCCGGGATCATCGGTCTCGTCGGGGCCAACGGCGCCGGCAAGTCCACCTTCATCAAGATCATGCTCGGCCTGCTCGGGCCGACCTCCGGCGAGCTGCGCGTTCTCGGGCTCGACCCGACCGCCAGCGCCGAAGAGGTCCGCTCCCGGGTCGGGTACATGCCGGAGCACGACTGCCTGCCGAGCGAGGTCTCGGCGGCCGAGTTCGTGACCCACCTGGCCCGCATGAGCGGCCTGCCGGCCACCGCGGCCCGCGAGCGCGCCTCCGAGGCGCTGCGCCACGTCGGGCTCTACGAGGAGCGCTACCGGCAGATCGGCGGCTACTCGACCGGTATGAAACAGCGGGTGAAACTGGCCCAGGCCCTGGCGCACGACCCCGACCTGCTGCTGCTGGACGAGCCGACCAACGGCCTCGACCCGGCCGGCCGCGACGCCATGCTGGAGCTGGTGCACCGCATCGGCACCGAGTTCGGCATCTCCATCGTGGTCTGCTCCCACCTGCTCGGCGAGGTGGAGCGGATCTGCGACTCCATCATCGCCATCGACGGCGGGCGGCTGCTGCGCTCGGCCACCGTCGAGGACATGACGACCAGCCGGGACGTGCTCACCGTCGAGGTGAGCGAGGGCGTCGAGCAGCTCACCGCCCGCCTGGCCGAGCTCGGCATCCCGGCCACCCGCGAGGGGGCCGCGCTCAGCGTGCCGCTGGACAGCGAGGACGTCTACGACCGCATCCTGGTCGCCGTCGCCGAGCTCGACCTGCCGCTGCACCGGCTCGACCAGCGCCGCCACCGGGTGGCCGAGCTGTTCCAACCCCCGACCGTCACCGCGCCCGCGGTCAGCGTTGCTCAGGAGGCCGGCCGTGGCGCCGCAGACTAGTGTCATCCATGACATCGGCTACCAGCGGTACAAGGGACCGCGCCTCGGCCGGTGGTACGCCAACCGCTCCCTCTACGAGCACAGCCTGCGCAGCGCGTTCGGCATCGGCCGGGGCGCCAAGGCGAAGGTCTTCCCCTGGCTCGTCATCGGCATCGTGCTGTTCTTCGCGGTGATCGTCATCGCCGTCCGCTCGATCACCGGCGAGACGTTCATGAGCTACCGGCAGTACGCCGCCAACCTGAGCTACCCCGTGATGCTGTTCCTGGCCATCGTCGCCCCGGAGCTGGTCTCCCGCGACCTGCGGGACCGGACCCTGCCGCTGTACTTCTCCCGCCCGCTGGCCCGGACCGACTACGCGCTGGCCAAGTACGCCGCGCTGGTCACCGCCGTGCTCCTGCTGCTCGGCGTGCCGCAGCTGCTGATCTACCTCGGCGCCGTGTTCACCCGCACCGACGGCTTCCACGGCGCCTGGGACGAGCTCGGCGACCTCGGCCCGGGCCTGGCCGCCGCGCTCATCCGGGCCCTGGTCCTCGCCTCGGTGTCGCTGCTGATCGCCTCGCTCTCCGGCCGCCGGGCCTTCGCCGCCGCGTTCATCGTCGGCGTCTTCCTCATCACCTCGCCGATCGTCGGCATCCTGAGCGTGCTCGGCAACGCCACCCTCAAGTCCCTGGCGTTCCTGGCCAACCCGATGTTCCTCATGCTCGGGCTGGAACAGTGGCTCTTCGGCCCGCCGTCCGCCGGCGAGGGGCTGCCGCTGGGCGACTACGGCCCGGTCTACGGCGCCGCCGCCCTGGTCCTGCTCGGCGGCTCCGTCGGGCTCCTGCTGCTGCGTTACCGGAAGGTGGCCGCCTGACATGAGCACCGTCGAGCTGCAGCACGTTTCGCGGTGGTACGGCAACGTGGTCGCCGTCAACGACGTCACCATGACCCTGGGCTCGGGCGTCACCGGCCTCCTGGGCCCCAACGGCGCCGGAAAGACCACCCTCCTGCACATGATGTCCGGTTTCCTGGCCCCGTCGCGCGGCACGCTGACCGTCGACGGCGCGCCGACCTGGCGCAACCCCGACGTCTACCGCAGCCTCGGCCTGGTCAGCGAGCGCGAGTCGGTGCACGGCTTCCTCACCGGCAAGGAGTTCGTGGTCGCCAGCGCCAAGCTCTTCCGGCTGGCCAACCCGCAGGAGGCGGCCCGCCGGGCGCTCGCCCTGGTCGAGATGGAGCCGGCCCAGGACCGGCGGATCGACACCTACTCCAAGGGCATGCGCCAGCGCATCCGGGTCGCCGCCGCGCTCGTGCACGAGCCGAGCGTCCTGCTGCTGGACGAGCCCTTCAACGGCATGGACCCGCGGCAGCGCTTCCACATGATGGACCTGCTGCACAAGATGGGCGACGACGGGCGCACCGTCCTGTTCTCCTCGCACATCCTGGAGGAGGTCGAGCAGGTCTCCGGCACCGTGCAGGTCATGGTGGCCGGCCGCCTGGCCGCGTCCGGCGACTTCCGCACCATCCGCCGCCTCATGACCAACCGGCCACACGTGTTCACCATCCGCTCCAGCGACGACCGCCGCCTGGCGGTGGCCCTCATGGGCCAGGCCTCGGTGGCCGGCGTCGACATCGACGCCACCGGCCTGCAGGTGCGCGCCTCCGACTACGGCACGTTCACCCGCGCCCTGCCGCGCATCGCCCTCGCCGAGGGCGTGCGGGTGCGCCGCCTCCTGCCGGCCGACGAGTCCCTGGAAAGCGTCTTCTCCTACCTGGTGGGTGCCTGATGAACGCCACGATCGCCATGATCACGACCCGCGGCCTGCTCGGCCGCCGCCGGATCTGGCTGCTCGTCCCGCTGCCCCTGCTCCTCATCGGCCTGGCCCTGGTCGTGCGCGCCTTCGGCCCGCCCCCGGCCGAGTGGGGCGAGGCCGTCATCGGCGGCCTCGGCATCACCGCCGTCCTCCCCGTCATCGCCCTCATCGTCGGCACCGGCGTGCTCGGCTCCGAGGTCGACGACGGCACCATCACCCACATCCTGGCCAAGCCGCTGCCCCGCTCGGAGATCATCTTCACCAAGCTCGGCGTGGCCACCGGCATCACCGCCCTCTTCGCCGGCGTGCCGCTGTTCGTCGTCGGCCTGATCGCCGGCGAGCCCGCCCTGGCCTTCGCCCTCATCGTCGGGGCCGTGATCGGCGCCCTGGCCTACTGCTCGCTGTTCCTCATGATGAGCGTGCTGACCCGCCGCCCGGTGCTCGTGGGCCTGGCCTACGTCGTGCTGTGGGAGGGGGTGCTGGGCAACATCCTGTCGGGCACGCAGAAGCTGTCCATCCAGCAGTACGTCCAGGCCATCGTCGACTACCTGGCCCCCACCGACCTCCTGCAGGGCCACGTGTCCGTCCCGCTGAGCTGCGTGATGGCCGGCGTCTTCGTCGTCGCCTCGACCGCCTACGCCATCCAGCGCCTGCGCACCCTCTCGGTCGCCGGCGAGACGGGCTGAGCCACCCGCACGCCCCGGTGGTACCCGACGGCCGGCCGGCCGCCGGGTACCACCGTCAGCCGGTGCGCGCCTGCAGGAACTCCGTGAGCGCCTGCTCGACGGCCGGCTGGGCGGCCCCGGTCAGCAGCCGCACGCCGTGCTCCGGGCCGGGGACGATCAGGACCCGTTTCTCGGTGCTGGGCATGAGCGCGGCCAGCTGGCCGGCCACCTCGGCGCAGTGCATGGGGTCGTCCCGCCCGGCGATGAGCAGGGCGGGCACGGCGACCCGCGCGGCGGCGTCCCTGACCGGGCGGCCGTTCTGCCCGGCGACGTACAGCATGTCCTCCCCGGACAGCCAGGCCAGCCCGTCGACCGGCGGCGTGGTCCAGGCCGCGCCGAAGGTGGCGATGTTGGCCCCGTTGGACGCCCCGACCAGCACCACCCGCCGCGCGCCCGCCTCGCGCAGCACCGCCGCGAAGTGGGCGATCTCGGCGACCGGGTCGAAGCCGGGGTCCCAGATCAGCACGTGGTACCCGCGCCCGGCCAGCTTGCGCCCGAACGGCAGCCACTGGCAGATGGTCCCGCCGTGCTCCGGCGTGAGCACCACCCCGCGCGGGCCGCTGCCCAGCCGGACCGCGGTGACGGTGCTGGTCTCGCTCTCCCGCAGATCCGCGGGGACCCCCTCCCCGGGCTCGACACACCCGTCGACCCGGGACGGCTCCACCGGACTCGGCCTGCCGGAGGTCGCGTTGCCGGGCGTCGCGGTGCCGGGGGACGCGCACCCGCCGAGCAGGAGGGCCAATGACAATCCGGCGATCAGCGCGGTTCTCATGCCAGCGATGGTAACCGATGTCAGCTAATACCGGTTACATCGCGGCGGGAGATAATGTCCGGGTGCCCACCGCTCGCCGCCCTGCCCACGCCCCGGACGACCTGGACGTGCTGCGCGACTTCGCCAACGCGACCGACCTGCCCGCCGAGGACGCCGAACGGGTGGCCGCCTTCCGCCACGCCGTGCGCGGCCTGCTCGCCGCCAACGCCGAGCTGGCCGACCCCGGCCCCGCCCTGCGCGAGTTCAATGCGCTGCTCGACTGGCTGGGCGCCGCAGCGCGGCTGCTCTCCCTGCGACGCACCGGCATCACGACGGCCGGCGGCGGTGCCCGTCCAGCGCTGGCCCGCCTGGCCGGGATCGTCCTCGACGCCGTGCACGCCGGCACCTTCGCGCGGCTGAAGCTGTGCGCCAACCCGTCGTGCGGCCGCGCCTTCTACGACCACGGCCGCAATGCCGCCGGCCGCTGGTGCGACATGGCCACCTGCGGCAACCGCGCCAAGGTCGCCGGCTACCGCAGCCGGCTGCGTACCCCGGCCGACCAGCCCCATTCGATCGACGAGGCCCTGACCGACCTGGCCACGAGGCCCCCGCGATGACGATCGGGATCGCGGCCGGCCCGGTCGAGGTTGTGCCCGGGTGACCGACGTGCGCGGCCGGGACATGCGCGGCGGGCCCGGGCGGGTGCGGTCGTCGCCCGGGAACACGGCGGCGATGCCGTCGGGCAGGGCCCGCCACCGGCGGAAACGTTGGCACCCGCGGGCGCGCGGTGGTTGGGTGTGAACGTGCATCGGGTGTACAGCGTGGTCGTGTTCATCATCCTGGCCTCGCTCGACAATGTGGCCATCGGCCTGGTGCCCCCGCTCTACACGCCGATCAGCCGGTCGCTCGGGGTGGGGGAGGGCGCCCTCGGGGTGGTCACCGCGATCAGCTACCTCGTGACCGCGGTGGCCGCCGTCGCCTGGGCGTACGCCGGGGACCGCACCGACCGCAAGCCGGTGCTCATGATCGGCACGCTGCTGTGGGCGGCCGGGACGTGGGCGACCGTGCTGACGAGCGGCTACTGGGGCTTCCTCGGCGCCCAGCTGCTGGCCGCGCTCGGGCTCGGGGCGGTCGGGTCGGTCGGGTTCTCCGTGGTCAGCGACCTCATCTCGCCGCGGCGGCGGGGGCTGGTGATGAGCCTGTGGGGGCTGTCGCAGGGCGTCGGCACGCTCGCCGGGGTGCTGGTGGCCAGCCAGCTCGGCGGCCGCGACTGGAGGACCCCGTTCTACGTGCTCGCCGGGCTCGGGGTGGCGGCCGGCATCGCGTACTTCACCACCGCCGACATCCGCCGCGGCCAGAGCGAGCCGGACCTCGCCGCGGTGTTCGCGGCGGGCGAGGAGTACGAGCACCGGATCTCCCGCGACGACCTGCCGAGGATCGCCGCCCGGCGGACCAACGTGTGGCTGGTCATGCAGGGGCTCACCGCCCAGGCGGCGTTCGGCTCGCTGGTCTGGCTGCCGCGGCTGTTCCAGGCCAAGGCGCAGGCCCAGGGCTACGACGAGCAGAGCGCGATCGCGATCGGCGGCGTGCTGGCCACGCTGTTCCAGCTCGGCGGGGTGCTGTCGATCGTCGGCGGGCTGATCGGGGACCGCTGGCAGCGGCGCGACCTCGGCGGGCGGGCCAAGGTGGCGGCGATCGGCATCCTGGCCGGCGTCCCGCTGTACGTCCTGCTCTTCTTCGCCCCGCTGACGCTCCCGCCGCCGTCGGGCCGGCCGGCCGCCGCCCTGGTGCTCGGCTCCCTGTTCACCTCGCCCGGCCTGCTCGGGGCGTTCCTGCTGGCCCTCGTCGCGCTGGCGCTCACCTCGGCGAACTCCCCGAACTGGTTCGCGCTCATCGCCGACGTCAACCCGCCGGAGCACCGCGGCACGGTGTACTCGATGGGCAACCTCGTCAACGGGGTCGGCCGGGCCGCCGGCAACGGGGTCGTCGGGGCGGTGTTCGCGGCCCTCGCGCGCAGCTTCCCGCCGCCGGCCAACCTGGCCATCGGGCTCGCCGCGTTCCAGGTGTTCTTCATCCCGACCGGGGTCATGTACTGGCTCGCCGCCCGCACCGCCCCGGCCGACATCACGGCGGTGCACGCCCTGCTACGGGCGCGCGCCGCCGCGCCGGACCCGGCGGAGCTTACGAGCCGAACGCCGTCTGATGGCTCGGCGCCTTGAAGTCCTCGACCTTCAGGCCGTTCATCGCCGCCTTGAGCGTGTAGGCGACCGCGGTGTTCACCACCGGGTGCGACATGACCTTGTTGGTCTGCGGGTTGTCCGGGTCGGTGAGCATCCCGGCCACCGCCAGCTGCGGGGTCATCGCGATGAACGTGGCGCTCTTGCCGCTGTCGGTGGTGCCGGTCTTGCCGGCGACCGGGCGGCCCACCTGGTCGCGCACGCCGGTCGCGGTACCGCTGCCGGGGCAGGCGCTGAACGCGGACTGGTCGCCGACCGGGCAGCGGGCCATGTCCACGGCGGCGCGGGCGATGTCCGGCGCGACCACCTGCCGGCACTGCGGCTGGCCGGCGTCGACCTTGTTGCCGTGCAGGTCGTGGATCTCGACCACCGGGGTCGGCGCGCAGTACACGCCGTCGGCGTCCAGGGCCGCGTACGCCCCGGCGAGGTCCAGCGGGGTGGTGTCCGACACGCCGAGCGTGAACGCGCCCCACGTCTTGGCGTTCTTGGCGTAGCCGGCGTCCTGTGACGAGCGGAACTGGATGCCGAGCCGCTTGGCCACGTCGACCACGTGGTCCGCGCCGACGCGCTGCTCCAGGGGCACGAAGTACGTGTTGAGCGACATGCCGAAGCCCTGCCACATGTTGAACGTGCCGGTCGGGTCGCCGGTGGAGTTCTTCGGGCAGTAGTGCGGGCCGTTGCAGGCGGCCGGGCTCTCGGCGTTGAGCGGGTAGTCGGAGACGAACTGCGCCTGCACGTCCTCGGTGTGCGCCAGCGGGAGACCGGCCTCCATCGCCGCCACCGCCGTGAAGATCTTGAACGAGGAGCCGCCCTGGTACCCCGGCACGTCCGGCCCGCCGGTGATGAGCGGCACGGTCGTGTTGGGGTAGTTGCCCTTCTGCCCCTTCCGGGAGGGGCTGGTGCTCGGCCCGTTGTTCGTCTGGTCGTTGCTGAAGTTGCGGTTGGTCGCGAGCGCCTCCACCCGGCCGGTGCCGGGCTCCACCGCGGCGATCATGACCGCCTCCGGGTTGCCCATCCCGATCTTCTCGCCGCCGACCCCCGGCTGGTCCTGGGCGTACTTGAACGCCGCCGCCTGCGCCTGGATGTTGAGCGAGGAGACGATCGTGTACCCGCCGGAGCGCAGCCGGTTCTCCCGCTCGAACGTGTCGGCCCCGAAGGCCGGCTGGTCCACCCACCAGCGCCGCAGGTAGTCGCAGAGGAACCCGGCGCCGAGGTCGGGCCGCTGCACCGACCCGCACCCCTCGGGCGTGCGCTGCCCGATGATGTTGAGCTTCTCCGCCTTGGCCTGGTCGCGCTGCTGGGCCGTGATGTAGTGCATGTTCACCATCTGGTCCAGCACGTACGTCTGCCGGCCGAGCGCCTTGGGCAGCCCCTCCGCCGTGGCGGGGTCGTTCGTGGAGGGCGCCTTGACCAGCCCCGCCAGCAGGGCCGACTCGCCCAGCGTGAGGTCCTTCGGCGACTTGCCGAAGTAGACCTGCGCGGCCGCGTAGATGCCGTAGGCGCCGTGGCCGAAGGTGGAGATGTTGAGGTACCGCTCCAGGATCTGCTGCTTGGTGAGCTTCTTCTCCAGCGCCATGGCCAGCTTCATCTCGCGCAGCTTGCGCCCGGGCGTCTTGGAGGTCGCGTCGAGGACGTCCTGCGGCGTCTGCGCCGAGTAGGCGGTCGCCTGCCGCACGTACTGCATGGTCAGCGTCGAGGCCCCCTGCTGGTCCCCGCCGTTCTCGTTGTTGACGAACGCCCGCGCCACGCCCTTGAGGTCAACCCCGCGGTGCTCGTAGAACCGCGTGTCCTCGGCCGCCACGATCGCCTGCGTCATGAACGTCGACACGTCGGCGATCGGCACGTCGCGGCGGTTCTCGTCGTACATCATGGCGAGCAGCGTCTTGCCGTCGCTGGCGTAGATGTAGGAGATCTGCGGCGAGGGCAGCACGTCGAGGTCGGTCGGCAGGTCCTCGAAGGTGTCGGCCCCGCTCTTCGCGGCCAGGCCGGAGAACGCCAGCCCCGGGAATATGGCGGCGGCGACCACCACCCCGGCGAACAATCCACAGAGCAACAGCGAGGCGAGGGCCTTGAGGGCTACATGTCGACGCAGGCGCACCCTACAAGGCGTACCCGAGCGTGGCCGCGGTGACACGTGAAAAATGACACCGAGCCCCATGACAACCGATTTGCCGGTTCACGCAAAACCCTACTGCTCTTTGAAGACCCACAGCCGGTAGCCGACGTAGTTGCCGGCCGACGCCACGGCCAGCGTGATCAGCTTGGCGACCAGGAAGTAGAGGCCGAACTCGGTGAGGGCCCACACCGCGAACGTGGTGAACGCCCAGTTACCGCCCGCGAGGATGGTGTAGCGGACCAGCTGGCGGGTCGTGAAGCCACGGCTGCTGAACGACCAGAACTTGTTGAGCGCGAAGTTGGCGAAGAACGCGGCCATGACGGAGAACAGCGTCGCCGGAGGCAGCGAAACGTGCAGCTCCTCGTGCAGCACCCACAGCAGGGCGGTGTCCAGCGCCGCGCTGACGCCTCCGGTGGCCAGAAACCGCAGCAGGCTGTTGTTCAGCGCCCGGCGGCCAAGGCTCGATGCCTTAGATCTGGCCGGCACGGCCACGTTGTCGCTCACGGGCGCGGAGTCTAGTCCGCCCATCCGGCCCGGCGCACGCCTGGATGCTGGACGGCGGGTAAGCGGGAGGTAAAGGCAGCTTTTCGGATGGTGCTTAGCCGTCGCCGCTCGACTACTCTCACGGCGTGTCCAGGCTCCGCGATCGCCTACGGTTCAGCAGCCGCACCCTGCTGGCCATGTTCTTCGTCGGCTACTTCGTCGTGGCCGCCGGCTGGGCGCTCGCCACACCCTACAACGGCGCCGCCGACGAGATGCCGCACCTGATCCGCGCGGCCGGCGTGGTGCGCGGCCAGATCGCGCCCGCGCCCGTGGACGCGGTCTCCGGCACCGGCGCCTACCAGACCGTGCCGAAGAGCCTCGTGCGGCCCAAGTGCTGGCAGCAGCAGCCGAGCGTGCCGGCGTCGTGCGACCACTTCAACCACGACGACCGCACGCCGGTGCGCACGCCCACTACCGCCGGTCGGTACAACCCGGCGTACTACGCGATCGTCGGCCTGCCGCTGCTGATCTGGCCGTCGATGAAGGGGCTGCTGCTGGCCCGGCTCATCGACGCCGCGCTGGTGGCCGGCCTGCTGACGCTCGCGTTCTCGGCGGTCCTGCGCTGGTTCACCAACCGGGCCGGCGTGGCCGCGGTCGTCCTGATGACCACGCCCACCGTGCTGAGCCTCGCCGGGGCCGTCAACCCGTCGTCGGTCGAGATGGCGGCCGGCATCCTGCTGTTCGCCGCGCTGATCCCGCTCGCGCACGGCAAGCTGGCCGCCGAGCCGCGAATGGTCCACTATGCCGGCATCGCGTCGCTGGTGCTGCTGACCGTCCGGGCGGCCGGGCCGCTGTGGCTCGCCGCGGGCGCCTTCGCGCTGCTGATCCCGAACCGCTGGGCCCACATTCGCGAGCTGCTGCGGATGCGCACGATGCGGATATGGCTCGGCGCGCTGGCCGCGGCCGGCGTGGCGTCGCTGGCGTGGACGATGAGCATGCGGACGCTGGCGCTGATGTACATCGACCCGCTGAGCCCGCCGTTCACGTACAAGCAGGCGCTCGAGGTCGTGGTGCTCCAGCAGTGGGGCACCTACCTGCAGCAGATGGTCGCGGCCGTGTCGTGGCTGGACGTGCCCGTCCCGACGTACGTCTTCGCCGTGTGGCTCGTCGCCCTGGGCGGCCTGCTGATGCCCGCGCTCGTCGTCGGGTCGCTCCGGGACCGGTACCGCATCGTGATCATGGTCGTCATCGCGTGGATCGTCCCGACGATCACCGACCCGGCCAACGCCAACCTGCACGGGTTCCCCACCCAGGGCCGCTACCTGCTGCCCCTGTTCGTCGGGGCCCCGCTGCTGGCCGCGGAGATCCTGGGCCGCGAGGGGGTGCTGACGGCCGCGCGCAGCCGGACGATGGCCGGCTGGATCGCCTTCGTCGTGATGCCGGTCGTGCACCTGACGGTCCTCGCCGCCACGATGGTCCGCTGGCAGTCGGGCGTGTCGCCCGACCCGATGCGGCCGCACTTCAACCCCTTCAACGGGGTCTGGCATCCAGAGTTCGGCTCCGTCGTGCCGTTCGTCGCGGTGGTGCTTGGCCTGGTCGCGATCGCGTTCGCGAGCTGGGCCGCGACGAACCCCTCCTCGGCCCGGGGGGACGCCGCCGCGGAGACGGTCGAGATGCCGTCGGTGCGGGCGGCCCTGAGCGTGGCCTGAACCCAGCGGGACGAACGAAAGGGCCGCGGCTTCGCGCCGCGGCCCTTCTGTCGTTTCCCGCCGGGTTACCGGCTGGCCTGCACCGGCTTGGCCGCGAGGCCCGGGGCCTTGTCCTGCTTGGCGGCCGGGTTGGTGGCCGCCTTCTTCGGGTCCGTCGCGGCGAGCGACTTGGCCTGGGCCTTCGCCTGCAGCGAGTTCTCCGGCGTGGTCTCGCTGGTGGTGTAGTGCCCCGGCAGCGAGAAGGAGTTGCCGAGCTGCGGGATGAGGTTCGGCGACAGGGCGTTGGGACCGCCGATGAGCACCACGTCGACCATGGCCGCCGAGTTGTGGGACAGGTAGTCCGAGACCTGGTGGTCCAGGCTGTTCGGCGCCGTGAGCAGCAGCGGGCCGTAGTTCCCGCCGATCATCGCGCCACCGGTGAGGGCGTCGTACCACGACGTCATCGTGGCGATGCCGGCGCAGCGCGGCGAGCCGAAGAAGAACTCGGCGATGAGCTGCGCGGTGTCCTGCGCGAACTGGCCGATGATCGCGTAGTAGTAGAGCTCGTCCGGCCAGCTCGGCAGCTGCCCGCGCATGTAGCCGCCGATCACGGCCCGGTCGCCGGGGCCGCCCGCCGTGACGATGTCGACCTGGTCCGGGTTGAACTTGTTGAGGTACGCCGCCGTCTCGGCCGGCAGGGTGTCACCGGCGGTCAGCACGATGACGGTGCCCGGGTTGGCGCCCGCCGCCGCGCCCGCGGCGAGGGCGTCGTAGTAGTTCAGCGCGGTGGAGACGATGATGGTGTCGGGCGTGGTGGTGATCGCGTTGGCGACGGCGATGGCCGTGTCGAAGAGAGTGTTGCCGGCGACACGGTGGGTGGTGAACCCGATGCTCTTGAGCCGGTTCTCGATCGGCGTGGGGATGGCGGCGGTGCCGCCGAGCAGGTAGACGTCGCCGGAGGTGCCCAGCACGCGCTTGATCTCGGCCTCGACGCTGGCCGGCAGGCCGTCGCGGGGGGTGATCAGCAGCGGGGCCTGCTTGTTGACGGCGAGCGCCGAGCCGGACAGGGCGTCGTAGTACACGTCGTTGCGGGACAGCACCACGGCCTTGGCCTGCGGCCGCGCCTTCTCGGCCAGGCCGTGGTCGGCGAAGTTGTACCGCGAGGTCGCGATCGCGGTGTCCAGGGCGGTCTGCCCCCAGACCCGCTCGACCAGGCCCGACTTGACCGGCTGCCACGTCGGGTTGGCGCCGTTGGCGACCACGGACGCGACGGCCTTGCTCTCCACGTTGATCTTCTTGATGCCGGTGGTGCCGCCGTTGCTGGCGGCGCTGGCGAACAGGATCGTCGCGCCGTCCGGCGACCACTTCGGCTGGATGTTCCACGCGCCGGCCGCCGCCTCGGTGGTCAGCTGGGCGGGGTTGGAGCCGTCGCTGCCGGCCAGCCACAGCTGGGCCTTGCCGTTCGCGCTGTCGCTGCGCACGAAGACGACCTGCGAACCGTCCGGCGAGACGTCCGGGTCCCAGCCGTTGGTGATGATCTCCTGGGGCCCGGTCTGGTTGCTGAACCGGACGATCGAGCGGGTGTCGAGGGTCGCGCCACCCTGGTCGTAGAAGATCGTGCCGTCCACGGAGACCGTCGGCCGGTCGATCGAGCCGACGCCGTAGAGCACCGACGAGTCGTACCAGTTGGCGCCCGTGCCGGCGTAGCGCAGGCCGGTGTCGCTGCTGAAGACGACGTAGCGGCCGTCCTGGGTCACCGTGACGTCCCGCGCGGACTTGCTCGGGTTCGTCAGCAGCCGCAGCCAGCCCGTGCCGTCGGCGCGCACGGAGTTCAGCTGGGTGCCGCTGCCGTAGAAGAACCGGCTGCCGTCCGGCGCCCAGTCACCACTGCCGCTGACGCCACTGGCGAGCACGCGCGCGTTGGCCCCGTTCGCGTCCGCGACGTAGAAGGTGCTGCCGACGCTGTACGAGATGCGGCCCAGCTCGCCGGGGACCGTGGCGGAGGCGGCCTGCTCGGTCGCCGACATGATCAGCGGCGCGGCGGCGGTCGTGGCCGCGGTGGCGGCAGCCGCCCGCAGCACGGAGCGGCGGGTGAAGGTGGATGACAAAGCGTTTCCTCCCCGAGAGTGGTGAACCCCGGCCGCGGCGGCGGTGATGCGGCCGCGCCGAAGGCGATCCGCAGTGTAAGACGAGCGGTGCTCGTTCATGTGCCCCGAGAAATCGAGCACCGTGAGGGTGGGACCGCGCGGCGGTCGGCCCGGATTGCTCGGTATGCGATCGATTGCCGGAAATACCGGGCCGCCTGGCCCCCGAATTCTGAAGCGCCGCTTTGTTCGAAGCGTGTCCGTGCGGTGACGATCAGCATGCTCATCTGGCAAATGCCCAGGTGGCGGCCCTTGTCGGCGAGTGGTTCCGAAAATTTGCTCCGCATTAAGCCGCGACCTCGAAAATTGTCCGAACGGTGGAGGTCAGTCCGGCTGTCCGCGATCGGCGGCGCCTACGATACGTGCGCCGCCGATCGCCGTGCGTCGCGGCTACAGCGTGCGGAGGTGGAAGCCCCCATCGACGTCGATCACCTGGCCGGTGGAGAAGGGCAGCAGGTCCGTCGCGATCGCCACCACCGCCCGGCCCACGTCGTCGGGGGTGCCCCAGCGGCGGATCGGCGTCACGCCCTCGTCGAGGATCAGCCGGTCGTACTTCTCCCGCACCCCGCCCGTCATGTCGGTCTCGATGATGCCCGGGCGCACCTCGTAGACGTTGATGCCGTGCTCGGCCAGGCGCGCGGCGTACAGCTTCGTCAGCATCGACAGCCCGGCCTTCGTGATGCAGTAGTCGCCGCGGTTCACGCTGGCGGTGTAGGCGCTCATCGACGAGATGGTCACGATCCGGCCCCTCGTGCCGGCGGCGATCATGCGGTTGGCGACCAGCTGGGTCAGGAAGTACGGGCCCTTGAGGTTGATGCCGACGAGACGGTCGAAGGACTCCTCGCCGGCCTCCAGGATGTCGGCGCGGACCGCCGGGGCCACGCCGGCGTTGTTGACGAGCAGGTCGATGTCGCCGAAGGCCTCGTAGGACGCGTCGACGAGCCGGGCGCGGTCCTCGGCGAGCGCGAGATCCCCCCGTACCACCGCGGCCCTTGCTCCTCGCTTCTGCACCTGCGTGGCAACCTCCTGCGCGGCCGCCGCGTTGCTCGCGTAGTTCACGACGACGTCGAAGCCGGCGCTCGCCAGGCAGAGGGCGATGCCGCGGCCGATGCCCCGGGAGGCGCCCGTGACGAGGGCCGCGCTCATGCCGTCACCTCCGCTTCGCTCCGGTGCCGGCCTGAGCCAAAGCTGCTTCCATGTTTCGCGGCCCCTCCGCTCCGCTCCGGACCGCTCATGCCGTCACCTCCGCTTCGCTCCGGTGCCGGCCTGAGCCAAAGCTGCTTCCATGTTTCGCGGCCCCTCCGCTCCGCTCCGGACCGCTCATGCGACACCGCCGAAGAACGTGTAGTACGGGCCGTCGTCGAGGCGCAGCAGGTACAGCCCGAGCTCCCGCAGGTGGTAGTCGCCCCACATGCTCGACTCCCCGTTCGGCACCGACTGCCCGGCGTGCACCTGGTCCCAGCCGTTCGGCCGGTGGTACACCGAGTGCAGCAGCAGCCCCTGATGCGCGGGGTCGGTGGACAGGTACGGCTCGGCCAGCAGCGTCCGGGCCACGGTCAGCCCGGCCTGCACGTAGTGCGCGCGACCGAGGTGCCGCCCCAGCCGCAGCAGGCCCTGGGCCGCGATCGCCGCCGCGCTCGAGTCGACCGGCTCGTGGGCGTTGAACGGGTCGGCCGGCGCCGACAGGTCCAGGTGCGCCAGGCCCGGCGCGCCGGTGTCCCAGTAGGGCACGCCGTCGGCCGCGGCCGCGTGCTCGACGTAGAAGTCGCAGGTGGCCAGGGCCGCCTCGGCGAACACCGGGTCCTCGTGGAACTCCAGCAGTTCGGCGAAGCCGAGCATCGCCCAGGCCAGGCCCCGGGTCCAGGTGGAGAACGGGGAGTACCCCTGCTGCGTGCCCGGCGCCCGGAAGCGCCCGTCGTTGACGTTGAACAGCGCCTCGTGGGCGGTGCGGCCGCGCACGTCGTAGGCGTCCCGGCCGGTGCCCGGGTAGACGTTGTAGCGCGCGGTGTTGTGGGCGTGCTGCGTCAGCCGCCGCAGCAGGTCGATGCGCTCGTCGTGCTCGCCCATGAGCACGTGGCCGAGGGCGTGGGCCACCGCGAGGGAGCGGCACGAGCGGATGGTGTCGACGAACAGCGACTGCGGGCCGTTGAACGAGTAGATGTAGCCGGTGCCGTCCTCGGTGCGCGTCCAGCGGGCGGCCTGCACGGCGCCGGAGACCTTCAGGGCGAGGGTGGCGGCGGCCACGTCCCGCTCGTCGGTGCGGCCCTCGCGGGCCAGGCGCAGCAGCGCGCCGTACGTGCTGACGTTGTTGAACCCGTGGTCGTGCACGCCGACGTGGCTGACGTGCGGGGCCATCAGCCGCGCGGTCTGCTCCCGGCCGAGGTCGAGGAACCGCTCCTCGCCCGTGGCGTCGAACTGCAGCAGCGCCGCGCCGACCTGGAAGCCCTGCGTCCACTCGGTCCAGCCGCGGGCCGTGTAGCGGCCGTCGACGGTGAACACGGGGGAGCCGTCCGTGAAGTGCAGCCCCAGGATCTTGCCGGCGGACAGCGCGAACATCCGCTCCACCGCGGGGCGCAACGCCTTCGCCGTGAGACCCTCGTCGATCCTCAACATGACCGGATGGTACCTAGGAAAGCCCTTTCCTGGAACCCTGGCCCGGCCGTGGGGACGCGGCGGCCGCATGGGAGGATGTGCGCGATGGACGAAATCGCGGTGGAGGGCGTCGCCGAGCGCTGGGTCGCGGCCTGGACCGCGGGGCGCACGAGCGACCTGTTCCGGCTGATGGCCGCCGCACCGGCGATCGAGTCCAACCTCGACCCCGACGGCGACTTCGTCGAGCTCATGACCGGCTACGCGGCCGCCCTGGAGGGCATCGCCGTGTTCGCCCGCACCGTCGTCGAGCGCCGGGTCGCCCTCGTCTACGACTGCACCCTCGGCGGCGAGACGTTCCGCCTGGCCGAGTTCCTCACCGTCAACGAGGCCGGCCTCATCACCGGGATCCGCCGCGTCTACGACCTCGACGCGATCGAGCGGCTCATGCCGCACCTGCTGCTGGAGGCATGAGCAAAAGGGCCCCCCTGCCGGGAGGCCCTTTTCCTTACCGGATCCGGATCAGCTGGTCATCGCCGATGCGGCGACGAAGCTGTAGCCCAGGCCCTGGATGCCCTCGACCGTCTGCTTCAGGTACGAGGTGCCCAGGTACGGGTGGTAGAAGAAGCTCGCCACCCCGTCGCGCACCACCAGGTTGGCCTTGGCGTTGGCGACCAGGTCGGCCGGCAGCACCGCCGGGTGCTGGTTGAACGGCTCCGGCTCGATGTTGCCGATGTTCTCCGGGATGACCGTCGAGCCGTAGACGTCGCGGACCGTGTACGGGAAGAACTGCCCGACCATGTGGGCGACGCTGTTGTCCACGGTGGCGCCGGACAGCACGCCCGGGAAGTACAGGCCCCGGTCGTAGCGGACCCCGAACAGCGTGTTGATGGTCTTGTAGTCCAGCGCGCTGGCCGCGTAGTGCGGCGGCTCGAAGATGGTCGGCTGCGACAGGCCGGCCTGCAGCCAGTCGGCGCGGGAGGCGGTGACCCGGGCGGTCACGTTGAGCGCCGAGTCGTTCTTCACCGGGCCGTCGTAGATCACGGCGTCGCTGGAGTCCACGTGGGCCAGGAAGAACTCGAAGTCGTTGGCGCTCACGCCGTCGTAGGGGTTGCTGAGGCTGTCGAGCTGGTGCGTGTAGCCGTGCATGAGCAGCGTGCCGCCCTTGCTCTGCATGTACTTCAGGGCGCTGACCACCAGTGGCCGCTGGCGCAGCGTGTAGTCCTCGGCCTTGCCATTGTTGTGCACGCCCTTCGGGTCGCGGTAGCGGCTGTACACGGCGACGGTGAACGGGACCTTCCTGCTCGACAGGTAGTCGGCGATCGCCCGCAGCTCGGCCGGGTCCGCGTCCGGGCCCACGTCCTCGATGCGCACCAGGGCGCGGTGGCGGGCCGCGGCCTTCGGGGCCAGGGCGTCGTAGAGCAGGTCGGCGAAGGCGAGGTACCGGTCGTTGGACGTGATGTAGGAGAACGGCAGCTCGCCGATGTAGGTGAGGTTGCCCGACTTCACGCCCCACGGGAACTTCGAGCCGTCGGCGCGCACCGCGTCGGCCACGCTGACCGCCTTGGTGGTGTCGTAGATGACGGTGTCCATGATGCCGGCGTTGTTGCGCGTGTCGCGGGTCAGCGCGGTGCCCTTGTAGTCGACCTCGGCCACCGCGGAGGTGTCGAAGCCCTTCCAGGTGTACCCGTACCTGCTCGCGAAGTCCGCGGAGCGCGCGGTCAGCTGCCAGATGTTGTCGTACAGCCACAGCACCGGCTTCGTGGTGCCCAGCACGTCGTCGAGGAACGCGGCCGGGATCGGCTCGTCGTAGGTCGAGCCGACGTAGACCACGGCGCTGTACTTCGACAGCTCCCCGGCGGTGTAGCTGCCCACCGGGTGCGCGGTCCACGCCCCGAAGTGCGAGACCAGGTTCGTGGCCATCATCCCGTAGTCCTCACCGAGCCACGAGTAGGCGCCGGTGTTGTCGTACAGGACGAGCGTCTTCGTCGAGGCGCTGGAGCCGGGGGCGCCGGCGCCGGAGGCCACCTTGGCGGCGGTCGCGGCCGCGGCGGGCGCGGCGACGCCGAGCACCGCGGCGAGCACGAGGGAGATCAGGGCTGACAACTTGCGCATGGAACAGGCACCAATCAGACGAGCGAGGCGGACGTCGGCATGGGGGATGGGATCTGGGCGAGGCCGAGCATGGCGGCGACGGCCTGCTCGGTGCGCCGGGAGGCGAGGCCGTCGCCGTACGGGTTGCCGGAGGCGGTCATCGACAGGCGCAGCATCGGGTCGTCGAGCAGCTTGGCCGCCTCGGCGACGATGAGGTCCTCGTCGGTGCCGACCAGCTTGGCGCAGCCGGCGTGCAGTGACTCGACCCGCTCGGTGACCTCGCGCAGCACGAGCGCGGGCACCTTGAACGACGGGGCCTCCTCCTGGATGCCGCCCGAGTCGGTCAGCGCCAGGTAGGCGTGCGAGAGCAGGCGGGCCAGGGCCGGGTACGGCAGCGGGTCGGTGATCGTGACCCGCGGTACGCCCGCGAGCCCCTGCTCGACCTGGGCGCGGACGGCCGGGTTGGCGTGCGCCGGCAGCACGACCCGGATGTCCGGGTACGCCTCGACCAGCCGGCGCACGGCCCGCAGGATGCGCTCCAGCGGCTCGCCCCACGACTCGCGGCGGTGCGCGGTCACCAGGACCAGCCGGGCCTGGCCGTGCTCGGCGGCGTCGACCGCGGCGGCCACGCCGGCGTCGTCGAAGGGCAGCTCCTTGGCCGCGATCTCCAGCGCCGCGTCGACGACGGTGTTGCCGGTGATGAGCACGTTGGACGGGTTCACGCTCTCGTCGAGCAGGTTCGTCGCGGCGAGCGCGGTCGGCGCGAGGTGCAGCGCGGCGAGCTGGCCGACCAGCTTGCGGTTGGCCTCCTCCGGGAACGGCGAGTCCAGGTCGCCGGAGCGCAGGCCGGCCTCGAGGTGCACGACCGGGATGCGCCGCCAGAACGCGGCCATCGCCCCGGCCAGGGTCGTCGTGGTGTCGCCCTGCACGATGACGGCGGCCGGCTTGCGCGCCTCCAGCAGCGCGTCCATCTGCTTGATCATCTCAGTCAGCAGCTCGGGCTGGCTGCCGGTCACGCGCTCCAGCGGCAGGGTCACGTCGGCCTCGACGTCGAAGGCCGCGAGGGCCTGGGTCACCATGGTCGGGTGCTGACCGCTCGCCACGAGCACGGGGGTCAGGCGCCCGGCGGCGCGCATGGCGGCCGCGACGGGGGCGAGCTTGATGGCCTCGGGGCGGGTACCGGCGATGAGGAAGACTTCAGGAAGCATTTTTCGTCACCTTGACGATCACGCCGCATCCGTGCGGAATTTATCCTGGTGGTGCTGGTGTCGCGGGGCCTTGCAGGTTGTCGCAGTGAGCGAGCTACGCCGCGGCCGGCTCTTCGGCGAGCCGCTCGGTCTTGGCCCAGGCCTGCCGGCGGCTGATCTGGCGGCCGATCGCCCGCCAGGTGGCCACCAGGCCCAGGATCAGGAAGAAGGGGTACGCCAGCGCCGCCTTGAGCAGCGTCAGGCTGGTCTCGTCGCGCAGCTGGATGCGGTGCACGGCCGCCCAGGCCAGGCCCGGCGCGGTCATGCCGACCGCCCAGAAGGCCACGACCTCGCCCAGCTCCGGCCAGGAGTGGATCACGAACGGGTCGCCGTGGCCGGGGACGAGCCGCCACAACGCGTACGCCCACAGGCCCAGCACCGTCGCGGTGCCGAACGCGTTGAGCCACGGCGCGAGCAGGTAGTACAGCATCTCCAGCAGCGCGTGGTTGCGGATGCGCCGGGAGGCGATGAGCCGCGGCACGTAGGCGACGCACTGCAGGTTGCCCTGGGCCCAGCGGGTGCGCTGGCGGACCAGCCGCCGCACGTCGACCAGGCCCTGCTGTTTGACGTGCGCCAGGGAGGTGTAGCGGATCCGCTCGCCGCCCAGGTGCATGCGCAGCCCCAGCTCGAGGTCCTCGACCAGGCAGTGCGACCAGGGCGCGTCGCCCAGCCGCATGAGCGAGGCGAGCCGGGCGAACTGCCCGTTGCCGCCCAGTCCGACCGTGCCCGCCGCGTCGCGCAGCAGCTGGCTGGCGTTGGCGATGGCGGCGAACTCGAGGTCCTGCACGGCGCCCAGCACCCGGTTGCGGTTGTGGATGCGCACCCGGACCTGCACCGCGCCGACCTCGGGGTCGCGCATCAGCCGCGACACCTCGACCAGCAGGTTGCCGCTGCCCCGGCCGTCGCCGTCGATGACGCCGACGGCGACGCGCTCCGGGTCCTCGCCGCCCGCCAGCGAGAGGTCCCGGATGGCCCGGAAGGCCGCGTTGAGCGCCTCGCCCTTGCCCTTGCGGGCGTTGGGGAAGTCGCGGCGCAGCACCGTCAGGCCGGGGTGGTCGATGGCGGCCAGCACGTCCGGGGTGCCATCGTCCGATCCGTCATCGACCACCAGGACCCTGGTGCGTGTGCCCTCCGGCCCGGCGAGCGCCAGTGCCGCGGCGACCGTGCGGCCCACCACCCGCTCCTCGTTGAGCGCGGGGACGACGATCCAGAAGGTCAGCGGCTCGTTGCCGTTCGGCGCGATGGCGTCGCGCCGCCGGCGGCGGCCGGCCGTGGCCGCGTCCCTGGCTGAGAACGCGACCAGGGCCAGGTTGTACGCCGGCCACAGCGTCAGCAGCGCGAAGCCGACCAGGAGGATCGCCGCCATGGGCGTCAGGCGGCGTTGCGGTTGAAGCGGGAGGCCCGCACCATCAGGAAGCCGGTGGCGACGAGCGCGACGCCGGCGACGACGATGGCGAAGACCGGGCTTCCGGTGACTGGCAGCGATCCGGCGGCGGCCCCGCCCGTCACGACCACGCCGGTGACCTTCGAACCTGACATGACAGCTTCCCCTCGGCTCTGACGTTGGTGGTGCCCGTCGGCTCCTTGCCGGCAACCGTCGTGCACCTTGTCCGAGAAGCTTGTCCCGCCGAGGCGGCGATTACAACGGGTGATGGGGTCTGCGGACCGAAGTTCGACCGAGGACCCGACAGAGCCCTTACGCAGGCAAAAGTCGGCCGTTACACACCGTGGTTGGACGGTGTGCCGTAGCTCTCAGTAAAGACTCCTGGCTGTTGCCAGTCGGTGGCGAACTCGGCCCACAGCGACAGCGCGACGGCGGCGCTGTCCGGCCGCTCGTCGGGGCGCTTGGCCATGCACTGGCGGCACAGCTCGGCTACCGAGCGTGGCAGGCCCGGCGTGAGCACCACCGGCGTCGGGGCGGCCTGCAGCAGCCGGGCGCCGGGCGCGTGCGGGGAGCGGCCGGTGAGCATGTGGTACAGCAGCACGCCCAGCGCGTACACGTCCCAGGCCGGCGCGTGCTCGACCCGGGACGCCGACGGGTGCGCGAAGGGCACCGCCAGCCCGAAGTCGATGATCTTCACCCCGGCCGTGGTGAGCATGACGTTGTCCGCGGTCAGGTCCCGGTGCGCGATGCCGCGCCGGTGCGCGACGGCGAGCAGCTCGGCGATCGAGGCGGCGATCTCCACCGCCCGCTGCCAGGGCAGCGGCCCCTCCGCCAGGCGGGTGGCCAGCGGCACCCCGTTGAGCAGCTCCATCGCGACCGCGGGGACGGACACGCCCTCGGCCTCGATCTCGCCGTGCCCGAACACCTTCGGCACCGCCGGGTGCCGCATGCGCTGCATGAGGTGCGGCTCGCGGCGGGCCGCCAGGCAGGCGCGCGTGTTGCTGGCGAAGGTCGGCGCCAGGACCTTCAGCGCGGCCGGCCGGATCTCCTCGAGATCGACGGCCTCGTAGACCAGTGACATCCCGCCCCGAGCGATCGGGCGGATCAGCAGGTATCGCTCAAGCACCCTGCGGCCAACCTCGATCCCGGACACAAACGACGACTATTCCCTATTCGATCCGCCCAGCGGTAGCCCCAGCGACGCTCAACACAGCCCATTTAGGGGGAATTGCAGGCGGTTTAAGGATGATCGAAACCGATAGTTGACATCGCGGTAACTCGTGGCTGACGCTGACCGCAGGAATCGCTCCCACAGGAGACTTGATGCCTGACGAGCCAGCCGCCGAGCCCGCCCTACCCACCGTCACCGAGGTCGCCGCCGCCGCGGGGGTCTCCGCCGCCACCGTGTCCCGCGTCCTCACCGGCCGTGTCCGGGTCAGCACCTCCGCCAGGGTGCAGGTCCACGACGCGATCGCCCGGCTCGGGTACGTCCGCCACCGTGCGCCGCGCCGCACCGACCAGAACGCCGGCCTGCCCGTCGCCGCCGTCGTCTTCGAGCCCGCCGCCCGGCTCTTCCGCGACGGCTTCTGCGCCCGCCTGCTCGCCGGCGCCGAGGAGGAGCTGGCCCGCCGCGGCGTGCCGCTGCTGACCATGTCCGTCACCCGCGGCACCGTCGCCAGCGCCACCCGCTTCCTCACCGACGGCAACGTCGGCGGCGCCCTGCTCGTCGGCGCGCCCGGCCGCCACCCCCTCGCCGTGTCGCTGGCCGCGTCCCTGGTCCCGCTGCGCGCCGCCGGCCGCCCGGAGGTCGACATCCCCTACGCCGACGTGGACAACGCCGACGGCGCCCGCCAGGCCGTCGAGCATCTGCTGCTGCGCGGCCGGCGCACCATCGCCGCCATCGCCGGGCCGCCCGACTCCCCGGCCGCCGTCGACCGCCTGGAGGGCTACCGCCGGGCCATGCAGGCCGCCGGCCGGGCGCCCCTGGCCGCCTACGGCGACTTCACCACGGCGTCGGGCAACCACGCCGCCGCCTGGCTGCTGGACCGCACCCCGCGCCTCGACGCGCTCTTCGTCGCCTCCGATCTCATGGCCGCCGGCGCCCTCCAGGCGCTGCGCAAGGCCGGCCGCCGGATCCCCGAGGACGTCGCCGTGGTCGGCTTCGACGACGCACCGCACGCCGCCTTCACCGCCCCCGCCCTGACCACCGTCCGCCAGCCGGTCGAGGAGCTCGGCGCGGTCGTCGCCGCCCTGCTCTTCGAGGCCAGGGAGGACAACCCGATCCTGCCGACCGAGCTCGTTGTGCGGGCCTCCACGTAGTGATGCCGGGCGCACAGCTGCGGGAGGGCGACATCCTCGCCCGCCGCTACATCCTCAAACAGCCCGTCGGCCAGGGCGGCATGTCCGTCGTCTGGCGCGCCTGGGACTCCACCCTGGAACGCACGGTGGCCGTCAAGGTCCTCGACGGCCCGATCGACGCCGACGGCGGCCAGCGCGACCGCATCCGCCGCGAGGCGAGGGCCGCCGCGCGCATCGAGCACCCCAACGCCATCGGCGTGTACGACTACGGCGAGACGGTCACCCCGCGCGGCCGCATCGCCGCCTACGTCGTCATGCAGCTGCTCGACGGCGCCTCCCTGGCCGGCCGCCTCGCCGAGGGCCCGCTGCCGTGGCCCGAGGCCGTGGCCGTCGCCGCCACGGTCGCCGACGTCCTGCACGCCGCCCACCGCCGCGGCGTGGTCCACCGCGACGTCACGCCCGAGAACGTCATGCTCACCACCGACGGCGTGCGGCTGCTGGACTTCGGCATCGCCGCCGACATCGGCCAGCGCGAGGAGGCGATGACGTTCGGCACGCCGCCGTACGTCGCCCCCGAACGCCTGGTCGGCGCCCCCGCCAGCGGCGGCACGGACGTCTACGCCCTGGGCGTCCTGCTCTACGAGATGCTCACCGGCGCGCCACCGTACCCGGCCACCACCTGGGAGGAGCTGGAGCGCGCCCTGGCGTCGGAACGCCGCCCGCCGCTCACCGTCCCCGGCCTGCCCGCCGGGGTGGCCAGCGCCTGCCTGCGCTGCCTCGACAAGGACCCCCAGCGCCGCCCGACCGCCGCCGAGGTGGCCACCCTGCTGGGGGCCGGGCCCCCGGGCACCGCCGCGCTCACCCGCCGCCGCGCCTGGCTGGCCGTCCCGGTCGTCGTGGTGGCCGCCGCGGTACTGGCCGTGCTCCTGCTCCGGGACGACGACCCCGGCCGGCACCCCGACGCGGCCGCTCCCGCCCCGTCGGTGAGCTTCATCGTGTCGGTGGTCCCCGCCCCGCCCGGCTCGACCCCGACCGGCACCCTGGGCCCCACCGCCCGCTCGTCCGCCCGCCCGGGCGCGAGCGGCCTGCCCTCGACGGCGTCCCCGCCCGGCCCGGCACCGCAGACCCGCCAGGCCGCCGCCAAGGCCGTCCTGGAGATCGTCGACCGCCGCTCCGAGTCGGGCGAGATCCGCAACGACGTGGCCCTCGACATCCGCAACCAGGTCGGCAACCTGCTGGGCGACGAGACGGACGCGGCCCGGCGGGTCGCGCAGCTGCGCCAGAACCTGAGCAGCCGCGTCCGCGACCACTCCATCTCCGACGCCGCCTACGAGGAGCTGGACGCCGCCGTGGTCGCCTTCGGCCGCACCTTCACCACGTGACGTTCCTGTTCCTAGCGTTCCGGGGCCAGCCGGTGGCGCACCGCCCACAGCGCCGCCTCGGTACGCGACGCCGCCCCCGTCTTGCGCAACAGGTTCGACACGTGCACCGCCACGGTCCGGATCGAGATCCCGAGCGAGCTGGCCACCTGCTGGTTCGTCATCCCGGCGGCGAGGCAGCCGAGCACCTCGAGCTCGCGGGCGGTGAGGTCCCCGCCGGCCCGCAGGCTGTGCAGCAGCGTCTCCGCCTCGGCCAGCCGCCAGCCGGGCCAGTGCGCGAGCAGGGCGACGGCCCGCTCCGCGTGCCGCCGGGCCTCGCCGGCCCGCCCGAGCCGCACCAGCGCGTGGGCCACCGCGGTGTGCACGGCGGCGTCCTCGGGCCGGCCGTCGGCGTCGTGCTCGTGCGACATGTCGGGCGCTCCGCGCCACGACATGTCGGATTTCTGCCCCGCCGGGGGAAATTCCGCCACGTTGCGCCCCTGGCTGCCGTCGTCGAGGACCTCCGGCAGCAGGGCCACGGCCTCGGCGTCCCGCCCGGCGAAGACCGCGAGCAGCAGCCGCAGCCGCGCCGGCCGCTCGGCCACGTGCTCCTCGACCGTGGCCGCCGGCACCCCGCCGTGCAGGGCCCACCGCGCCGCCTCGGCCAGCCGCCCCGGGCTGCACCGCCCCACGCACTCCCGCAGCGTCTCGGCCGGGTCCGCCGGGTGCACCCCCCGCGCGGCCACGGCCACCCGCAGCACCCTGACCAGCCCCGAGTCCCGCCCCTCGGCGTCGGCCCGGGCCAGCATCCGCACCGCGAGCGGATCGTCCCCGCGCTCGAGGGCGAGCAGGCCGGCGTGGGCGATGAACCGTACCCGCTCGACCGGGTCCCCCTCGATCGGCAGCCGTGACCAGACCAGCGCCTCGGCCCGGGCGAGGTCCCCGACCCGTACCGCGTGCGCCACGCCCAGGCTCGTGGTGCTCCCCGCGCAGAACTCCAGCCCGTAGCGCCCGATCGTCGCCATCGCCTCGTCGTAGAGCCGCCACCCGAGGACCTCCCCGAGCCGCGGCAGGCTGACCGCCACCAGGGCGTGCACGGCCCGCCCGATCGCCACCGGATCGTGCTCCCGGCCCGCGATCTGCCGCGCCGCCCGCAGCAGCGCCGCCCCTCGCTCGTGGCTGCCGCTCAGCGCGAGCGCCGTGCCGAGGGTCACCGACGCCCCGGCGACGCCCACCCCGGCCCGCTCCGCCGCCGCCACTGCGGCCTCGGCGAGTGGCAGCGCCGCCCGGGGGCCTTCCGCGCGCAGGACGCGCTCCACCTCCGCGACCCGCTGCCGGGCGCACGACGCCGCCGAGCCACCGGCCGCCGCGGCCCGGTCGAGCGACCGGCGATGCCCGGCCGCGTCCCCGAGACTCCACCGCACCGCCGCCAGCATCCGATGCGCGTCGGCCACCTCGTCCGCGGCGCACACATGCCGGTCGTCGTGGTGGTGCCGCGCTTCGTGGAGTCCGGTGCCTCGCTCGGCCGGCTCGGTGTTGGCGGCAGCCGGGTCCGGTGGGGCGACGTGGCGGTGTGGGGCCTCGTGAAGTCCGGGGCTCTGGCCGGCCGGCTCCGGGCTGGCGGCGGTGGGGTCGGGCGGGGCGTCGTGGCGGTGTGGGGCCTCGTGGAGTTCGGGGCTTTGGCCGGCCGGCTCCGGGCTGGCGGCGGTGGGGTCGGGCGGGGCGTCGTGGCGGTGTGGGGCCTCGTGGAGTTCGGGGCTTTGGCCGGCCGGTTCCGCGCCGATGGCGTTCGGGTCCGGCGCGTCGTCGTGCGCGGGCGGGGTGTCGTGGCCGTGGCGGGCCTCGTTCAGCCAGTCGGCGGCGTGGTCGGCGGCCAGGCCGAAGCGGGCGCTCACGAACGCGGCGGCGGCGCCGGCGGCGGCCAGAGCCCGGCGCTGGTCCGCGGCCTGCGCGGCGGCCCGGGTGCTCGCGCCCTCGTCGTCCGGTTCGGGGGCGGCCGCCTGGGCCGCCGCGGCGCGCACGGTC
>NZ_BAAARV010000131.1:0-14485 GCF_039532525.1 Dactylosporangium salmoneum
ACGCCGACGTAGCCGACGATGTGCAGCTTCGGCGCGCGCCCCGCGAAGGTCAGGATCACCGGCAGGCCCAGCGCGATGACGACGTCCCCGACCAGCGCGACTCCGTAGAACAGCGGCCAGAGCTTGTAGCGGAACACCTCCTCGCCGCTGCCCGGCGCGAGCAGATTGGCGGCGGCGTAAGCCCCCATCGTGACGATCGTGCCGACGATGAGCGCCCATCCGCCCAGGCGCCTCACGTTGATGGTCATGCTCTCCTCCACGAGCTCGCAGCGCCCCGCGCTGTGTGTGGTGCCGCCCCTGGGCGGCCTCATCAGCGTCGGCCCGGCCGACCCGTGGCGTCGTCGTGCCGCGGTCGGCGGCGGGTCATACCCCGGTCGCGAACCGGGCCGCCGGAAATGCGACCTGGGGATGACGCCGCGCAGGTCCGGCCGCCGGTAACTTGCCGATGTGATGCGGTTGACGGCGCCGGTGCAGACCCGGGCACGGGTGGAGTCGGAGGCGCGGGCCTGGCTGCGGCGCAGGCCGGCGGGGTTGCTACCCGACGCGCTGTTCGCGCTCGCGATCGCCGGCTTCGCCCAGGTGAATCTCGTGTTCCAGCTCGACAACTCGACGCCGTACGGCCCGATGCCGGCCGTGGCCTCCTCCACCCTGGTGGCGACGTCGGTGCTGGCGCTGCGCCGGGTGACGCCGCTGGCGACCGCCGTGCTCGTCGCGGTCGCCGTCGCCGGCCCGATGCTGGTCACGCCGCTGACGGTCACGCTGTGGGGCGACTTCCTGCCGATCCTGGTCGCCAGCTACTCGGTGGCCCGGCACAGCGAGCGGGCGCGGGCCCTCATCGGCGCCGCCGCGATCGTCGCCGGCCTGGTCGTCGTGTTCCTGCGCAACCCGGAGTCCCTCACCGCCGGCAACCTCCCGTTCGTGGCGGTGCCGCTCGCGGCGTGCCTGATCGCCGGCCGGGTGCTGCGCGCCCGAGCCCGCAGCCAGTCCGACGACCGGGCCCGCGCGCAGCAGCTGGAGGCCGAGCGCGAGGGGGCGATCCAGGCCGCGCTGGCCGAGGAGCGCGCCCGCATCGCGCGCGAGCTGCACGACATCGTGGCCCACTGCGTCAGCGTCATGGTGGTCCAGGCGGGCGCCGCCGAGGACCTGCTCGACCGCGACCCGCAACGGGCCCGGGCGCCGCTGCAGTCGGTCCAGGAGACCGGGCAGCAGGCGGTCGGCGAGCTGCGGCGGATGCTCGGCCTGCTCCGCGGGGAACGGGCCCGGCTCGCGCTCAAGCCGCAGCCGGGCACGGCGGACCTCGCCGACCTGGTCGAGCACATGGCCGGGATCGGCCTGCCGGTCGAGCTCGCCGTGGAGGGCCCGTCGCGGCCGCTGCCACCCGGCGTGGACCTGACCGTCTACCGGATCGTGCAGGAGGCGCTCACCAACGCGCTCAAGCATGCGGCGCCGACCACCGCGCACGTCGTGCTGCACTACGACGATCAGTCGGTACGGGTGAGTGTCCGGGACACCGGGCGGACGGACGGGCCGGGCCGCGCCGGCGCGGACCGGGTCGGGCACGGCCTCATCGGGATGCACGAACGGGTCGGGCTCTACGGCGGCACGCTCGAGGCGGCGGCCGTGCCCGGGGCGGGCTTCTCGGTGACGGCGCGGCTGCCGCTGCAGGCGGCCCAGCGATGATCCGCGTCCTGCTCGTCGACGACCAGGCTCTCGTGCGCGGCGGTTTCCGCTCCATTCTCGACGGCCAGGACGACATCGAGGTGGTGGGCGAGGCCGCCGACGGCATGGAGGCCATCGACAGGGCGCTCGTGCTGCTGCCCGACGTCATCCTCATGGACATCCGCATGCCCCGCATGGACGGGATCGCGGCGACGCGCCGCCTGCTGGACCGGGGCCGCTGCCCGGCGCGCATCCTCATCCTCACCACGTTCGACGAGGACGAGTACGTCTATCAGGCACTGCGGGCCGGGGTGAGCGGCTTCCTGCTCAAGAGCGCACCGCCGCGGGAGCTGGCCGGGGCCGTCCGCACGGTCGCCGCGGGCGAGGCGCTGCTGGCACCGGAGATCACCCGGCGCATGATCGAGGAGTACGTCGGGCGCCCCCGGCCGGGCTCCAACCGCCCCGCCGGGTTCGAGACGCTGACCCGGCGAGAGCTCGAGGTGCTGGGGCTCATCGCCCGCGGCCGCTCCAACGCCGAGATCAGCGCCGAGCTGTACCTGAGCGAGGCGACGGTCAAGACGCACGTCACCCGGGTCCTGGCCAAGCTCGGCCTGCGCGACCGGATTCAGGCCGTCATCCTCGCCTACGAGTGCGGGCTCGTCCAGCCCGGCGGCTGACCCGGGCGCTACGCAGCGCCGCCGAACCGCATGGTGAAGTCGTCGGCGACCAGGGACAGCACGGGCCGGCGCCCGGCCAGGAAGCGCAGCGGGCCGCCGGGGTCGGCCCGCCAGGCGACCCGGGACAACGCGCACCGGGCCGTCGCCCGCACCGGGCTGGTCTTCGGCGCGCCGGAGAGGGCCTGGACGACCCGGAAGCCGATCGGCAGGCGCAGCCCGAACCGCGGCCGGCGCAGGGCCGCCTCGGCGATCGGGCCCCCGGCGGTGCGGGCCGCGGCGCGCTCGCCGGTCAGGTCGAACTCGGCGAGGTCCTTGGGGATGCCCCACAGGGCGCGGCCGCCGTCGCGGGAGGCGGGGCTGTCGACCCAGATGTGGGTGATGCTGACCCGCGGGCGGGCGCCCGCGCGGACCAGGACCGCCGACAGCAGCTCACGGTAGCTCAGGTCGCCGCCCGGCCGGTAGTCGACCCAGGCCGCGCCGATCACCGCCCGGCCGGCCAGGCGCACCACGCGGACCGCGCCGGCCAGCTCCGGCGGCAGGGCCGGAACCGCCGCGGCGGGCACCACGAAGACCGAGACGTGCATCCGGCCGCGCAGCTTCCAGGGCTCCGCCGGATAGGCCATGCCGCCACCGTACGCCTCTTGACAGCCTGCCAACAGCGCTCGCCGCACCGAACGGCAACCGCGCAGCCCTCAGGCCGGGCCGCCCCCTGCCGATGCAAGCGCGCATGACCGCCGAACCGAACACGACCCGGCGGGCCGCTCCGTACCACGGGTCGGCCAACCCGTACGCCACCTACGTGGACCTCGACGCCCCGCAGCGACCCGTCCCGGCGGCGCCTCCCCCGCCGGCCGCCTCCCCGCCCCCTCCCCCGCCGTCCGCCTTCCCGGCGTCCGCCCCGCCGCGGCGCTCCCGGCTCGGGCTCACGCTGGCCGTGGCCGCGGTCCTGCTGCTCGCCCTCGGCGGGGCCGCGGCCGCGTTCGGCGTCAACGCCTGGGCCAGGTCCGCGGTCTGCACCGACCTCAGCGAGGTGACCGCCGGCCTGCGCAAGGCCGCCGCGGGCCCCGCGAGCGACACCCCGCCGACCGAGGCCGAGGTCCAGCGGGGCGCCGACGAGGCGCACGCGCGCACCCGGCTGCTGGTCCTCGACCGCGACCTGAAGGACGCCTACAACGGGTTCTTCGACGACGTCCAGCGGCTCGCGGCACTGGAGCGCGGCGGCGCCACCGACACGGCGGCGCTGGCCGGCGCGCTCCGCGGCATGGACGCGCACCTGCGGGCCGCGCAGCGGGCCTGCGGCCAGCCGGTCACCGGCCTCCCGCTGAGCTGACGCCGTAGCGGCGGCGGGCCCGGACGAAGACGACGCCGGCGCCGGCGATCAGGACGATGCCGGCGCCGCCCAGGGCCAGGGTGGTGCCGGACGGGGCGCGGGTGGCCGAGGGCGGGCGGGTCCCCGCGGGGGCGGCGGCGGCCGAGGCGACGGCGACGGCGGACGGCGGCGGGTTGTGCAGGGCCTCGGCCTCCTCCGGCGTGACCAGGTGGCCGACGGAGCTGCCGGCCGGGCGGGCGAAGCCCCAGTCGAGCAGCGTCGTGCCCTGCTTCCAGGCCCGGGCCGGGACCACCTCCGCGCCCATGATCGTGACGACCAGCCGCCGGTCGCCGCGCCGGGCGGCGCCGACGTACGTGTGCCGGGCCTCGTCGGTGAAGCCGGTCTTGCCGCCGATCGCGCCGGGGTACTCGGTGAGCAGCTTGTTCTCGTTCTGGATCTGGAAGCCCTTCGGGTCCTTCGGCGGCTGGGCCGGCCACTGGAAGGTGAGCGCGGTGTCGTACTGCAGGAACGCCGGCCGGGCGAAGTTCTCCCGCGCGATGAGGGCCAGGTCGTACGCGCTGGTGAACTGGTCCGGCCCGTCGTAGCCGGACGGCGTGACCGCGTGCGTGTCGTCGGCGCCCAGCCGGTGCGCCTCGGCGTTCATCGCCGCGATCGTGGCCGGCACCCCGCCGTCCCCTCCGCCGACCCGGGCCAGCGTGTTCGCGGCGTCGTTGCCGGACTCCAGCAGCAGCCCGTACCACAGCGCCGACACCGGGTAGTGCCCGCCGACGATCAGGCCCACCATCGAGCTGTCGGCCGGCAGGTCCAGGTCGGCCGGGGTGGCCTCGACCACCTGGTTCGGGTCCAGCTTCGGCAGGACGGTCGCGGCCAGCAGCAGCTTCTGCACGCTCGCCGGGCGCCGGCGCAGGTGCGGCGCGCATGCCCCGAGCACCTCGCCGGTGTCGAGGTCGGCCACCACCCACGACATCGCCGACAGCGTCGGCGGGGCCGCCGCCCCGTCCGGCACGGCCAGCCCCGTGGTGGCCATCCGCTCGCCGCCGACCACGGGCGCCGCGGGGTCCCGCTCCGGCGAGGGCGGGGTCGGCGGGATCGTCGGCGTGGACGCGTAGGGACAGGGCACGACCGGGGTCGGGCTGGAGGGACCTCCGGATGGCCCGACGAGCGGCAGCACCGTCAGTGCGGCCGCGGCAAGACGCCAGACCTCCATGCCGCGCAGCCTACCGTGGCGGCCACAATCACCGGGACTGCACCGGAAACGCACTCAGCAACGGTGGCGTCCCTCCGATCGGGGTGACCATGTCGGACAACGCGCTGGAGCAGCACGAGATCGACTACCGGGCCCGGCAGATCCGGCTCGGCACGTGGATCGCCGTGGCGGTCATCCTCATCGGGGCCGTCCGTGTCCAGCTGGACTGGCACGGCGGTCCATGGCTGGTCGCCCTCATGGTGCTGGCCGCGGGCGGGCAGGCGGCCCTCGTGGCGCTGCCGTGGCAGCGGTACGTCACGAGCCGCTGGCTGCCCCACGTGATGATCGCGTGGTGGTCGGTCAACCTGGCCCTGCTGCTCGGGTTCACCGCCTACGACGCCGCCGCGCTGGCCCTCTACCCGGCCGGCGTGACGCTCATCCTCGCCTCGACCTCGGCGCTGGCCAGCAACCGGGAGGTGATCGGCTTCGGCGCGGCGAGCGTCGCCGGGTACCTCGGCCTCGTCGCCACCCGCGACCGCCCGGTGACCGGCACCCTCGCCGCCCTGACCGTCGCGCTGATGCTCGGCGTCACCTGGTTCTGCGCCCGCACCGCGAGCAACCGGCGGCGCCTGGACGCGGCCCGCCGCACCGCCGAGCGCAAGATCGAGGCGCTGCTGGAGAACTCCTCCGACGCCGTCCTGGCCATCCGGCCCGCCGGCGACGTGACCTACGCGAGCCCGTCGGTGCGCACCGCGCTGGGCTACGACCCGGCGATGATGACCAGCGAGACGCTCATGGACATCACCCACCCCGACTACCTGGCCACGTCGATGGAGTGGTGGGCGGCGGTGGTCAACGGCGGCCCCGGGTACACCGCCCGGGCCGAGTCGCGGGTCCGCCGGGCCGAGGGGGCCTGGATCTGGGTCGAGGTCATCGGCACGAACCGCTGCGACGAGGAGCCGCTCAACGCCGCCGTGATCAGCATCCGGGACATCACCGCGCGCAAGGAGCTCGAGGAGGAGCTGACCCGGCAGGCGTTCGCCGACTCGCTGACCGGCATGCCCAACCGGGCGCTCTTCCGCGACCGGCTCGAGCACGCCATCGCCCGCAACCGCCGCGGCGGCGGGCGCATCACCCTGCTGCTGGTCGACCTCGACGACTTCAAGCTGGTCAACGACAGCCTCGGGCACAACGCCGGCGACCAGCTCATCGCCACCACCGCGCTGCGCCTGCACCAGCAGCTGCGGGCCTCGGACACCCTCGCCCGGCTCGGCGGCGACGAGTTCGCCATCCTCGTCGAGGACATCTCCGAGATCGAGGCGATGGACCTCGGTGACCGGCTCCTGGCCGCCATCCGCCGGCCGCTGCGGCTGGGCAACCGCGAGGTCGTGTGCTCGGCCTCGATCGGCGTGGCCACCGCCAAGGCCGGCGAGGGCGACGACGGGCCCGACCCCGGTGAGCTGCTGCGCAACGCCGACCTGGCGATGTACGCGGCCAAGGGGGCCGGCCGCGACCGCTTCGCGCTGTTCGACCCGGCGATGTACGCCGGCATCATGCGCGAGGCCGAGGAGCGCGCCGAGGTCGAGCGGGCCCTGGCCCGGGACGAGTTCCTCGTGCACTACCAGCCGATCGTCGACCTGCCCACCAGCCGGCTCATCGGCGTCGAGGCGCTGGTGCGCTGGGAGCACCCGGTGCGCGGGCTGCTCGGGCCCAACACGTTCATCCCCCTCGCCGAGTCGACGGGGCTCATCGTGCCGCTCGGCCGCTGGGTGCTGCGCCAGGCGTGTGAGCAGCTGGCCCGCTGGCGCGACGAGTTCCCGGCGGCGGCCGGGATCCGGGTCAACATCAACCTGTCGGCCCGGCAGTTCCAGCACGAGGGGCTGGTCGAGGAGGTCGCCGGGATCCTCGCCGAGACCGGCGTCGACCCGCGCCAGATCGTCCTGGAGATCACCGAGTCGCTGCTCATGCAGGACACCGACTCCACGATCGAGACCCTCGGCCGGCTCAAGGCCCTCGGGGTGCGCCTGGCGATCGACGACTTCGGCACCGGCTACTCGTCGCTGTCGTACCTCAAGCGCTTCCCCGTCGACATCCTGAAGATCGACCGCTCGTTCGTCGACGGCATCACGACGGAGCGGGGCGACGCGACCCTGGCCGAGGCGGTCGTGCAGCTCGGCCGGGCGCTGCAGCTGCAGACCGTGGCCGAGGGCATCGAGACGGCGGAGCAGTGGTCGACGCTGCAGAGCCTCGGCTGCGAGTTCGGGCAGGGGTACCTGTTCGCGCGGCCGGGCGCCGCCGAGGCGATCTCCTCGATCCTCGGCGACGCCCGGGTGTGACCGGCGGGCTTACGCCGCGATGGTGTACGGGTCGCCGTACACCTTCCAGCTCAGCGGCGGGTCGAGGTCGAAGTTGCGGTTGTTGAGGAACACCCGCTGCTCGGTGTCGACCCGGCTGGTGTCGCTGTGCGCCTCCTCGGTCTTCATCGCCGCGACCCGGGCGTCGAGGAAGGCGTTGAGGTAGGTCGCCTCGTCGCCGCCCTGGGCCGGGGTCTTGGCCTTGGCCATGGCGGCCTTGCGGATGCCGCCGAAGCTGACCGGGTCGGTGCCGGGGCCGTGCATGACGATCGCGTCGTAGTAGATGAACTGGCCCAGCGCGCGCAGGCCGTCGGCCTTGGCCTGGGTGACGGCGGGGTTGAAGTACACCCGGTCCCGCTCGTCGTCCTGCGCCTTCTGGAACTGCGGGTCGGCCGCCGCGGTCTTCCAGTCCTTGGTGAAGTTCGGGTCGAGCCCGGTGTGCGAGGCGCTGCCGTTGACGCTGCGCAGCGCCGGCAGGTACTTGGCCAGCACGTTGCCCGGCACCCGCTGGGTGTAGAGCTCGACCAGGTCCAGCATGTCGCCGGTGCCGGAGCAGAAGCCGATGATCCCGGCGGTGTAGCCGCGACCGTCGCCGATGTCCTCGATGTACTTGTACTGCGCCTTCCAGTCCAGCGAGGAGTTCTCGGCCGAGGACACCAGCTGCATCGCGATGTCCTTCTTGTGCGGGTCGGTGAGGTCCTTGCCCGGCGGCTTCGTCGGCGAGGAGGTGGGGGTGGGGGACGTGGTGCGTGAGGGGGAAGGGGATGCCGACGGGGAGGCGGTGCGCGACGGAGAGGCCGGCGCGGAGGGCGTCTGCGTGGACTCGGTGCCCGTGCCGTACACCTTGAACTCGTACAGCGAGTAGCCGTACGTCGTGCCGCGGGCCGTGCCGTACAGCCGGACGTAGCGCCCGGAGCCCGACAGCCCGGTGAGGTCGTCGGTGCCCCCGTCGCCGGTGGTGGTGCTGTAGATCGTGGTCCACGAGCCGCCGTCGGCGGACGTCTCGATGCGGTAGGCCTTGCCGTAGGCCGCCTCCCACTTGAGGTTCACGTGCGTGATGCTGCGGCTCGCGCCGAGGTCGACGCGGATCCACTGCGGATCCGAGCCCTCGGCGCTGGCCCACCGGGTGCCGGTGTCGCCGTCGAACGCCAGCGCGGCGCCGAGGGACGACGACTCCACCGACGACGCGGTCGCGGGCTTGCCCTGCGACAGCAGGGTCTCCGTGGCCGCGTCGGCGCCGTGCATGACCAGGACGGTCGTCGCGGTGCCGGCGACCAGCAGGGCCGCGGCGCCCAGGCCGGCCAGCCTGAGGGGGTGGTTCACGAGGCGCCTCCAAATATCTGTTAGGCAACTTGCCTGACAGATAATGGAATCGGACAGCCTCGATGTCAAGAGACCTAAAACCGTCTTCATTTCGCGTTATGGTTCGCCCGGGCGGCGGCCTGCGCGGCGGCCGGCACGGGCGGGCCCTGCAGCCGCCGCCAGTCGTCCTCCGGGAGGCGGGTGGCCGCGGCCGGGGGCTCGGGTGGCAGGAGCACGCTGAAGCGCGTGCCACCGCCGGGGTTGTCCTCCACCGCGACCACCCCGCCGTGGCGCTCCACGATGCGCCGGCAGATGGCCAGGCCGAGGCCGGTGCCGCCGTACTCGACCGGGCTGGCCCGGTGGAAGGACTCGAAGACGCGGGCCTTCTCCTCGTCGGGGATGCCGATGCCGCGGTCGGAGACCTCCAGCCGCACGCCGCCGGCCGACACCTCCGCCGTGATCTCCACGTGCGGCGCCCGCCCGGGCGGGGTGTACTTGATCGCGTTGCCGACCAGGTTGTCCACCACCAGGCGCAGCAGGCCGGCGTCGGCCCGCACGGTGGGCAGCGGCCCGATCCAGACCGACGGCGCCGGCGGCTGGGCGTCGGGCACGGCCGGGGACAGGTAGGCGGCCGGCCGGGGCGCGGTCCGCTCGGCCACCACCGCATCCACCAGCTGGCGCAGGTCGACCTCGGCCACGTTGAGCGGGGCGTCCCGGGCCGTGGTGTAGGCCAGCAGGTCGTCGATGATGGCCCGCATCCGGGTCGCACCCTGCCGCACCCGCACCAGGGCGGCCGCCGCGGTCTCCGGCCGGGGCGGGTCGGCGGCGAGGGCGTCCGCGGCCACCGCGGCGAAGCCGTGCACCGCCGTCAGCGGGCTCTTGAGGTCGTGCGCCACCACGGCGGCGAACTGGGCCAGCTCGGTCTCGTAGCGGCGCAGCTCGGTGATGTCGTGCAGCACCGCGACCGCGCCGCGGGGGCCGCCGCCGGAGCGGTCCAGCGGCCGGGCGCCGACGCTGACCAGGATGCCGTCCGGGTGGGCCGGGTTGCGGATCACCATCTCCTCGCGGTCCACCGCCGCGCCGCGCAGCGCCCGCACCATGGGCAGCCGTCCCGGCGGGAACGGGGTGACCCGGTCGGGCAGGTAGGCCCCGTAGTGCGCCGGCCAGTCCTCCAGGTGCTCGGCGTCCTCGGCGGTGCCGAGCAGCGCGCGGGCCGCCGGGTTGTGCAGCAGCACCCGGCCGTCCTCGCCGACGACGGTGACCCCCTCCCCGACGCTGGTCAGGATCGCCTGCTGCAGCGCCGCCTGGTCGCGGGCCTCCCGCTCGGCCGCGCGCAGCTCCCGGGTCGCCTCCTGCACCGCCTCGAGGGCCTTCGCCCGGCGCGAGCTCAGCAGGTACACCAGGGCGGCCAGCAGCACGCTGAGCACCGCCCCGGCCGCACCGGCCAGCAGTGGCCGGTCCGTGTAGGCGCCCGGCAGCTCGCGCGGGTCGGCGGCCAGGTCCAGCCGCCAGTGCCGCTGCGCGATGCCGAGGTCCCGGGAGCGGCGCAGCGCGTCGCTGGGCGGCGCCGTCGGGTGCACGGTCGCCATCGGCAGCAGCCCGCCGCCCTCCTGGGCGGCCCACAGCGTGGCGGTGACCCGCCGCTGCAGCACCTCGCCGATGGCGCCGCCGAAGAAGTCCTCGCCGCGCAGGCCGAGCAGCACGAAGCCGCGCAGCGACCCGCCCCGGCCGAGCACGGGGCTGGCCAGGTTCAGCGAGCGCCGCCGCTCGGTCGCGGGCAGCCCGGCGTCGCGGGTCAGCACCGCGGCGTCGGACACCGCGGCGCCGCCGAGCGAGCGGGCCTCGCGCAGCACGTCGGCGACCGCCGGGACCTCGGCGAAGTCGGCCCCGCCGGCGGCCGGTTCGCGGCCGTCGAGCTGGCGGCCGTAGACGGCGAAGTAGTGCTCGGCCACGCCGGGCGCAGGGCGCAGGGTCAGGTCGCCCGCGCCGGCCGAGCGCCACTGCTGCTGCACCGCGGCGACGCCGGCCGTCGCGGCGGGCACGACGAAGACGACCGCGGTCGCCCCGGCCAGGTTCTCCCCCGGCACCCGCGCGGTGGCCCGCTCGAAGGCGTCCGGGGTGAGCACGTCGTGCGAGCCCAGCGCGCCCGCGACCGTGTCGATGGTGTCGAGGTAGCGCTGCACCTCCCCGCTCACCGCGGCCTGCGCGAGGTCGACCTGGCGGTCCATCGCCTGGGCCGCGGAGCGGCGCTCCTTCGAGGTCAGGGAGACGCACACGCCGGCGGTCGCGGCCGCGCCGAGCAGCAGCACGACCGCGGCCAGCGCCACGGAGACGTACCGCCGCCTGGAATGCACGGCCCAACCATATTTGACCCGATTTGTTTGTATGCTGACCTTGAAGGTATTGGAGGCGGCGACATGTCGACGGTCCTGGTAGCCGAGGACGATTTCGCGATCCGCGATCTGCTCACGTTCCTGCTCGACACGTCCGGCCACCACGTGCTGGCCTGCGCCGACGGCGGCAGCGCCCTGGACACGGCCCGCCGCGAGCACCCCGACCTGGCCATCCTGGACGTGAGCATGCCCGGCATCAACGGCATCGAGGTGTGCCGGGCGCTGCGCGGCACCGCCGCCACCGAGCAGATGCCGGTGCTCATGCTCACCTCGCACGGCCAGTGGCTCGACGTGAGCACCGGCTTCGACGCGGGCGCCGACGACTACCTGGTCAAGCCGTTCGAACCGAGCGAGCTCATGGCCCGCATCGAGACCCTGCTGGAGCAGTCGGGAACCGAAGCCCCGCCGGCCTCGTCCTAACGGCATGAGGCTTCTCGCGCTCGCGGCCGCGGGCGCACTGCTGGCCGCGTGTTCGGCCGCCCCCGCCGCGCCCCCGCCGCGCCGGCGCCGCGCCGCAGCGCCGGCGGCCTCCTCGTCACCGACGGCGACACGGTCGAGGCCTCGGGGCGGGTCGAGCTCCTGCCCGGCAGGGCGCCCCGCTTCTGCGCCCCGGCCCCCGAGACCGGCGAGGGCACCGTGCCGAGCGCCACCGCCCCGCCCAAGGGCTGCCGGATGGGCGTCGACCTGGCCGGGCTGGACGCCACCAGGCTTCCCGGCGACGGCACCGCGCTGCTGCGCGGCACGCTGCGCCACGGGGTCCTGCAGGTCACCGCGCAGGCGCCGGCCCGGCCCGACCCCGCGCCGTCGTTCGACTGGCGGGTGCCGTGCCCGGCCCCTGCCGGTGGCTGGAGCCGCGGGCGCCCCGACGACGAGGGGCTGCACGAGCTGGTCTACGACGAGCACCCCGACTGGTACCGCGACCTGCGCGTCGCCTACCCCGACGGCGAGCCCGGCGACGCCACCGAGAGCCCCCAGCCGCGGACGGTGTTCGTCGTCGAGGTCGTCGCGACCGACCACGGCGCCGCCGAGCGGGCGGTCCGGGACCGCTACGCCGGCGACGTCTGCTTCGTGACGCTCCCCGGCGCCAAGAGCCTGGCCGACCAGCAGCGCGACCTCGAGCAGGTGCAGGACGTCGTCGACCCCCTCATGCGGGACCCGGCCAACGGCATCTACCTCGTCAGCGGCGGCGACCTGGTCGAGGTCCAGATGGTGGCCCTCACCCCGGCCCTGCGGGAGCGGCTACACCCGGTGCTGCCGCTCATATCGGCCAACCCCTGGTTACGCCCCGCCACCTAGGATCGGACAGAATGGTCCGGTGACGCACAGCATCGAGGACGACTGGGTAGCCCGCTTCGCCGACGAGGTCATCGCCTCCGCACAGGACCGCGCGCCGGGCCGGCCGATCGTCTGCGCGTCCGGCCTGAGCCCCTCCGGCCCCATCCACCTCGGCAACCTCCGCGAGGTGATGACCCCGCACCTGGTCGCCGACGAGATCCGCCGCCGCGGCGAGGACGTCGTGCACATCCTGTCGTGGGACGACTTCGACCGGTTCCGCAAGGTGCCCGCCGGGGTGCCGGGCGTCGACGAGTCGTGGAGCGAGCACATCGGCCGCCCGCTGACCGCCGTCCCGGCCCCGCCCGGCAGCCCCTACGGCAGCTGGGCCGAGCACTTCAAGGCGGCCATGGCGGCCTCGCTGGAGCAGCTCGGGGTGCAGTTCCGCGGCATCAGCCAGACCGAGATGTACCAGTCCGGCGCCTACACGGAGCAGATCCTGCTCGCCATGCGCGAACGGCAGCACATCGACGGGGTCCTCGGGAAGTACCGCACCAAGATCGCCCCCGAGGAGAACGACGAGGACGGCGAGAGCGCGACCGGCTACTACCCGTACCGGCCCTACTGCGCCGTCTGCGGCCGCGACACCACCACCGTCACCGCCTACGACGACGCCACCACCGAGCTGACCTACACCTGCTCCTACGGCCACGGCGCCACGATCCTGCTCTCCGAGCACCGCAACGGCAAGCTGGTGTGGAAGGTCGACTGGCCGATGCGCTGGGCCTACGAGGGCGTGCACTTCGAGCCCTCCGGCGTGGACCACAGTTCCCCCGGCTCCTCCTACGTCGTCGGCAGCCAGCTCGTCGCCGAGGTCTTCGGCGCCCGCGCGCCGATCGGCCCCATGTATGCCTTCGTCGGCATCGCCGGCCAGGCCAAGATGAGCAGCTCCCGCGGCGGCGTGCCGACCCCGGCCGACGCGCTGCAGATCATGGAGGCGCCGCTGCTGCGCTGGCTCTACAGCCGCCGCCGGCCCAACCAGTCGTTCAAGATCGCGTTCGACGACGAGATCCAGCGCCTCTACGACGAGTGGGACACGCTCGGGCGCAAGGTCGGCGAGGGCACCGCGGCGCCGGCCGACGCCGCCGCCTACCACCGCGCGATCGGCACCGCCGCCGGTGCGCTGCCGGTGACGCCGCGGCCGCTGCCGTACCGGATGCTCGCCTCGGTGGCCGACATCACCGTCGGCGACCCGGCCCAGATGCTGCGCATCCTCACCGACGTCGACCCGGCCGACCCGATCCTCGCGCTGGACGTCACCCGCCCGCGGCTGGACTGCGCGGTGCGCTGGGTCACCACCTACGTCCCCGACGAGCAGCGCACGCACGTGCGGGCCGAGCCGGACGAGGAGCTGCTCGCCTCCCTCGGCGACGGCCAGCGCGAGGCCCTGGCCCTGCTGGCCGGGCGCCTCGACGAGCAGTGGTCCCTCGAGGGCCTGACCAGCCTGGTGTACGGCGTGCCGAAGATCCAGCTGGGCCTGCCCATGGACACCAAGCCGACGCCGGAGCTGAAGGTGGCGCAGCGGGAGTTCTTCTCGCTGCTGTACCGCCTGCTGGTGAGCCGGGAGTCCGGGCCCCGCCTGCCCACGCTGCTGCTGTCACTCGGCGCGCAGCGGGTGCGCACCCTCGTCGGCGCGCAGTAACAGGCCCGCCGGGGCGTGGACGATCGGGTCGTGGTCGCGCCACGACGGCTCGGCCGCCAGCGCTGAGCGCGGGAACGCCGCGAGGAGCTCGGTCAGCGCCACCCTGGCGGTGAGCCGGGTGAGCGCGGCCCCCGGGCAGTAGTGCGGCCCCAGCCCGAACGACAGGTGCGGGTTGGGGCGGCGGCCCGGGTCGAAGCGGTCCGGGTCGGCGAAGCGCTCCGGGTCCCGGTTGGCGGCCGCGGTCATCACCACCAGCTCGGCGCCGGCCGGCACCGCCCGTCCGGCGACGACGGTGTCGCGGGTGGCCCGGCGCAGCACCCCGAGCACCGGCGGCGCGAACCGGGCACCCTCCTCGACCAGCCCGCCGGCGTCGGACACGGCGGGACGGCCGTGGCGCAGGAACGCGTGCACGGTGTTCACGATCAGGTTCTGCGTCGTCTCCACCCCGGCGAAGAGCAGCATGAGGCTGTGCGCGCCGACCCGCTCGTCGGCGTCGCCCCAGGCCGCCCGCAGCGCCGCCGCGACCGGGGCGTCACCCGGGTCGAGCAGCGCGGCGGTGGCCTCGGCCATGGCCCGCAGGCCGGCCCTGCGCGCGGCCGGGTTCGAGGCG
>NZ_BAAARV010000131.1:14553-17568 GCF_039532525.1 Dactylosporangium salmoneum
CGCGCCGGCCCGCTCCATCGCCCAGGCCTGGGCCAGGAACGCCTCGGTGGGCGGGCCGGGCGGGCGCAGCAGGCCGGCGACGACCCGCGCGGCGAGCGGGTGGGCGAAGCCGGCCAGCAGGTCGAAGCCGGGCCGCGGCAGGTCCGCGATCAGCCGCCGGGCCAGCTCGGCCACGCCGGCCTCGAGGCGGGCGACCGCCCGCGGGGCCAGGGCCCGGGCGACGGGGGCCCGGTCGGCCGCGTGCCCCGGCGGGTCGAGGAAGAACAGCCAGCGGGCCGACCACGCGGAGAACTCGGCCAGCCCGTCCCGGTCGGCCGGCGGGACCCGGGGCACGACGGCCGAGGAGAACGTCGCCGGGTCCTGCAGTACCGCCGAGACATCCGCGAAGCGGGTCACCACGAACCGGCGCAGGCTCGCGCTGTAGAACAGCGGCTCGCTCGCCCGCAGCCGGGCGAGCGCCGGGAACGGGTCGGCGGCGTAGCCGGGGCCGAACGGGTCGGTCACCGCGCCAGCAGCTCGTCGACGGCCGCCACGGCCCTGGCGAGCCGGTCCTTTCCCAGGGGGATGGCGACGTACGGCCGCCCGAGCCGGTTCAGCTCCCGCTCGCAGGCGGCGTGGAACTCCCGCCGCTCGGTCGGCGTGTTGTACGTGTCCGGACCGGTGAACGGCAGGTCCGGCGACGTCAGCAGGTACAGGTCGATGCTCGAGCGCTGCGACGCCTCGACCAGCCACTGCGGGGCCGTGCCGAAGAGCCGCTCGCTCCACAGGCGCACCGAGAGCAGGTCGGTGTCGCAGAACAGCACCCGGCTGGCCCGCCGGGCGAGGAGGTCCTCCGCGGCCTGCTGCCCGTGCGCCACCGGCGAGACGCCGCCGACCAGCAGCTCGGGGCCGGCGTAGCGCATCCGCTCCGGCACCCACACGGTGCCGTAGTGCTCGGCCAGCCACTTCGCGATGGTCGTCTTGCCGGTGCTCTCGGGCCCGATGAGGCAGACCCGCCGGGCGTAGAAGGCCCGCACCGCCGGCGGCAGGTACCGCTCGCAGGCCCACGGGTCGGCGCGCACGTGCGTGCCGGAGACGGGGACCGCGTCGCGGCTCACCGGGATGACCTGGGCCCCGAGCCGCCGGCCGAGCGTGGGATCGTAGCCCTCCCCGGCGAAGACGTAGTCCGGCCGGACCACGTCGAGGACCGCCCTGGTCCACCGCTCCTGCTCGCCCTCGTCCTCGACGGCCGTGACCGTCACCCCGGGGAACAGCTCGGCGAGCCAGTCCCGGCGCACCTCCCACGGGATCGGGTCGTCGCCGCTGACGCGGACGAAGACGAAGACGTCGGGGGTGTGGGCGAGGGCGTACTCGATGAGGTACCGGTGCCCGTCGTGCACCGGCAGGAACCGGCCGAGCACCACCGCGGAGCGCTGCCCCTTGAAGCCGGCCCCGGGGCGGGGCCCGAACTGCTGCGGTGAGAACCCGGCCAACCGGCGCTCGCGCTCCTGCGCGGCCTTGAGGTCGAGCTCCTCCTCCGAGGGCTCGTCGTCGTAGTAGGCGAAGCTGGACCCGTACCAGGCCAGCGGGGGCGGTATCTCGGCGAGGGTCACGGCCTCAGGATACGGACGGCACGAAACGATCGGCGTCAGTCGCTGTCCGGCGGCCGCCGGGCCGCCTGGGCGATGCTCACCGCGCCGCTGGTGAGGGCGCGGCGCCACGGCACGGTGCCCTCGATCTCCACCTGCAGCGAGAAGCTCAGGAACGTCCGGATGAGCACGATGATCCCGAGTACCGCGACGCTCTCCAGCGACGGCGAGACGGCGACGGTCCGGATGAGGTCGGCGGCGACCAGCACCTCGAGGCTGAGCAACAGCACCCCGCCGAAGCTCTCCCGCAGTGCCAGGTAGCCGCGCCGCCCGCCGTCGCGCCGGGCCGCCCGCACGGCGAGCACCACCGAGAAGAGCAGCCCGATCACCAGCACCACCGCCGCGAGCGCGTCGAAGCCCTGCGCGACACGCTCCATCGCCCCGGCAACCCCCACTCCCGTAACCTACCGCCGGGTTCGGTCCGCTCGGGGCCGGTCAGGGAATGGGCAGCAGGTCGGCCGGGGCGCCGTCGGTCCAGCCGGGGTCGAGGACCGCGAGGGCGTCCGCGGTCGCCGCCGCGCGCAGGCTGGCCGGGCGGGCCCCGGTGGCGATCGTGGCGTGGGTGGTTTCCAGGCGTACCGGCACGAGCCGCACGCCCTGCGCCGGCACCGGCGCCGAGCCGAAGACCGGCAGCCGCACGGCCGGCCCGGGGGCCGCGCCGGTCAGGGCCTCCAGCAGGGGCTGCAGCAGCGTCAGCGCGGCGACCAGGCCCGCGAACGGGTTGCCCGGCAGGCCGACGACCCACGGGCCGCCGCCCGGCAGGCGGGCCAGCAGCTGCGGGTGGCCGGGGCGGCACTGGACGCCGTCGACGTGCCATTCGGCGCCGAGCCCGGCCAGGACGCGGTGGAGGTGGTCGGCGGCGCCGACGGAGGAGGAGCCGGTGACCACGAGGACGTCGTCGCCGCCCGCGATCAGGGCGGCGCGCAGGGCCGCGCCGTCGTCGGGCAGGTGCGTGCCCGACGTGACGGTGCCGCCCGCGGCGGCGACCACGGCGGCGACGGCCGGGCCGAGGGCGTCGCGGACCAGGCCGGGGGCCGGCAGCCCGCCGTGGACGATCTCGTCGCCGGTGACGGCGAGCCGGACGGCCGGGCGCCGGTGCACGGCCAGGGTGTCGGCGCCGGCCTGGGCCGCGGCGCCGAGGACCGCGGAGCTCACCCGCCGGCCGGCCGGGACGAGCGGGTCGCCGGGCAGGGCGTCCTCGCCGGCCACGCGGATGTTGCGCCGGCCGGCCGGGGCCTGCGGGTCGGGGGTGACGGTGTCGTCGACGCGGATGCTGCGCTCGTACGGCAGGACCGAGTCCGCCCCGCCCGGCACCGGGGCGCCGGTGGCGATCTCGGCGGGGGTGCCCGGCAGCAGCGAGCCCGGCACGGCCCCGGGGCCGGCGAGG
>NZ_BAAARV010000132.1:0-54479 GCF_039532525.1 Dactylosporangium salmoneum
GGCCCCCGCTCCGGCGGCGGCGCGTGCCCCCACGCCCGCCTCGGCGGCCCGCGCCACCGGGCCCGACGACGAGATGTTCTGGGGTGACGAGGAACCCCCGTGGGACATGGAGCCCTGACGAGCGGGCGGACCGGACCGCTCGGCCGCCGGCGCGGCACCACGGGCGGCGGGACCGGCCTTTCGGAGCGGCAACGCGGACCGGCCGGCGACCGTAGGCCGGCCCGGGCCTCCGCGCCGGTTGCGCCCCGCCGACCGGCCCGCGAATGTGCGGCCGGCCGGGAGGTCCGCTCGTTCAGGCGGCGGGACCGGCCTTCCGGAGCGGCAACGCGGGCCGGCCGGCGACCGTAGGCCGGCCCGGGCCTCCGCGCCGGTTGCGCCCCGCCGACCGGCCCGCGAGTGTGCGGCCGGCCGGGAGGTCCGCTCGTTCAGCCGGTGAGCATGGGGCCGACCCGGGGCTCCTGGCGGGTCACCGTGATGGTGCCGTCGACGAAGATGCCGTGCCAGAGGCAGAAGGTCAGCAGGATCCACAGCTTGCGGGCATGGTCGGCCTCGGCCTTCTCGTGGGCCGCCAGCAGGGCGTGGGCGTAGTTCAGGTCGATCAGGTGGCCGGCGCCCGACGTCGAGAAGACGTGGTGGGCCCACTCGGCCAGCTCGGCCCGCAGCCAGCGCCGGGCCGGGGTGGGAAAGCCCAGCTTCGGCCGGTCGACGATGAAGTCGGGGACGATGCCGGCCACCGCGCGGCGCAGGGCGTACTTCGTGGTGCGGCCGCGGTCCGGGACCTTCAGCCGGGAGGGCAGGCGGGACAGGACCTCGAACACGCGGCGGTCCAGGAACGGCACCCGCAGCTCCAGGGAGTGGGCCATCGACATGCGGTCGGCCTTGGTCAGGATGTCGCCGGTCAGCCACGTGTTGATGTCGATGTGCTGCATGGTGGCCACCGGGTCGAGGGCCACGGCCTCGGCGTAGAGGGACGCGGTCACGTGCTGGTGGCCGATCCCCGGGCCGCCGCGCAGGATCCGGGCCTTCTCGTCGTCGGTGAGGATGCGGGCGTTGCCGAAGTACCGGTCCGGCATCGGGGTCGTGGCCCGCTGCAGGTAGCTCTTGCCGCGCATCCCGTCGGGCATGGCGCGGGCCAGGGCGCGCAGGCCCCGCTGGAGGGGGTCGCCGAGGCGGGCGACGGGGGCGACCGAGTGTGGCTCGCGGTAGATGGTGTACCCGCCGGCCAGCTCGTCGGCGCCCTCGCCGGAGAGCACCACGGTGACGTGCTCGGCGGCGGTACGGGCGAGGAAGTACAGCGGCACGATGGACGGGTCCGCGACCGGGTCGCCGAGGTGCCAGATGATCCGCGGGAGCGCCTCCATCACCTGGTCGGGGCGCACCACGGCGGGGTGCAGGTCGACCCCGAGCTGGGCGGCGGAGCGCTCGGCGATCTCCAGCTCCGAGAACGCGGTGGCGGTGTCGAAGCCGGCGGTGAAGGCCTGCAGGCGCGGGTGCAGCTCGGCGGCCAGGGCCACAATCGCGGTCGAGTCGATGCCGCTGGACAGGAAGGCGCCGACCGGGACGTCGGCGCGCATGTGGGCGCGGACGCTGTCGCGCAGGGCCTCGCGAAGGTCGGCCACGACGGCGGCCTCATCGGCGGCGGGGTCGGGGCGCAGCCAGGCGCGGGTGTAGCGGCGGACCACCGGGGCGCCGCCGAACCGGCGGATCAGCAGGCCGCCGGCGGGGAGCCGGCGCACGTCGCGGTGCATCGTGTACGGCTCCGGGACGTACTGCATCGTGAGGTACAGCGACAGCGCCGTCGGGTCGAGCTCCCGTGAGGCCTGCGGGAGCAGCGGCGCCTTCTCGCTGGCCAGCCACAGGCCACCGTCGAGCGTGTCGACGTAGTACAGCGGCTTGATCCCGAACGGGTCCCGGGCGGCGTAGAGGGTCTCGGTGCCGGAGTCCCAGATGGCGAACGCGAACATGCCGCGCAGGCGCTCCAGGGCGGCCTCGCCCCAGTGGTGGAACGCGGCGGCGAGCACCTCCGAGTCGCCGTCGGTGGCGAAGACGGCGCCGTGCTGGCGGATCAGCTCCTCGCGCAGGGCCTCGAAGTTGTAGATCTCGCCGTTGAAGACCAGCGTCCAGCGGCCCGCCTCGGGGCCGGACGGCGGGTAGCTCAGCGGTTGCCGGCTGCCCTGGCGGTCGATGATCGCCAGGCGCCGGAAGCCCACCGCCACGCCGGGGGCGATCCGCTCCAGGGCCATGTCGTCGGGTCCGCGGTGGTCGATCAGCCCGAGCTGGCGCTCCATCGCGCCGAGCAGTTCCGCGGTGATGATGTCGTTGCCGGTGTACATCACGAAGCCGCACATGGTGTCGTCTCGCCCCCTTCGCTCCGGACGGCCACGGTGCGCCGCGCATCCAGCCGAACAGACCGCGGGCGACCGGGCGGGCGGATATGTCCCCACCCATCCGATCCCTCGCCCCGGCCAATGGCCCGGGTGATCCACGACGTGACGGCGGTTACCGCAGGGCCCGCCGGGTAGCGGCGCGCCACCGAAAAAGCCCCACCCCGGGAGAACAGTCATGCGCCTGCGCCGCCGCCCACGCCCACGTCCCCAGCACCGAAAGCGGCGGGTGGCCACCCGGCTGCTGCGGCTGCTGCTGTGCGGGGTCCTGGCCGGCCTGGTGGTGGCGGCCGGCCTGCTACCGGTCGCGATCGTCACCGGCGGGCTGGCCAAGGCGGGCAGCGACACGTGGGAGAACCTCCCGGTCGACCTGGCCACGCCGCTGCCTGCCCAGACGTCCTACGTGTACGCCAGCGACGGCAAGACCCTCATCACCACGTTCTACGACGAGAACCGCCGCGACGTCACGCTCGATCAGGTCGCCCCGGTCATGCGCCAGGCCGTGGTGGCGGCCGAGGACACCCGCTTCTACCAGCACCACGGCGTGGACGTGAAGGGCGTGGCGCGCGCGTTCGTGTCCAACAGCCGCGGCGGCGCGCAGCAGGGCGCCTCGACGCTGACCATGCAGTACGTGCGCAACGTGCTCAAGAACAACCCCGGCCTGACGCCCCAGCAGCACCTGGACGCGCTCGCCGACACCCCGGCCCGCAAGCTGCGCGAGATGAAGCTGGCCCTGGCGCTCGAGCAGCGCCTCAACAAGAACGAGATCCTGCAGCGGTACCTCAACATCGCCTACTTCGGCGCGGGCGCCTACGGCATCTACGCCGCCGCCCAGACCTACTTCGGCAAGGATCCGGCCGACCTCTCGCTGGCCGAGGCGGCCATGCTGGCCGGCGTGCTGCAGTCGCCGGACATCGACAACCCGATGAGCGGCGACCGGGACAAGGCGCTGCAGCGGCGGGCCTACACCCTCGACTCGATGGCGAAGATGCACGCGGTCACGCCGGTGGTGGCGGCCGCGGCCAAGGCCACCGAGGTGCGGCTGACGGAGCACCGGCCGCCGAACGACTGCACGGCGGTCGACACCGCGCACAACGACTGGGGCTTCTTCTGCGACTACTTCCGGCTGTGGTGGAACAGCCAGGCCGAGTTCGGCAACACCCCGACCGAGCGCGACGAGGCGCTGCGCACCGGCGGCTACTCGATCGTCACTTCCATCGACCCCGGCATCCAGGCCGCGGCGCTGAGTCAGTCGCTCGGCGTCTACGGCTACGGCAACGCCCGCTCGCTGCCCCTCGCCGTCGTCCAGCCGGGCACCGGCCGGGTGCTGGCGATGGCGGTCAACCGGCACTACAGCCTGGAGGCCAACCCGCCGCAGCACCCGAACTACCCCAACACCGTCAACCAGCTCGTCGCGGGCGGGTCGGGCGTCGCGGGGTACCAGGCCGGATCGACCTTCAAGATGTTCACCATGCTCGCCGCGCTGGAGTCCGGGCGGCCCCTGAACACGCACTTCAACGCGCCGGCCCGGATCCCCACCATCTGGCCGGGCGACGGGTCGTCCGGCTGCGGCGGGCGGTGGTGCCCGGCCAACGACACCCCGAGCTGGATGGACGGCGACCGCACCATGTGGAACGGGTTCGGGCGCTCGGTGAACACGTACTTCGTGTGGCTGGAAGAGCAGGTCGGGGCCGACCGGGCGATCGAGATGGCGCAGCGGCTGGGCATCGTCTTCCGCGACGACCATGACGCGGGGCTGGCGGCCAACGCGGCCGCGTGGGGCTCGTTCACGCTGGGCGTCGCCTCGACCACCCCGCTGGACCTGGCCAACGCCTACGCGGCGGTGGCGGCCGGCGGCGTGTACTGCCAGCCGCTGCCGGTGCTGTCGATCAAGGACGCCGACGGCAAGACGCTGGACGCCGGCACCCCGAAGTGCCGGCAGGCGGTCGACCCGGACGTGGCCGCGGCCGCGACCGACGCCGCCCGCTGCCCGGTCAGCAAGGGCTCGGTCTACGGCAAGTGCGACGGCGGCACCGCCGAGGGCGTCTCCGGGATCCTCGCGGGACGGCCGGTGGCGGGCAAGACGGGCAGCTCGGAGTACAACGCCACGGAGACCTTCGTGGGCTTCACCCCGCAGATCGCCGCGGCCGGCATCGCGGTCAACCCGGACAACCCCAACGACTACGTGGGCGGCGGCGTCTCCAGCTCGGTCGACACGGCCGTGGCGCAGACCATGGCGTTCGCGCTGCGCGGCGTGCCGGTCCAGAACTTCGCCGTCCCGAGCAGAGCCCGGGCGATGGGGGCCTGAACCGGCGAACGCCGTGCGGCGATGAAACGATCAGGCCGAGTAACCGCGCTGGGCGATCCAGTTGGCCATGTTGGCGATGGACACGGTGTAGGAGCCGACGCCCTGGGCGTCGGCCGGGTCCGCGATCTTCACGGTCTGGCCGCTGTCGCGGTAGCCGACGATGGTGAGGTAGTGCCCGCCGTCGTAGGAGTGGCTGTGCCCGGCGTCGTCGGTGGTCGTCCCGGCGATGTTTGCCACGACGGCGTACCCCTGCGAGACGGCGTTGACGACCGCCGCCTTCAGCTCGGCGATGTCGGCCTGGGTGGCCGCCTGGCCGGTGATGAAGTGGGCCTTGTAGAAGTCGGTCTTCAGGTACGCGTTGAGCGCGCGCGTGGTGTCGTCCGATGAGTTGGTGCCGTTCACGGTGGTGCCCAGGCTCTGGGCGACCTCCGACTGGCTCGGGGACAGGCCCTTGGCCGTGAGCGCGATGCGGGTCGCGGCCGGGCCGCAGAAGTAGTAGTTCTCCTGCCAGGCGAACTGGTACGTCAAGTCTTTCTGGACCGGGATCGTCGGGGTGGGGGAAGCGGTGTGGGTCGGGGCGGCGCTGTGCGTGGAGGCAGAGGTGGAGGTGGGGGCGGGCGCGGCCTTGGTGGTCGCCGGGGCCGCGTCGCGCTGCTGCTGCGGGGCCGCCGGCGTGTCGTGGGCGCCGGGGGATCCGGTGGAGGGCTCACCGGCCAGCGCCTGTGCGTCGGCGGCCTGGACCGTCGAGGCGGCCGGTGTGGTGGATGTGGAGGAGGCGTGCTCCAGGCCGGCGACGCCGAGGCCCGCCGCGACGGCGAGGACCGCGGCCGAGGCGGCCACGAGGGGGATCCGGCGGCGACCGGGGGCCGGGTCGCTCTGCTCGGGTTTGTGCCGGGGTTTGTAGAGGTAGCTCACGGGTACCACTCCTTCCGGTACCGCTTACCGGGTTAGCTGACGGGTTCGGGCGGGAAGATCGCCCTACCGCGGCAAACGCGGACTCACCCCAGAACGTGGGTCCCCGGTTCGTGCGTGCGCACGACTCAGCGGATCCACCAAGCCGTCACCCACCGTGGGTGAAAGACGTCGGCGAGGTGGACCCGGCGAGGCTATTCGCGCCGCTCAACAGGGCTTTGCACCCCCCGTCGAAACGGCTACTGGGCGTGATGCCCCGGGCTTGATGCCCGCACGAAGAGCGCTCGGGCGCACACGGCTCGGGCGCCGTTTATCACGCCCAAAATCACCCCCTCACCCGGGGGCTCCTACTCTCGCCGGATGCTCGCCGGTGCCGACGAAAATCCGCAGCCCAGTGACGCGGCCGAACCCGGTCCTCACCGTCTGCGATCTCGCTCTGGCCGCCATTCGGTGGCCCGCCTCCGTGTCCTCCTGCCGGACCCCGCCCGCCTCGACGCGGCGCGCGACCGGCTCCGTCCGCTGCTGACCCACCCCCGACGGGGCGCAGCGGCGGCAACCGTGTTCGCCGTGGCCGCATTCGGGCTGACGGCCTTGCTGACCGCCCCGAGCGGCGACCCGGGCGCCGCGGTGGCCGAACGCCCCGCCGCCGTGACCGGCTCCGACCCCTCGCGGGAGTCGGGGGAGGTGGCTTCCCGCAACCATGAACGGGCGCCGGCCAGCCGGCCCGCCCCGACCACCAAGTCCCCCAAGTCCCCCAAGTCCACCAAGTCCACCCCGTCCACCCCCTCGACCACGTCCACCCCGTCCGCCGCGCCCACCAAGGTGGCGCCCGTGGGCGGGCTCAGCCAGACCGAGATGGACAACGCGCTGGCCATCGTCGCGGTGGCCAAGCGGGAGCGGCTGCCCAAGCGCGCGGCCGTGGTGGCGCTGTCCACCGCGCTGCAGGAGAGCCACCTGCGCAACCTGGCCAACGGCAACCTGCCGGCGTCGCTGCAGCACCCGAACGAGGGCGTGGGCTACGACTACGACTCGGTCGGGCTGTTCCAGCAGCGGCCGAGCTGGGGCTCCATCGACCAGCTCATGAACCCGGAGGAGTCGGCCCGCCGCTTCTACGCGGCGCTGCTGAGGATCCCCGGCTGGGGCGACTACGCGGTCACCGTGGCCGCGCAGATGGTCCAGGGCTCCGCCTTCCCCGACGCGTACGCCAAGTGGGAGGGCCTCGCCAACACGATCGCCGACGCCACGATGTAGCGCCGTCGCCGATCCTTCCCGTTGTCATTCGTTTGCCGGCCCGGCCTCGCCCGGGCCGGCACGACGATGAGCGGCATGTACAGACACAGCGTGTTCCGGTCCGCGACCGCGCTGCTCGTGCTCGCGATCGCGGCGCAACCGGCGCTGTCGGCCTGCGACGGTTCCCTGCACCGGAAACCCTCGGTGGCCAAGAACAGCGCTCCCCCGACACCTGTCGGGCTGACCATCACCCCGACCGCCGGCGACGCCGGGTCGCCGATCAGCGCCGAGATCGGGCTGAAGGTCAACGACGGCAAGATCACCAATGTCGCGCTCACCGACCCGGCCGGCCAGCCTGTGGCCGGCGCGCCGCGGGACGACGGCAGCTCCTGGGTGCCGGCCACCGCCCTGCGCTACGGCACCGCCTACACGGTCAAGGTGACCGCCGTCGGGGTCGACGGCAAGCCGGTGACGAAGACGTCGACCTTCACCACGGCGGCCAAGCCGACCGGCCCGCAGATCAATTCCGACCTGATGCTCACCAACGGCGGGACGTACGGCGTCGCGATGCCGATCGTCGTCGACTTCGGCAGCGACGTGCCGCCCGAATCCCGCGCGGCCGTGCAACAGCGGCTCTTCGTGACCAGCGATCCGCCGCAGCCCGGGGCGTGGCGCTGGTTCAGCGGGCACGAGGTGATGTACCGCCCGGAGAACTACTGGAAGCCGGGTACGAAGATCACCGCCCGTAAGGCTCTCAACGGCGTGCCCATCGGCAACGGCCACACCGACGAGGATCTCACCGCAACCATCACGATCGGCCGCAAGCTCACCGTCGACATCGACAACAACACGAAGCAGATGACCGTGTTCCAGAACGACCAGCCGATCCGCACCATTCCGGTGAGCCTGGGCAAGGATTCCACGCCCTCGTCCAGCGGCACCACGGTGATCATGTCGCGGGAGTCCGCGACGGTGTTCCGCACGTCGGAGTACACCGCGGCGGTCCAGTACGCGGAGCGCCTCACCTGGGGCGGGCAGTACATCCACGCCGCCCCATGGTCGGTCGGCGACCAGGGCGTGCGCAACGTCTCGCACGGCTGCACCAACGTCTCCACGGACAACGGCCGGTGGCTCTACGAGTCGCTGCTGGTCGGCGACCCGGTGACCACGCGCAACACCGGCACGCCGCTCGACCCGGGCGACGGCTGGACGGCGTGGGACATGTCCTGGGCCGACTACACGAAGGCATAGGACCGCACGAAGGCACAGGACTACAGCGAGAAGGGGTACCCATGGAGGTCATCCGCGCGCCGAGCACCAGCCGGCCGGCGCCGCAGCAGCGCTACTCCGGCGTGGCCTGGATCGGTCGCGACGTCGTCGCGATGGAGCCGTCCCGCCTGGCGACGTTCCACGCCCAGTTCAACCCCGGCGCCCGCACGGCGTGGCACCGCTGCCCGTACGGCCGGGTCCTGCACGTCCTGCACGGCGTGGGCCGGGTCCAGCGCCGCGCCGGCCCGGTCCACGAGGTGCGGGCCGGCGACACGATCGTGGTGGAGGCCGGCGAGTGGCACTGGCACGGTGCCGGCCCGGCGACCTTCGTGGCCGTGGTGTCCACCCACGAGACCGACCCTGACGGCACCGGCACGGAGTGGGGCGAGCAGGTCACCGACGCCGAGTACGCCCGCCCGCCGCAGTCCATGGCGGTCCGCCTGCCCGAAGCCGACCGCCTCCCGGACCGGGAGGCCTGCTGGTGACCGAGAGCCCCGCCGCGACCGTGCGGCGGGGCTCAGCTTTTGCGCGGCCGGGGGGCGTGGCGGCGGTACTCGCTGACGGTCGGGTCGCCGGTCAGCCAGAAGCGCCACGGGAGGTCGTGGGCGCCGGTGACCCCGACGCGCGGGCCGGCCGAGATCTCGCCCGGCGGGGTGCCGGGCCCGGTCAGGAGGCCGTCGAGGAGGTACGTCCCGTAGAAGTCGCGCCCGATGCCCAGCGCGCTGCACAGGCGGGCCGGTCCGCGGGCCAGCTCGGCGTCCGAGCGGGCGACCGGGCGCCGGGCGCGGGCCGTCTCCAGGCCGTCGACCACCTCGCCGGCCCGCAGCAGCACGGCCGACGCGGTGCCCTCGGTGCCGGTGACCACGTTCATGCAGTAGTGCATGCCGTAGGTGAAGTAGACGTACGCGTAACCGGCCGGGCCGAACATGATGGCGTTGCGCGGTGTCCGGCCGCGGTGGGCGTGCGAGGCCGGGTCCTCGCCGGTGCCCGAGTACGCCTCCACCTCGGTCAGCCGCACGGTCACCCCGCCCACCGTCAGGCGGCCGCCCAGGAGCGCGACCGCCGCCTGGTCCGGCGCTCCGGCGAGCGCCTCGACCAGCGTCATGGCCGGATCAGCCCGATGCGGCGGACGAGGTCCTCGACCGCGCGCTGCAGCGGCGGCATGGGGAAGCCCGGGATGAACTGGCGCATCACCACGGCGCCGTGCAGCGAGGTCCAGAGGGTGGTGGCGTCGGCGAACGGGTCGGCGCTGGCCGAGCGGCCGGCCTTCACGCACTCGGCCAGCGAGTCGACCATGACCATGAACGCGTCGAGCCGGCGGCGCCAGACCTCGGGCAGGCCGGCGATGTCGGCGGGCGAGCTCATGCTCGGGCGGTCGGACCGCCGGCGGCCGAAGAGGACGCGGTACCGCGCCGGGTCCTCCATCCCGAACCGCGCGTAGGCCTGGCAGCCCGCCAGCAGCCGCTCCACCGGGTCCTCGATCCCGTCAGCCGCGCCGAGCACCAGCAGGCGCAGCCGCTCGAATCCGATGTCGAGCACGGCCCCCAGGATCGCGTCGCGGTCGGCGAAGTGGCCGTAGATCGACGGGGCCGAGATGCCGGCCTCGCGGGCGACCGAGCGCAGGGTCAGCGCCTCCTCGTTGCCCTCGCGCTCCAGCAGCCGCTCGGCCGCGGCCACGATCTCGTCGCGCAGCAGGGCGCCCTCGCCACGCCGGTTACGGGTGCGGCCCCGCCCACCCCCGTCCTCTGCGGTGGGGGTGGGCGATCCGTCCTGTTCCGCCTCCATGACCTTCATCATGCCGTCTGCAGCACCGGCTCCGCCGCCTGGACCTCGGCGCCGGGCACCGACGGCGCCGCCGCGCGGGCCGGGCGGACCACCGCCACCGCCACCGCCATCAGCAGCGCGATCCCCGCCGCGATGAGGGCGCCGCGGTCCATCGCGTCGGTGAAGGCCTTGTCCGCCACCGCGATCACGTGCTGGGCCGCAGGGGCCGGGAGCGTGGCCGCCACGCCGTGGGCCGTCGGCAGGTCGGTGCCGGCCGGACCCAGGTCGGTACCGACGCCGGAACGGTAGGCGGAGGAGACCACCGTGCCGAGGACCGCGATCCCGAACACGCCGCCGAGCTCCCGGATCACGCTGTTGAGCGCGCTGGCCATCGAGGCGAACCGGGGCGGGACCGAGCCGGAGATCTGCAGGCTGGCCGGGGCCATCATCATGCCCATGCCGAGGCCGATGACCGCAGTGCCGACGGCGATCTTCCAGAAGGCCGTGTGCACGCCGGTGGTGGCGAGGTCGAGCAGGCCGGCGGCGGCCAGGAACAGGCCCAGCACCAGGGTGCCGCGCACGCCGAGCCGGCGGGTGATGAGCGGCGAGGTGGCCGAGGTGAGCGCCATGGCCACGGCGAACGGCATGGCACCCAGGCCGGCCACGAGCGGGCTGTAGCCGTGGACCAGCTGGAGGTACTGCGACAGCTCGAACAGCGTCCCGAAGAGCACGAAGAACACCACGGCCAGCGAGAGCGCGGCGACGGCGAAGGTGCGGTTGGTGAAGAGGTCCAGCCGCACCAGCGGCGAGGCGGCCCGGCGCTGCCACGCGACGAAGGCGGCGACCAGCACGGCCGCCAGCGCGAGCTCGGCCAGCGTCACACGGTCGGCCCAGCCCCGCGACGGCGCCTGGATGACCGCGTCGACGAGCGCGGCGACGGCCGCGGTGGACAGCAGCGCGCCGAGGATGTCGAGCCTGCCTCCACGCACCGCCGGGACGGACGGGACGACGGCGAACACGGCGCCGATGGCGAACGCGACCAGCGGCACGTTGATCCAGAAGGCGCTGCTCCACGAGAAGTGCTCGAGCAGGGCGCCGCCGGTGACCGGGCCGATGAGCACGCCGATGCCGGCCGCGGCCGACCAGGCGCCGAAGGCCTTGGGGCGCTCGGCCGGCGGGAAGATCCGGGTGATGATCGCCAGCGTGGCCGGCATGACGAACGCCGCGCCCAGCCCCATCACCGCCCGCCAGGCGATGAGCTGCCCGGGCGAGCCGGACAAGGCCGCGACGGCCGAGCCGCCGCCGAACACGACCAGGCCGCCGATCAGCGCGTTGCGCGAGCCGAACCGGGCGCCGAGGGTGCCGGCCAGGATCAGCGCCGAGGCGAAGACGAGGGTGTACGCGTCCGTGATCCACTGCAGGTCGGAGGTGCTCGCGCGCAGGGCGTGGGCCAGCGACGGCAGGGCGGTGTTGAGCACGGAGTTGTCGAGCGTGACGGCGACGAGCGTGAGGCTGAGCACCGCGAGAGCGGCCCAGCGGCGTGGGTACTCGGACTCGGACATGACACGGGCTCCTTACGGACGTTTGTTTACGCCCGTAAGGTTAAGACCGTCAGCTAACGCTTGTAAAGTTAATCCACTCTGTCGCCGTCGTCACAGCGTCGAGGACCTCCCGGATCGGCGTGACCCCGATGCCGGGGCCGGTCGGCACGCCCACGTGACCGCCGTCGAGCGTGAAGGGCTCGGTGATGTCCTGCGCGTAGTAGCGGTCGGAGGCGGAGGTGTCGCCGGGCAGCGTGAAGCCCGGCAGGGCGGCCAGGGCCAGGTTGGCCGCGCGGCCGAGGCCGGTCTCCAGCATTCCGCCGGCCCAGACCGCCACCCCGTTGGCCGCGCAGACGTCGTGGATGCGGCGGGCCTCGAGGTACCCGCCGACCCGCCCGGGCTTGATGTTGACGATCCGGCAGGCGCCCAGCGCGATCGCGTCGGCCGCCGCCCGCGCGTTGACGATCGACTCGTCCAGGCAGATCGGCGTGCGCACCAGCCCGGCCAGGCGGGCGTGGCCGCGCAGGTCGTCCTCCGGCAGCGGCTGCTCGATGAGCAGCAGGTCGAACGGGTCGAGGCGGGCCAGCCGGTCGGCGTCGGCGAGCGTGTACGCGGTGTTGGCGTCGACCTGCAGCAGCACGCCGTCGCCGAAGCGCTCGCGCACGGCCCGCACCGGCTCGACGTCCCAGCCCGGCTCGATCTTGAGCTTGATCCGCAGGTAGCCGGCGGCGAGGTACCCCTCGACGGCCTCCAGCAGGGCGGGAATGGAGTCCATGATGCCGACCGAGACGCCGGCCGGCACCTTGTCGCGCACCGCGCCCAGGAAGTCGCCCAGCGGCAGCCCGGACGCGCGCAGGTGCGCGTCGAGCACGGCCGTCTGCACCGCCGCCTTGGCCATCGGGTTGCCCTTGAGCGGCTCGAACAGCCGCTCAAGCGCGTAGACGCTGCCGTTGCTACGGCGCAGGAGTGGCACGAGGTACCGCCGGATGAACGCCTCGGCGCCGTCGACGTACTCGGCGGAGTAGAACGGCCCGCTCAGCGCCACGCACTCGCCCCAGCCCTCGGCGTCGGCCGTGACCGCGCGCACCAGCAGCACGTCGCGGGCGTGCTCGGTGCCGAAGGAGGTGCGAAACGGCGCCACCAGCGGCATGGCGATCCGGCGCAGCTCCAGGCCCTGCAGTCGCAGGTCGCTCATGCCGCCGCCTCCGTTGCGCTCTGGACCGCTCATCGTCCGGCCTCCAGCAGGTAGTGCCCGTCCCGGGTGACGCCGGCGATGCGCAGGCCCGCGGCCAGGCGGCCCATGAGCGCGTCGCGCACGGCGTGACGCCAGCGCAGCGCCGCCGCCGGGTCGCCGCGGCGCAGCTCCTCGACGTCGACCGGCACGGCCACCGTCAGCGCCGCCGCGGCCGGGTCCGGCTCGTGCAGCAGCGGCTCGCCGTCCTCGGCGCGGGACACCAGCGGCGCGGCGCCGCTCGTGTCGACCTCGAAGCCGGCCCCGCGGGCCAGCTCGCCGACCCGCGGGCTCTCCAGCCGCCACACGACGAGCACCCGGTCGGTCAGGTCGCCGGTGTTGATGCCGTCGGTCATCCGGCCGTAGAACTCCGGCAGGTAGGCGGCCGCGTCGGCGCCGAGCTTCTGCAGGTTGAAGTACGCGTTGCGGCCGATCAGCGGGTCGTAGGTCCAGTGCACCTCGGGCACCCCGCGGGCCAGCGTCCAGGCCCGCTGGTGCAGCTTCAGGGCCCGCCCGACGCCTTGGCCGTGGCCGCCGCGCTCGACGCCGGCCAGGTGGGAGTGCAGGTGCTCGCCCGCGCCGTCGCGACCGAAGAAGCCGACGGCCGCGCCGACCAGGACCCCGGCGCGATAGGCGCCGGCGACGTAGTTGCCCGAGTGGACGTACGTCCGCAGCATCGACGGCGACGCGATCTCCGCGGGGTGGCCGGCCCGCCACACCCGCTGCAGCAGCGCCGAGCACTCCTCGAGCTCGACGGCCGAGGACAGCTCGACCATCTTCACCCCGACGCGGTCGGCGGCGGCCGAGGCATCGGCGAAGGCGGTCGTCACCGCTCCCGCCCGATCCGCGCCGCGAGCGCCCCGACCAGGGCCGCCCGCTCCGGCAGGCTGGACAATTGAATCCACTCCCCCTCTGCGTGTGCGTTGCCGCCGATCGCGCCGAGCCCGTCGAGGGTCCGCACGCCGACTCCGGCGGTGAGATTGCCGTCCGAGCCTCCGCCGACCGCCTCCCCCACCGCGGGGGCGCCGGTCAGCTCCTCGAAGAGTCGCTGCGCGAGCGCGAACAGCTCGGCCGACGCGCTCGCCGGCAGCGCCGGGCGGGCCGGGCCGGGCTCCACGTCGACCTGCGCGCCGGGCAGCACCGGGGTGAGCCCGCGCAGGGCGGCGTCGACCCGCTGCAGCTCCGCCTGCTCGAACGAGCGCACGTCGACGCTGAGCCGCGCGGCGGCCGGCACGGTGTTGCTCGTCGTCCCGGCGACCGAGTTGGTCGGCGTGACCGTCGTGCCGCGTCCGGGGTCGCCCAGCGCCGCGATGCGCAGCACCTGGTGGGCCAGCTCCACGCCGGCGTTGACGCCGCGGTGCGGCGCGTTGCCGGCGTGCGAGGCGCGGCCGGTGATCCGCACCGAGTAGTGCGCGATGCCCTTGCGGGCGGTCTTGAGCCGGCCGTGCGAGCTGCCCTCCAGCACCAGCGCGCCGGCCGCGCCGCGGGCGGTGTCCTCGATGAGCGCGGTCGAGGTCGGCGAGCCGAGCTCCTCGTCGGCGTTGACCAGCACCGTGACACCGTCGAGGTCGCCGATCGCGGCGAGGGCGTGGAAGAGCACGACCAGGCCGCCCTTCATGTCGACCACGCCGGGGCCGGTGGCCCGGTCGCCGTCGATCGCGAACGGCCAGCGGGCCAGCGTGCCCAGCGGCCAGACGGTGTCGTAGTGCCCGACGAGCACGACCCGGGCCGGCGCGGCACCGAAGCGCCAGCGCAGGTGCGGCCGGTCGCCGATCACGATCCGCTCCGGGGCGGCGCCGAGGCTGCGGGCGCCGAGGGCGGCCACCACGTCGGCGCAGCGGGCCAGCGCGTGCACGTCGGAGGACGGGGACTCGACCCCGACCAGCTCGGCGAGGTCGTCGTACATCTGCGGGGCCGCCGCCGCCAGGTCGGCCCGTAAGGTGCGAAGCGCCGTCATCCCCTCACCGTAGCCGCCGGGCCGGGCGAACCGGACGGGAGCTTCGCGCGCACGGCGGCGGCGTGCGCGGGGTCGAGCTCGTCGAAGATGTCGAGGCTGTGCCGCCACGCCTCGGCCGCGGCGGCGGCGTCGCCGACGGCGGCGTGCGCGTCGCCCAGGTGGCACAGCACGTAGGCCTGGCCGGAGCGGTCGCCCAGCTCGCGGTAGGCGCGCAGGGCGTGGCCGTAGCAGGCGAGGGCCTGGCGCGGGTCACCCAGCCGGTGGTGGGCGTAGCCGACGGCGTCCCAGGTGCCGGCCTCGCCGTGGCGGTCGCCGGCCTCGCGGTTCTCCACCAGCGCGTCCCGGCAGCGCCGCAGCGCGGCCTCGTGGTCGCCGAGCTGCCCCATGATCCAGCCGGTGGCGTTGAGGGCGCGGGCCCGCCAGAGCTTGTCGCCGAGCCGCTCGAACAGCTCCAGGGCCTGCTCGCTGTGGCTCAGGGCGTCGCGGTACCTGCGCTGGGCGTGCTGCAGCCAGCCCAGGTGATAGTGCGCGCGGGCCAGCCCGGGGGCGTCGTCGAGCTGCTCGAACAGGCACAGCGCGGTCCACAGGTACTGATGGGCCTCGTCGAAGCGGCCGATGCGGGCGTAGACCTGGCCCAGCTCGCAGGACGCCGCGCCCTGCCCCGGCCGGTCGCCCAGCCGGCGCAGCGCCCGCAGCGCCGCCTCCTGGATGCTCACCAGCTCCTGCCACTGCCCGCGCCAGTCCAGGAACGTGGTCATGGCCGCGGCCAGCCGCCAGGTGTGCTCGTCCAGCCCGCGCCCGGCGGCCAGGCCGACCGCGGCCAGCAGCGCGCGGTGCTCATCGGCGAACCAGGCCTGGGCCTGCTCCCGCGGCGGGGCCGGCACCGCGGCCGCCGGGTGCCGGGCCGCCCTCGGCGCCGGGTCCCGGGCCGGGTCGAGCTGCCGCGCGGCCACCTGGGCGGTGGCGAGGTAGTGCTCGAGCAGGCGGTGCACGGCGGCGGACCGGTCGGCCTCGCCGTCGGTCGTCTCGGCCAGCTCGGTGGCGTAGGCGCGCAGCAGGTCGTGGAAGGTGTACCGCCCGGGCCGCTGCTCCGTCACCAGCCCGGCCCGGTCCAGCTCGGCCAGGCCGGCCCGGGCGGCCGCGGCGGGCACCCCGGCGAGCGCGGCGACGGCGTCGATGCCGAGATCGGTCCCCGGCCCGAGGCTCATCCGGCGCAGCACCCCGGCCGCGGCCGGGCTCAGCGAGCGGTACGACCACGAGAACACGGCCCGCGCGTCGGAGGCCGGGTCGCTGCCGGCGATCGCGTCCAGCGTCGAGCGGCGCGCGCCGAGCTCGTCGGCCAGCGCCGAGAGCGGCAGCTCGGGCCGGGTGGCGGCGCGCCCGGCGACCACGGCCAGGGCCAGCGGGAGCCGCGCGCAGCAGGTCACGATCCGCTCGACGGCGGCCGGCTCGGCCGCCACCCGGCGCGCCCCGAGCCGGCTCACCAGCAGGTCGCGGGCCTCGGCGTCGGTGAGCAGGCCGACCGGCACGGGCACCGCGCCCTCGATCGCCACCAGCGAGGTCAGCGGGTCGCGGCTGGTGACCACGACCAGGCAGCCGGGCGCGGCCGGCAGCAGCGGGCGGACCTGCTCGGCGTCGCGGGCGTTGTCCAGCAGGATCAGCACCCGCTTGCCGGCGAGCCGGCTGCGCAGCAGGCCGGACAGCCCGGCCAGGTCGGCCGGGACGCGCTCGGACGGCACGCCGAGCGCGTCGAGGAAGCCGCGCACCGCGTCGGCCGGCGGCATCGGACGGTCGCCCGGGTCGAAGCCGCGCAGGTTCACGTAGAGCTGGCCGTCGGGGAAGCGGTCGGCCACCCGGTGCGCCCAGTGCACCGCGAGCACCGACTTGCCGACCCCGGCCGTGCCGGACACCACCGCGACGAACACGGCCGCGCCGGGCGGTGCCCACTCGGCCGGCAGCAGCGCGTCGAGCCGGGCCAGCTGCCCGGCCCGCCCGGCGAACGTGCGCACGGCCAGCGGGATCTGGGCCGGCACGGTGCTCGCCGGCTCCCGCGGCTCCCGCTCGGGGGCCAGGCGCACCGGGGCGGCCGGCGGGTCGAGCCCGGCGTCCTGGCGCAGCATCGCCGACTCCAGCTCGCGCAGCGCCACGCCCGGCTCGATGCCCAGGTCGTCGCGCAGCGTGCGACGCAGCCGCTGGAAGGCCGCCAGCGCGTCGGCCTGGCGGCCCATGCGGTACAGCGCGAGCATGAGCTGCCCGTGCAGCTGCTCGTCGAACGAGTGCTCCCGGGTCAGCTGCTCCAGCTCCGGCAGCAGCGCGGCGTGCTGCCCGAGCCCGAGCCGGGCCTGCAGCAGCGCGCGCTTGCCCTGCAGCCACAGCTGCCCGATCCGCTCCGCCTGCTCCTCCAGCCAGGTCACGCCGGTCGCGTCGGCCATCGGCTGCCCGCGCCAAAGGTCCAGCGCCCGCTGCAGGTCCCGGGCCCGGTTGCCGTCGTCGCGGTCCTGCAGCCCGGCGCTGATCAGCCGCTCGGCCACCGCAACGTCGGTCCCCTCGGCGCCGACGTCGAGCACGTACCCGGGCGGCCGGGAGCGCACCGCGCCCTTGTCCGACAGCGTGCGGCGCAGGTAGGAGAGGTGGCTCTGCAGCGCGTTGACCGCATTGGGCGGCGGCGCCCCGTCCCAGACCAGATCGACCAGGCGCCCGGTGCTCACGACCTCCCCGGCGTGCAGCCCGAGCACGGCGAGCACGGCCTTGCGCCGCAGCCCCTGCACGGGGCGCGCCTCGCCGCCCACCACCACGTCGATCGGACCGAGAAGCCGCACTCGCACCGTGGCCGCCCCCCAACGGTCGATCGAGAGCAACCTATAGCGATTGCACCATCAGCAAGCCGAGGCCGGAAACGATACCCCGCGATGCAGCACTTGTATGTCCAGTTCCTACCAGCGATGGCGGGGGTTGATCGTGATGGCTACGTTGAACGCATGGCGCAGCAGGCGAAGTACGACCGGCGGGACCAGTTCGATCAGATCGAGTCGGGGCTGTTGCCTGGCGAGACCATCATCGCCGTCTACGACGCGGTCGGGGTCGGGACCGGGTTCATCGGGCTCACCGACCGGCGGGTCATCCTGCAGGACCGGTCGTTCGTCGGCAAGCGGGTGGCGATCACGTCGATCCCCTACGGCAAGGTCACCGCTGTGTCGGTGGTGAGCAACAAGTCGTGGGCCGGCAGCTTCTTCAGCAGCGGCACGGTGGCCGTCCACGTCGGCACGCACACCTACGAGGTCGACGTGCGCGGGGTCGAGAAGACCCAGCACATCCACAACGTGATCCTGCACTACGCGGGCCGGTGACGGCGCCCGGCAGCGGCACGGTGGCGGGCATACGTCATCCTGGATCGCGACACCCCCGAGGAGGACCCGTTGCCGATCCTGTTCCGCAAGGCGTTCCGCATCGGCCCGCTGGTGCTGAACTTCACCCCGAAGGGGTTCTCCTCCTGGGGGCTGAAGATCGGTCGCTGGTCGTGGAACTCGCGCACCCGGGCGCACCGCTACGACCTGCCGGGCCCGTTCTCGTGGCGTAGCAAGGGCAAGCGCAGCTGAGTTTCCCGCTCCCTCCGGGCGCTCGCCTCGGGGGAGCTCCGCTCCACCCGAAGTGCAGCGTGGGTGCGGCCTGCACGGACCGCACCCACCCGCTCCATGGCCTTACAACCGGTAGAAGTCCGTGTAGTGGTTCGGCGAGTACCAGGTGGCCCCGGTGCTGCGGTTGATGATGATGCGCTTCGCGTCGCGCGCCGCGCCCTTGTTGCGGGGGATCACGTCGTACTCGTAGTAGGTCGCGCCGGCGGGCAGCTCGCCCTCGTTGTTGTAGTACTGGCCGCCGGCGAAGTTGTACTTGCCGTACGGCCACGCGTACCAGGTGCGCGTGGTCGGGAAGCCCAGGCTGCTCCAGCCCGAGCGGGCGGTGCGCGCGTCGGCGCACCCGGAGATGTTGCACGAGGAGTAGACCGAGGCGTTGGCGGCGGTCGCCGGGGCGACGAGCAGCCCGGCCAGCAGCACGACGGCGACGACGAGACGGCTCAGCAAGCGAGTCATACAGACATCGTCGGCGACGAATATCGACGAGTGGAAGATTACTCGTGAACAGGTGCCGCCGCGATATGTAACGCCGCCACGGGCAGCTCCCGCGGGTCGACGCTCCACTCGGCCGCGACCTGGAACACGTCGCGCTCGTCGACGAGGGCCTCCTCGTCGCTGACGAAGACGTCCTGGCCGTGCGCCCGCGCCCAGCGGTGCATCACGAGGCTGCGGTCGGTGGCGAAGTACTGCACCTCGGCCCCCAGCCGCATCGACAGCGCCGCGATGCCCTGCCAGCGGAACAGCCACTTGCCGGCCACGAGCGTCCACTTCTCGAGCGCCACCACGACCACCCGGTCGTCGGTGAAGTGAGCCAGGTCCAGCCCCGTGCGCGGCTCGACCGACCCCAGGTCACGCAGCTCCAGCGCGTCCATCACCAGCCGCGGCTCGGCGGCCACGGCCAGCCACGCCATCTTGGGCCCCCACCCGAACATGCCTCGACCCTACCCGCTTGACACGCGGGGTTCGTCGGTTGCATGGTTACTTACATGACTAATGAACCGACCAACCGGACGCGCTGATGGACGACGGGCGGCCGATCTTCCTCCAGATCGCGGAGCAGATCGAAAACTCGATCATCGACGGCGGCCTGCCGGAGGACGCGCAGGTCCCGTCGACGAACGAGCTGGCCGCCTTCCACCGCATCAACCCCGCCACCGCGGCGAAGGGCGTCAACCAACTCGTCGACGACGGGATCCTCTACAAGAAGCGAGGCATCGGCATGTTCGTCTCCCCCGGCGCTCAGGCCAAGCTCCGGCAGCGCCGGCGCGACCAGTTCGCCGAGCAGTACCTGCGGCCGCTGCTGACCGAGGCGGCCAAGCTCGGCATCCGCACCTCCGAGCTGAAAGCCATGATCGAGCGCCACGAGGAGACCCGATGACCACCCCGATCGTGCGGGCCGAGGCCGTGACCAAGCGCTTCGGCGGCCTCACGGCGCTGGACGGCGTGACGTTCGAGCTGCGGCGCGGCGGCATCTACGGCCTGCTCGGGCGCAACGGCGCCGGCAAGACCACCCTCATGCAGGTGCTGACCGGCCAGCAGCTGCCGTCGGCCGGCCGCGTCGAGGTCTTCGGCGGCGACCCCTTCGAGAACGAGCGCGTGCTCGGGCAGGTCGCGTTCATCAAGGAGAGCCAGCGGTACCCCGATGCCTTCCGCGTCCGCGACGCGCTCACCGCCGGCCGGATGCTGTTCCCGCACTGGGACGAGGCGTTCGCCCGCGCCCTCGTGCACGACTTCGACCTGCCCGCCAAGCGGCAGATCAAGAAGCTCTCCCGGGGCATGCTCTCGGCCCTGGGCGTGGTCCTCGGCCTGGCCTCGCGCGCCCCGCTGACCTTCTTCGACGAGCCCTACCTGGGCCTGGACGCCGTCGCCCGGCAGCTCTTCTACGACCGCCTGCTGGCCGACTATGCCGAGTTCCCCCGCACGGTGGTGCTCTCCACGCACCTCATCGACGAGGTCAGCGACCTGATCGAGCACGTGCTGCTCATCGAGCGCGGCCGCCTGGTGCTCGACGAGAGCGCCGACGCCCTGCGCGGCCAGGTGGTGACGCTGACCGGCCCGGCCGGCGCGGTCGACGCCTTGGCCGTCAACGCCGACGAGCTGCACCGCGAGCGCCTCGGCGGCCTGACCCGGGCCACCGTCCGCGGCCGGGTCGAGCCCGGCCAGGCCCGCGCGGCCGGCGTCGAGCTGCAGCCGGTGTCGCTGCAGCAGCTGGTCGTGCGCATCACCACCGCCGACACGAAGGAGCACGCGGCATGAACCGGATCGTGACGATCGCGCGCCTGCAGGCCCTGGGTCGCCGCGGCGCCCTCCTGTGGCCGCTGGCCATCCTGGCCATCGCGCTGTGCACCAACCTGGTCGTCTTCGCGAGCATCTCCGACACCGTGGACGAGCAGCCCGTGACCGGTGCCCTGGCCAGCATCTACGTCGCCACCTTGGCCTTCGGTGCCGTCGCGGTGACCCAGCACCTGCCCTTCGCGCTCGGCCTGAGCGTGACCCGTCGCGAGTTCACCGCCGGCCTGGCCCTCTTCTTCGCCGTGCAGACCATCGCCTATTCGGTACTGCTGGTTGTCCTGCAATCCATCGAGGTCGCCACCAACGGCTGGGGCCTGCGCCTGCGCATGTTCGGCGTGGGCTTCCTGGACGACTACTCCCCGCCGGTGCAGTTCGCCATGTACGCCTCCCCGCTGCTGCTCATGGCCATCCTCGGCGCGGGGCTCGGCACCTTGCACGCCCGCTGGCGCGTCAACGGCGTGCTGACCGGCGTCGCGGCGGCCATCGTGCTGCTCGGCGGCGCCGCGGCCCTCATCGGCTACCTGCACCGCTGGCCCGACGTCGGCCACTGGTTCGCCCACACCAGCCCGGTGGCGCTGCTCGCCGGCTGGCCCCTGCTGGTGGCCCTCCTGGTGGGCGGCGCCTCCTATCTGGCCCTGCGCCGCGCCACTCCCTGAGCGTTCAGGTGCGCGGGACCAGCTTGCCGGTGACGTGGCCGGCCTCGCCCAGCTCGTGGGCCGAGGCCGCCTCCGCCAGCGGGAACACGCGGTCGACCAGCACCCGCAGGCTGCCCTCGAGGACCATCGCGGCCAGCGCGTCCAGCCCGGCCCGGTCCGGCTCGACCAGCAGGTACACGCCTTCTGCGTCGGTCGCGGCCGGGCCGTCGGCGCCGTCGAGCGCCACCACGAGCCCCTCCGGCCGCAGCATGGCGGCCAGGGCCGGGGCCTGCCCGGGGACCGTCGCCACCGCCACGTCGACGTCGCGCACCGCGGCCAGGTCGTCGCTTCGGTAGTCGAGCATCTCGTCCGCGCCGAGCGAGCGCACCAGGTCGGCTTGGCGGCGGTGGCGGTACCGATGACGTAGGCGCCCCGTCGCTTGGCGATCTGCACCGCCAGGTGCCCCACCCCGCCCGCGGCCGCCGGCACGAACACCCGCTGGCCGGGGGCGAGGGAAGCGGTCCCAGGCGGCGCCCCCGAGCCGCTCAGTCTCGCGGAATCACCTGCTCGGCCGACCAGTCGCGCCACCGGTCCAGCTTGTCCGCGGCGGTGGCGAGCTGGTCGGCGACCGGGCCGGGGCCGGTGGAGCCGGGCGTGACCCGGGCGGCGAGCGCCCCGGGCACCGAGAAGACCTCGCGGACCGCCGGGGTCAGGTGCGGGCTCACGGCGGCCAGGTCCTCGTCCGACACCTCGTCCAGGCCGATCTCGCGGGCGGCGCAGATCACGACGAGCTTGCCCGTGATCTCGTGCGCCTCGCGGAACGGCACGCCCTGCCGGACCAGCCACTCGGCGACCTCGGTGGCCAGGGTGTACCCGACCGGGGCCTGGGCGGCCAGCCGGTCGACCCGCACGGTCATGGTCGAGATCATCCCGGCCAGGGCCGGCAGGACCAGCTCCAGGGTGTCGACGGCGTCGAAGACGGGCTCCTTGTCCTCCTGGAGGTCCCGGTCGTACGCCAGCGCCAGGCCCTTGAGCATCGTGAGCACCCCGGTGAGGTGCCCGACCAGCCGGCCGGACTTGCCGCGGGCCAGCTCGGCGATGTCCGGGTTCTTCTTCTGCGGCATGATCGAGGAGCCGGTGGCGAAGGCGTCGTCCAGCTGGACCCAGCCGAAGGCCGGCGTGGTCCACAGCACGACCTCCTCGCCGAGGCGGGACAGGTGCACGCCGGTCAGCGCGGCCACGAAGAGGAACTCGGCGACGAAGTCCCGGTCGGCGACCGCGTCGATCGAGTTGGCCGCGGCGGCCGCGAAGCCGAGCTCCTTGGCCACCTGGGTCGGGTCCAGCGGCAGCGACGAGCCGGCCAGCGCCCCGGCGCCGAGCGGGCTGACCGACGCCCGGGCGTCCCAGTCGCGCAGCCGGTCGAGGTCGCGCAGCAGCGCCTGGACGTGGGCCAGCAGCTGGTGGCCGAAGGCGATGGGCTGCGCCGGCTGCAGGTGGGTGAAGCCGGGGGCCGGGGTGTCGACGTGCCGGGCGGCCTGCTCCATCAGGGCGTCGGCCAGCTCGACGATGCGGCCGGCGACGCCGCGGGCGTGGTCGCGCAGGTACAGCCGCAGGTCGGTGGCGACCTGGTCGTTGCGCGAGCGGCCGGCCCGCAGCTTGCCGCCGAGCGTGCCGAGGCGCTCCAGCAGGCCGCGCTCCAGGGCGGTGTGCACGTCCTCGTCGTCGACGGTCGGGCGGAAGTCGCCGGCGGCGCAGGCGGACTCGAGGTCGTCGAGCGCGGCGAGCATCCGGCCGAGCTCGTCGGCGTCGAGCAGGCCGGCGCGGGCCAGGACGCGGGCGTGGGCGCGGGAGCCGGCGATGTCGTACGGCGCCAGGCGCCAGTCGAACTGCACGCTCACGGACAGCCGGGCGAGCGCCTCGGCGGGTCCGCCGGCGAACCGGCCGCCCCACAGGCGGGTCGGGGTCTCAGAAGCCACGCAACGATCCTTCCACAACGCAAACTACAAGATCACCGCGGCTCAGGGCCACACGATGGATGTCTACAACGTTCACAGCGCCTCGGGCTGGCTCCACGCCGTCAGCTTCGAGGCGAGCAGCTCCCCCGCCGACGGGCGGGCCGGGTCGGGGGCCTCGCGGGCGACCACCAGGATGGTGTCGTCGCCCGCGATCGTCCCCACGATGTCCGGCAGCCCGGTCCGGTCGATCGCGCTGGCCAGGAACTGCGCCGCCCCGGGCGGGGTGCGCAGCACCACCAGGTTGCCGGACCAGTCCACCCCGGTCAGCAGCTCCCGCAGCAGCCGGATCAGCCGCGTCGGGGCCTCCTCGGCCGGGCGCAGGGCCCGCTCGCCGTCCTCGGGGATGAGGTACGCGCCGCGCACCTTCACCGCCCGCAGCTCTTCCAGGTCACGCGAGAGCGTGGCCTGCGTGACCTGGAAGCCGTCGCCGGCCAGCAACTCGGCGAGCTCGGTCTGCGAGTGCACCGCCGCGCCGCGGATCAGCGAGGCGATGCGGTCCAGCCGGGCCGCCTTGGTGGCCGGCGAGCTCATCGTCGTTCCAGCAGGAACGCCAGCAGGGCCTTCTGGGCGTGCAGGCGGTTCTCCGCCTCGTCCCAGACGGCCGACTGCGGTCCGTCGATCACCTCGCCGGTGATCTCGTCGCCGCGGTGGGCGGGCAGGCAGTGCAGGACGATGGCGCCCGGCTTGGCGTTGAGGAGCAAGGCGCTGTTGATCTGGTACGGCATGAACGGCGTCCGCCGGTCCAGCCCGTCGCTCTCCTGCCCCATCGACACCCACGTGTCGGCGACCAGCACGTCGGCGCCCTTGGCCGCCTCGGCCGGGTCGCCGATCAGCTCGACCACGCCCCGCTCCCGGGCCGCCGCCACGATCGCCGGGTCGGGTTCGAACCCGGCCGGCCCGCTGAGCCGCACGCGCATCCCGGCGGTCGCCCCCGCGAGCGCGTAGGAGTGGCCCATGTTGTTGGCGGTGTCGCCGAAGTACGTCAGGATCCGCCCCTCGGTCCCCCCGAACCGCTCGCGCACGGTCTGCAGGTCGGCGAGCAGCTGGCAGGGGTGGAAGCCGTCGGTCAGGGCGTTGACGACGGGCACGGTCGCCATGGCGGCAAGCTCGGCCACCCGGTCGTCGGAGTTGGACCGGATGACGATCGCGTCGACGTAGCGCGACAGCACCTGGGCCGCGTCCCCGATCGTCTCGCCCCGCCCGAAGTGCGTGGTGGTCGCGTCGATGATGATCGGCGTGCCGCCCAGCTGGGCGATGCCGACCTCGAAGGACACGCGGGTGCGCAGCGAGGGCTTCTCGAAGATGACGGCGACGGACTTGCCCGCGAGCGGGGAGAACCCGGTGCGGTCGGCCTTCATGGCCGCGGCCAGCTCGAGCACCTCCAGCTGCTCGGCGGCGCTGAGGTCGTCATCGCGCAAGAAGTGCCTGGTCATGAGGGCTGCACCGCCGTGAGCGCCGGGCCGAGGGCGGCCACGAACGCGTCGGCCTGCTCCTCGCTGAGGATCAGCGGCGGGGCGATGCGCAGCACGTCGGGCTGGGCGGCCTGGGCCAGGAAGCCCTTGTCCCGCATGACCGCGGCCAGCGCGCCGGCGGCCGGGCCGCGCAGCACGATGCCCAGCAGCAGCCCGGCCCCGCGCACGCCGGTGACGAGCGGGTGGTCCAGCCCCTCGACGCCGCGGCGGATCCGCTCGCCGAGCCGCTTCGTCGCGTCGAGCAGGTGCTCCGACTCGATGGTGTCGAGCACGGCCAGGGCGGCGGCGCAGCAGACCGGGTTGCCGCCGAAGGTGGAGGCGTGCTGGCCCGGGCCGAGCAGCGTCGCGGCCTCGTCGAAGGCGATCATGGCGCCCAGGGGCAGGCCGCCGCCGAGGCCCTTGGCCAGCGTGACGACGTCGGGGCGCACGCCCTCGGCCTGGTGGGCGAACCAGTACCCGGTGCGCCCGATGCCCGTCTGCACCTCGTCGAGAGCGAGCAGGGCGCCGTGCCGCGCGGTGAGCTCGCGGGCCGCGGTGAGATACCCGGCCGGCGGTACCACCACGCCCGACTCGCCCTGGATCGGCTCCAGCAGCACCATCGCGGTGGCGTCGTCCACGGCCGCCTCCAGCGCCGCCACGTCGCCGTAGGGCACGTGCACGACCTCGCCGGGCAGCGGCAGGAACGGCTGCTGCTTCGCCGGCTGCCCGGTCAGCGCCAGGGCGCCCATGGTGCGGCCGTGGAAGCCGGCCTCGGCCGCGACGATCTTCGTGCGGCCGGTACGCCGGGACAGCTTGAACGCGGCCTCGTTGGCCTCGGCGCCGGAGTTGCCGAAGAAGACCGCGCCGGGGCGGCCGGCCAGGGCCAGCAGCCGCTCGGCGAGAGCCACGACGGGCGGCGAGGCGAACAGGTTGGAGACGTGGCCGAGGGTCGCGATCTGCTCGCTCACCGCGGCGACGACCGCCGGGTGGCCGTGGCCGAGCAGGTTGACCGCGATGCCGCCGAGGAAGTCCACATAGGAACGTCCGGCCTCGTCGACCACCACCGCGCCGTGGCCGCTGACCAGCCCCAGCGACGGCGGGCCGTACGTATTCATCACGGAGGCCTCGAACCGCGAGGTCAGAGAACCCGTCATTGCGCCACCACCATCGTTCCGAAACCCTCCGACGTGAACACTTCCAGCAGCAGCGAGTGCGGCACTCGCCCGTCGACGACGTGCGCGGCCGGCACCCCGCCCTTGACCGCCCGCAGGCAGGCCTCCATCTTCGGCACCATCCCCGACTGCAGCGACGGCAGCATCTCGGTGAGCTCATCCGCGGACAGCTGCGAGATCAGCGAGGACGGGTCCGGGTAGTTGCGGTACAGCCCCTCGACGTCGGTGAGCACCACGAGCTTGCGCGCCTGCAGGGCGACCGCGAGGGCCCCGGCCGCGGTGTCGGCGTTGAGGTTGTGCAGCACCCCGTCGGCGTCCGGGGCGACGGTCGACACGACCGGGATGCGCCCGGCCGCGATGAGGTCGGCGACCGCGGAGACGTTGACGTGCTCGACGTCGCCGACCTGGCCGATGTCGACCGGCGCGCCGTCGACGATGGCGGGGCGGCGCACGGCGGTGAACAGCCCGGCGTCCTCCCCCGACATGCCGACCGCGTGCGGGCCGTGCTCGTTGATCAGCCCGACGAGCTCCCGGCCGACCTGCCCGACGAGGACCATGCGGACCACGTCGGCGGTCTCCGGGGTGGTGACCCGCAGGCCGCCCTTGAACTCGCTGGCGATGCCGAGCCGCTTGAGCATGGCCGAGATCTGCGGGCCGCCGCCGTGCACGACGACGGGCTTGATGCCGACGTGGCGCAGGAACACCATGTCGGCCGCGAAGGCCCGCTTGAGCTCGTTGTCGACCATCGCGTTGCCGCCGTACTTGACCACGATGGTCGAGCCGGAGAACCGCTCCAGCCACGGCAGCGCCTCGATGAGCGTGTTCGCCTTCCCGAGCGCGATGCCCAGGTCCCGCCCGTTCATACCCCCTCCGCTTCGCTCCGGGCGCATGAACGCCAAGACTGAGCTTCCTGGTGAGCGGCCCCTCCGCTCCGCTCCGGACCGCTCACGAGCTGTAGGCCGAGTTCTCGTGGACGTACCCCATGGAGAGGTCGTTCGTCCAGATCGTCGCGGACTCCTCGCCGGCGTGCAGGTCGACGGTCACGGCCACCGCGCGGGCGCTCAGGTCCACCTTGGAGCGGGCCTCGCCGGCCGCGCCACCCTTGCAGATCCACACGCCGTTGATGGCCACGTCGACCTCGTCCGGCTCGAAGGCCGCGGCCGTGGTGCCGATGGCGGCGAGGATCCGGCCCCAGTTCGGGTCGTTGCCGAAGAACGCGGTCTTCACCAGGTTGTTGCGGGCGATCGACCGGCCCACCTCGACCGCGTCGGCGGCGGAGGCGGCCCCGGTGACCTCGATGGCGATCTCCTTGGTCGCGCCCTCGGCGTCGGCGATGAGCTGCCGGGCCAGGTCGGCGCAGACCGCGGTGACCGCCTCGGCCAGCTCCTGCGGGGTCGGCTCGATCCGGGACGCCCCGCTGGCCATGAGCAGCACGGTGTCGTTGGTGGACATGCAGCCGTCGGAGTCGACGCGGTCGAAGGTGACCGCGGTCGCCTCGCGCAGCGCGGTGTCCAGCGTGGACGCGTCGGCCACGGCGTCGGTGGTGAGCACCACGAGCATGGTGGCCAGGCCCGGGGCGAGCATGCCCGCGCCCTTGGCCATCCCGCCGACGGTGAAGCCCTGCCCACTGTGGACGGCGGTCTTCGAGACCGTGTCGGTGGTCATGATGGCCTTGGCCGCGTCGGCCCCGCCGTCGCGGGACAGGCCGCGGGCCGCCGCGTCGACGCCGTGCAGCAGCTTCGGCAGCGGCAGCCGCTCGCCGATGAGCCCGGTGGAGCAGACCGCGACGTCGCCGGCCCCGACCGGGAAGCGCGACGCCCGCCCGGACAGCACGGCCGCGGTGTGCTCGGCGGTGGCGTGGGTGTCCTGGAAGCCGGCGGGCCCGGTGCAGGCGTTGGCCCCGCCGGAGTTGAGCACGACGGCGCGCACGATGCCGGCTCGGAGCACCTGCTGGCTCCACAGCACGGGCGCGGCCTTGATCCGGTTGTCGGTGAAGACCGCGGCGGCGGTCGTGTCGGGCCCGTCGTTGACGACGAGCGCCACGTCGAGCGCCCCCGCCGCGGCCTTGATCCCGGCCGCGACACCCGAGGCCCGGAAACCCTTAGGAGCGGTGACGCTCATGGCGCGATCCCGTCGATGGCGAGGCCGGTGGTCTCCGGCAGGCCCAGCATGATGTTGGCGTTCTGCACGGCCTGCCCGGCCGCGCCCTTCACCAGGTTGTCGGTGGCCGAGACGACCACGATCCGGCCGCTGTCGACGTCCAGGGTCGCCTGCAGGTGGGCCGAGTTGGCGCCGAAGGTGGCCCCGGTCTGCGGCCACTGCCCCTCCGGCAGCACGTGCACGAAGGGCTCGTCGGCGTAGGCGGCGGCCAGCACCTCCCGCGGGTCGGCGCCCCCGAGCGGCCGGGCGGTCACGGTGGCGAGGATGCCCCGCGGCATCGGGGCGAGCAGCGGCGTCATGGACAGGGTCCGGGCCCCGCTGGCCTGCTTGATCTCGGCGACGTGCTGGTGGGCGCCGACCTTGTACGGCGACATCGACCCCATCACCTCGGAGGCCAGCAGGTGCTGCTTGGGCGAGCGGCCCGCGCCCGAGGTGCCGGAGGAGGCCACGATGACCACGTCGTCGGGGTCCGCCACGCCGGCCGCGATGAGCGGGGCGAGCGCGAGGATCGCGGTGACCGCGTAGCAGCCGGTGTTGGCCACCCGGGTCGAGGCGGCGATCAGCTCCCGCTGGCCGGGCAGCTCCGGCAGGCCGTAGGTCCAGGTGCCGGCGTGCGCGCCCGGGTAGTACTTCGCCCAGTCGGCGGCGCTGCGCAGCCGGAAGTCGGCGCCGAGGTCGACGACCTTCACCGAGTCGGGCAGCTGCGCGGCGATGGCGGCGGACTCGCCGTGCGGCAGGGCCAGGAAGACCAGGTCGGCGTCGGCGAGCACGGCCGGGTCGGTCTTGGCGAGCACGACGTCGCGCAGCGATCGCACGTGCGGGTGGACGCTTCCGATGGTCGAGCCGGCCTGCGCGAACCCGGTGGCCACGGCGAGCTCGAACTGCGGATGGCCGGCGATGAGCCGCAACAGCTCACCGCCGGCGTACCCGGAGGCCCCCGCGACGGCGACACGTATTCCCATGCGCTCGACTGTATCGCTATGCAACCGCCTGTTTCAAGGACGTTGCGACCACCCTCACGCGGGAACCAGGCTCAGATCGTCGATCAGGAACGAGGTGGCCAGCTTGCTGCCCTCCACGCCGGTGAAGCCGATCTTCACCGATCCGGTGCCGGTCACCGTGAGGGTCTTCTGCTGGTAGCCCGTCGAGGCGTCCACGTTGGAGTAGGTGGCCAACGTCGAGGAGCCGGCGGTCACGGTCAGCTTGTCGTAAGCCGTACTACCCGTCTCCTCCGTGTCCACGCGCAGCCAGAACGTGAGCGTGGCCCGGGTGCAGCCGGACGGGATCGTCACCGTCTGGCTCAGGGTGTCGGTGTGGGCGGAGCCGTACCCGTCGAGCCAGGCCTTCCACGACCCGCCGTGCGCCGGATAGGTCGAGTCGCTGTTCACCACGCCGGACGAGGCGGTCCACGGGCTCGCCGAGCCGGTCTCGAAGCCCGGGTTGCCGAACAGCTGCCCGCCCGGGCAGCCGCCACCACCGGGCGTGGTCGGCGGGGTGCTGGTGGGTGGCGTGGTCGTGGGTGGCGTGGTCGTGCCCGAGCCGGCCAGCCAGGCGGTGGCGTTCAGGGCGAGGGCCGCGTTGGTGCCGGCGGTGTCGTTCCACCCGTCGAAGAGCGTGTTGCCCGACTGCCCGGTGCCGTCGTCGATCGGCGAGCTGTCGCCCCAGACCGCGACCCGCCCGGCGCCGAACGCCGAGGTGGTGAAGAACGCGCCGGTCGTACCGCCCGGGGTGAACCCGCTGCGGTAGACCAGCCCCTTGACCGCCGGGTTGTCCGCCGGGTGGAGGGTCTGGGTGCTGCCGTTGCGGATGATGCTGCCGCGCACCGTCCCGAAGGGTCCGTTGATCACCGGGTCGGTCGAGCTGCTGATCGCCGCCGGGTTCTCGGTGCCGATGTTGTTGACGTCGACGCTGAAGCCGAACGGGTCGGTGTTGTCGACGCCGTTGTTGGTCAGCAGGTCGTTGGCGATGCGCACCGAGTCCCAGCCGTCGTTGTTACGGTCGCTGCCGGTGTGGTCGACGATCAGGAAGAACCCGCCGCCGGCCTGCACGAACCGCATGATGGCGGTCTTCTCGGCGGCGCTGAGCGGCGAGTTGGGCTCGGGCATGACGAACTCGTCGAAGTTCTTGAGGTCGAGCGCGCCGGTGCCCCCGTAGGTGATGGTGTTCCCGGCCGGGAGCGTCTTGAGGCTGTACTGCCCGGTGCGCTGCAGCGCCACCCCCCACGAGGACAGCGCCCCGGTCCAGGAGGTCTCGCCGGTCGGGTTGGCGTTCTGCCCGAGCGGGTCGGGCTGGGACGTGCTGATGATCCAGTCGGCGTTGCCGGCGGTCTCGGCCTTGGAGTTGTCGAACAGGACCCGGTGCGTCGCGGCCGCCTGGGACGGTCCGGCCTGAGCGACGACGACGGCGGCGGTGCCGGCGGCCACGATCGCGGCGGCCAGCAGGGCACGGTGCAGCAATGCACACCTCCGATGGAAGGAATCGGAGGAAGTCTATGTCTACTCGGGGTCCAGGAACCTGGCCAACTGTGAACGGTTGCGGACGTTCAGGCGGCGGTAGAGCCGCGTGAGGTTCGCCTCGACCGCCTTGATGGACAGGAACAGCGCCCGGGCGATCTCCCGGTTGGTGGCCCCGGCCCGGACCAGCTCGACGATGCGCCGCTCGGTCTCCGACAGCCCCGCGCCCCGGCCGCCGTCCAGGCGGGCCAGGTCGGCCGCGGCGACCTCGCGCCACGGGTGGGCGTCGGCCAGCCCGTAGCGGCGCACGGCCTCGGACAGCGCGGCCCGGGCGGCGCCGCGGCGGTGGGCCCGCCGCTCGAGGCCGCCGAGGGTGTAGTAGGCGCGGGCCAGCTCCAGGGGGTACGGGTGGTCCTGCCACTCCTCGATGGCCCGATGCAGCAGCTCGGCCCCCTCGCGGGCCTCGCCGGTGGCGGCGGTGAGCACGGCCCGGGCCCGGGTCAGGCCCAGGAACACCACCCGGCGGTCCAGGTGGCGGGCCCGCTGCTCGACCTCCTCGAGCACCTCGGCCGCCTCCGCGCGGGCGCCGGCCCCGACGAGGGCCTCGACGAAGTCGGCGTGCCAGGGCAGGATGCCCGGGTCGAGCCGGCCGAGCCGCTGGTCCAGGGCGTAGGCCTCGCGCATGGCCTCGGCGGCGGCCACCGGGTCGCCGCGCAGCACGTGCACCAGGCCGCTGGTGGCGTGGGCCAGCTTGATCCAGTCCTCGTCCCCGGCGGCGAGGCACGCGGCCAGCCCCCGGTCGGCGTAGCCGGCGGCGGCCGTGGCGGTGCCGCCCGCGTACTCGACCAGGGCGGCCACCAGGTAGCCGGGGCCGGGGGTGGTCTCGACGTCGACGTAGAGGCGCACGCAGTCGCGGCCGGCGGCGAGCGCGTCGGCGCAGCGCCCCGCCCGCCAGTAGATGCCGGCTACGGAGACCAGCACGGCGGCGAGGTCGCGCACGGTCCCGGCCCGCTCGACCGCGATCCGCAGCGCCTCGATGCGCCGGACCGCCTCCGCGGTCTCGCCCTTGAAGAGGCGGCTCATCGCGGCCACCTGCCGGGCCGCGACGGTGGCCGGGGTGAGTGACAGCCCGCGGGCCAGCTTGCCGGCCCGCTCGAGGTACTCGTCGCCCTCGGTGCCGAGCAGGATGTTGCCCCGCCAGCTGAGCACCTCGACCAGCCGCTCCATGTCGCCGCACTGCTCGGCGGCCTCCTCGGCCCGCTTGAGCTCGGCCAGCGCGGCCTCGCTGTCGCCGTCCCAGTAGGCCTTGATCGCCTTGTACAGCCGCACGTGGGCCAACAGGTCCGGGGTGTCGACGGCCTCGACGAACGCGGCGTCGAGCAGCGGGCCGGAGTTGGAGTGGTCCTCGCCGGACATCTCCACCAGCAGCAGCCGCGCGCCGACCCTGGTCCGCCGGTCGGCCGCGTCGCGCAGGGCCGCGGCGGCGTGGCGGCGGGCGTCGGCGGGCGAACCGGCGGAGTACGCGTACTGGGCGGCGCTGAGCCGCCGTACCGCCGCCACTCCCGGCGTGTCCCGGGGAGTGCGGTCGGCCGCGAGCGCGGCCAGGTCGGCGGCCATGGCCGGGGCCCCGCGCAGCCGGGCGGCCGACGCGGCGTCGGCGAGACACTCGGCCAGCCCCTCGTCGGGCTCGGGCCGGGCGGCGGCGAGGTGCCGGGCCCGGTCCACCGGGTCGGTGACGGTGTCGGCCAGCCGCTCGTGCGTCTCCCGGCGGGCGGCCGGGGTGGCGTCGGCGTAGACCATCTCGCGCAGCAACGGGTGCGAGAAGCGGATGGCGCCGTCGGGCTCGACGTGCAGTACCCCCGAGGCCAGCGCCGCCTCGATCAGCCCCTCGGCGAGCCCGCACGCGGCCAGGAGGGTCAGGCTGGGGCGGGCCGCCGCGGCGACGACCAGCAGCGCCGGCCGGTCGACGGCGGGCAGGGCGTGCAGGCGCGCGGACAGCAGCTCGCGGAGGCGGTCGGGAACGGGCAGCGGATCGGTGACCGGGAACGAGCTGTTGCCGATGGCCCGCCCGAGCTCGACGGCGAAGAGCGGGTTGCCGGCCGAGGCCTCGAAGATGCGCTGCACGTGCGCCCGCCCGGCCTCGGCGCCGAAGCGGGCCCGCAGCAGGTCGGCCACGTCGCTCTGGGGCAGCGGCGGCACCGGCAGCGCGTCGCCGGGCGGCGGGCACAGGTCCAGCCGGGTGGGCGCGCCGCCGTCGGGCAGCCGCTCGGCGGCGAGGACCCGCACCGGTACCTCCCCCAGCCGTCGCGACACGAAGCGCAGCACCCCGGCGCTGGGCTCGTCGATCCACTGCACGTCGTCGAGGATGAGCAGCACCGGCCGCTCGGCCGCGAGGACCCGGAACAGCTCGAGCACGGCCAGGCGCACCGCGAGCTGGTCGTGCGGCGTGGCCGGCAGGGCGCTGCGCAGCAGGGCGCCGTCCAGAGCCGCCCGCAGGTGGGCCGGGAGCAGGTCGGAGGCGTCAGGCGCGCCGTCGAAGAGGTCCACGAGCGCCAGATACGGCAGGTCGGCCTCGGCCTCGGCGGCCGCCGCCCGCAGCACCAGCGCCTCGGTCTCGGCCGCGGCGAGCGCATCGAGGATGGTGGACTTGCCGATGCCCGCCGGCCCGCAGAGCACAACGCTCGCTCCCGCCGCGAGCCGCTCCCGGGCGTGGTTCAGGAGATCGGCCCGGCCGATGGGCGCCGACGCGGTGCTCACCACGACGCCGAGTCTCTAACGAACGCCCGTTCGTCGCAACGGCGGGAGAACTCAGCGGTACACCCGCGTGAAGCCACAGCGACCTTCGATCATCGCAGCCGGGAACAGGGCAGCACCGTCTCCCAGCCGAGCACCGGCCACTGCGCGATGTGGACGGTCACCCGCCCCGAACCGGGCTGCACAAGGCATTCCGCCCGAGCGTCGGCCACGATCGGCCCCCACCGCGGCGAGCCGTCGCGGGGCCCTTCGGGCCGCAGATTGACCGCCGCCACGACCGCGAAAACTGTCGCAAACACGACAAGTGGCAAACGGCGCGCAAGGCAACCTGAAACCACCCTTTGTCGTTGCGCCCCGTCGGCCAGGCAAGCCGCCGCGGCGACGGTCGGCAGGGCGACGAGCACGAGGTACCGGTCCTCCACGCCCCCGTGCGCGCCGAACTGGACAATCCCGGCAAGCGCCCCGAACCCGGCCAGGATCCCCGCGAGCCGAATCCTCGCATACGCCCTCCGGTGCAGCGCAACCCCGAGCAGCAGCACCGGGACGAGCAGCCCGAGATCCAGCGGCGCCCACGCCGGCCACTCCAGCCCGACGAACGCGTGCGGCACCCCCCACCGCAGGTACAGCGCGGCGAGCACGGCCGGGTCCCACTCGGGCCGCTCGCCCAGCCCGCGCTCGGTCTTCCCGGCGAGCATCGCACCCACCTGCAACAATGCGCCCGGCAGCAGCCCGAGGAGCTTGAAGCGCCATTCCCGGCACCGGTACTTCACGAGCCCGCCGACCGCCACCGGCAGCAGCAGGACGCCGAGCATGGAGTTGAGCGCCGCGAGCCCGGGAAGCCCGACCAAGAGCACGCTCGTGCGCCGCCACAGCAGCATCCAGAGCCCGGCGTACACGAGCGGGAACTGCAGCTGCGCCAGCGCGTTGGGCACGAACCCGATCGGCAGCGCCGCACTGACCCCGACGAGCGCGGCGGCCCCGCCGGAGATGCGCTCCCGCGCCGCCCGGTACACGGCAACCGCGAGCAGACTGGTGACCAGCGCATCGAGCCCGGCGTTGAGCACGGCCGCCCATTGCAGCGGGAAGAGCGCGATGAGCGCCCAGCCGAGCCGGGCGGCCACGTGAAAGTACCCGTTGAACGGCGTGAAGACCGCCTCGTACCACGGCCGGTTGAGCGCGTCGGTGAGGAAGTTCTGCCCGTCCTCGGCCCAGATGGAGTCGATCTCGTGGGTTCTCAGCAGCCCTGCGACCGTGCCCAGTCCGACGAACGCTGCTGATACTGCGAATTGCGATAAGTCGGGCGCTCCGCGCCGCGACTTATCGGATTTATACCCTGACCGGGGAAATGTCCGAAAAATCCTGAAAGCGTCAGCTTTCGGGATTTTTCGGGGCAAAACCTCGGTGCCGCTCGGCCTTGATCGCGCGGCACCCACGCCAGCCAGAGCGCCCCCGCGAGCCGCCTCCATCACCCCACCCAAGCCCGCCAACCGGGCCACCTTCGCCGCGCCACCCACGCCGGCCGCGCCGCCCACGTTCGCCGCGCCAGCTACATCGGCCAGACCACCCAACTCGGCCAGACCACCCAACTCGGCCACGCCACCCTCGGACGCGCCACCCATCTCCACCGCACCGGCTACACCCGCCCCGCCGCCCACCGCGGCCACGCCGCCCAAGTCCGCCGCGCCAGCTACATCGGCCAGACCACCCAACTCGGCCACGCCGCTACCCTCGGACGCGCCGCCTGTCTCCCCCACGCCAGCAAGGTCGGCCGCGCCAGCCAACCCAGCGGCGCCGCCCACCTCCACCACGCCGACCACCTCGGCCACGCCACCAACCTCGCAAGCGCCGCCTATCTCCACCGACCCAGGGACATCGGTCACGCCAACCAGGTCGGCGGAGTCACCCACGTCCGGTGCGCCAGAAGTCGTGGCGGGGCGGGTCGGCTCGCGCGTGGCCACGTCACGGCGAAATCGGGCAAGTCCGGAAATTTCGCATTGTTGATGGGCAAGCACACCCATACAACGAAAATGGGCCCCGCCGAGCGGCGGGGCCCATTAACGCCAAAAGGACTACAGCCGGCCTTCCTTGACCGCCTCGGTCACCCACGGGATGACCTCGTCCAGCATCTCGTCCAGCGACGTCGTCGCCTCGAAGCCGAGGACCTCGCGCGCCTTGGTGCAGTCCGGCACGCGCTTCTGGACGTCGTACTCGTACGGGTCGTCGGAGATCACGCGCAGCGGCACGTCGGGGCCCTTGATCTTGCGCCAGATCACCTCGGCCAGCTCGAGGACCGTGGTCGACTGCTCGGTCGAGACGTTGAAGTCCTCGTTGAGCGCCGCGTCGGACTCCATCGCCGCAATGATGCCCTTGGCCAGGTCGCCGCCGTAGGTGTAGTGCCGGACCTGGTCGCCGGTGCCGAGGATGTGCAGCGGGTCCTGGCCCTTGACGATCTTCTGCACGATGTCGGGCACCACGTGGGACATGGCCAGCTTCACGTTGCCGGAGAGGACCTCGACCTCGCCCAGCGCGCGGCCCTCGCCCACGCCGACGCAGTTGAACGGGCGCACGATCGTGTAGGGCAGCCGGTACTGGTCCCAGGCGGCCTTGGCGAAGTACTCCACGGCCAGCTTCTGGAAGCCGTAGGAGGACAGCGGCGGCGGCACCGCGCGCTCGTCGCCCTCCTTCGAGGGCCAGTGCGTGGTCGACTCGAAGACCATGGACGAGGACATGTACGTCATCTTCTTCAGCGTCCCGGCCTGGAACGCCTTGATCGCGGCGTCGCAGGACGAGGCCATGATCCGCTCGTTGGTGGCGAGCAGGTCGTAGGCGTACGCGTGGAAGTAGGAGATGCCGCCGATCAGCGCCGCGCCGGCGATGAAGTGCTCGCAGCCGTCCAGCAGCTCGGTGACCAGGTCGACGTCGCGGGCGTCGCCCTCGACGAACCGGTAGTCCGGGTGGGAGTCGTAGCTGCGGGTGACCGGGCCGTACTTCGAGTAGTTATCCAGGCCGACGACCTGGTAGCCGCGGGACAGCAGCTCCTCGACGACATATCCACCGATGAAGCCGGCCGAGCCGGTGACCAGGACCTTTGCCACTAACACTCCTTAGCCTTGATGTGCGGATGAGCTTTCGCGCGCGGCCTGCGCGTCGTCGCGGGCCGCGGAGGAAGCCGGGCGCTTGGCCAGCTGTTCCATTGTCAGTCTGGGGCCGAACGCGAACCGGTACCACTTGAGGTAACTCGGCATGAACCGCCCCACATCGAAGCGGGACTCGCCGAGCTGGCGGTCCAGCCAGATGGTGGGGATCTCGGCCACGGGCAGCCGCAGCCGGGCCGCCTTCGCGGTGAGTTCGATGCCGATCTCGAAGCCCGTCTTGGACTCGATGCCGACCTTGCGCACGAACTCGGTCGAGTACGCCTTGAAGCTGTTCGTGGCGTCGCGCGTGCCCACCCGGGCGAACCAGTGCAGGGTCCGGCCCGCGTTGCGGGACAGGAACCGCTTGAACCGGGGGCCGCCGACCTGCTGCCCGCCCGGCATGTACCGGGACGCGGCCGCGACGACCACGCCGCGGTCCACGAGCCGCGCCAAATCCTCGATCTGGCGCGGGTCGTCGGAACCGTCGGCCATGGTGACCACCGCGACCGGGGCGCGGGCCACGTCGATGCCGAAGCGGATCGCGTTGGCCGGGCCGCGGCCGTACGTGTTGAGCACGGTGCGCACCCGCGGGTCGCGGCCGGCCACCTCCTGCGCGAACGGCACGGTCGTGTCCTCGGGCATGTCGTGCACCACGAGGATCTCGGCCGGCATCATCACCTCGCGGAGGATGCGGTCGAGGCAGCGGACGATCGCCGCTCCCTCGTTGTAGACCGGGATCACCACAGAGACCTGTGGTACCAAGCTCATATACGCACGCCCTTGTTCGTCACGCCCCACATGTCCGCGACCGGGATGTCGGTCTGCAGGTCACGGTACTCCGGGTGGGGTGCGGCAACGATGAGCAGGTCCGCCCGCGTGAGCACCTCGTCGAGCGGGACGAAACGGTCGTCCTTGACGTAGGGGTCGGTGCAGAGCGTCTCCTTGGCCCGCAGCATCACGACCTTGCGCAGCTTGTAGGCCAGCGACTCGCGGATGTCGTCGCTGCCGCCCTTGAACGCCATGCCCAGGATGCCGACGGTCATCTCCGACAGGTCGAAGCGCTCCTGGAGCTTCGACACGACGTACAGCGGAAGGCCCTCGTTGATGAGCATCGCGCTGTGGCCGAGGACGAAGTTGTTGTTGTTGAACGCCGCGAGCTGCATCGTGTCCTTGAGCAGGCACGGCCCGGCCGCGAAGCCGGCGCCCGGCATGTCGGTGGCGCGCGGGTACTGGAACCGGATCGCGTGCCGGATGCGCTCGAAGTCCAGGCCGAAGTCGTTGGACATCATCCAGAACTGGTTGGCGGCGGCGAACTTGATGTACCGCCAGGTGTTCGTGAAGAGCTTGGCGAGCTCCGCCTCCTCCGGCTCGAGGATGACGATCTGGCCGGCCAGGTTGCGGAAGAGCTTCTCGGCGCGCTCGGTCGCCTCCGGAGTGCGGGCGGCGACGATCTGCGGCAGCTCGAACAGCTCGGTCATCGCCTTGCCCTCGGCGATGCGCTCCGGACAGAAGGCCACGTCGGCCTTGACCCCGAGCTTCTTGATGAGCTTCTCGGTCAGCGCCGTGACCCCGGGGTGCACCGTGCTGCGCAGGACGATGAGCTGGCCGTCGCGCAGGTACTCCGCGCACCGCTCGATCGCCTTCGGCACCGCCGCGATGTTGGGGTTGAGGTGCTCGTCGACCGGGGTGCCCACGATGACGACCAGGTGCTCGGCCTCGGCCACCGTGGCCGGGTCGGTGCTGGCCTTGAGCCGGCCCTCGGCCACCGCGGTCGCGAGCGGCTCCGCGGCGCCCTCCTCGTCGAACGGCAGGGTTCCGCTGTTGACCACCGCGACGGCGGCCTCGTTGATGTCGTACAGGGTCACCTGCAAGCCACGGGAGGCGAGCGCGATGCCGAGCGGGAGTCCCACCCGGCCGCAACCACCGATCACCACGACGTCGGTGGTGAACCCCGCCGATGCATTGACGTCTGACACGCGCTGCCCCTTCAGGAGATCGTGATCGGTTCCGGCCTGTGCCACGGACCCGGCCCTTGTACAACGCCGCTAGCTGCGCGGAAGGTTGGGCTCGGCGCCGTGACGGTACCATCTCCGCCGGATCCGGGTGCCACCGAGCATCACGCACAGTGTCCGATAACGGATACACGTGACGGCGGCCACATCCACAAATGTGACCGCCGTCGACGAGCTTCGCAACCGGTTCGTCACGCTCCGCGCAGGACCGCGCCGAGCCGGTCGGCCGCCACCGCCACGGCGGCGTCGCGCGCGGCGAGCGCCTCCTCGCCGGTCAGCGTGCGGTCCTGGGCACGGAACGTGAGCTTGTAGGCCAGGGACTTGCGGCCCTCGCCCAGCTGCTGCCCGGCGTACACGTCGAAGAGCCGGACCGACTCCAGCAGCGGCCCCGCGCCCTCGGCCAGCGCCGCCTCGACCTCGCCGGCCGGGGTGGCCGCGTCGACCACGAGCGCGACGTCGATGAGGGCGGTCGGGAAGTTCGACAGCCGGGGCGCGATCGACACGCCCGGCAGCGGCACGGCGTCCAGGTCGAGCTCCATCGCCACGGTACGGCGCGGCAGGTCCAGGTCCGCGCAGACCGCCGGGTGCAGCTCCCCCGCGTGCCCGACGACGACGTCGCCGACCAGCAGTGCGGCGCAGCGCCCCGGGTGCCACGGCGCGTAGTTCGCCGCCCGCACGGTGAGCGTCACGCCGGCCGCCGCGGCCACGGTCCGGGCCGCCTCGACCGCGTCGGCCCAGTCGGCCGCGCGGCCGCCGCCCCACCACCCGGCGGGCTCGGCCTCGCCGGCGATGACGGTGGCGACGTGCCACGGCTGGTGCGGCAGCTTCGCGTCGATCTCGGCCCGGTCCGCGTCGCTCGGGGGCCCGTCGACGCCCGCGGCCGGGAAGACCGGCAGCGGCCCGGCGGGCAGGAACACCGGCCCGATCTCGAACAGCGCCAGGTCCTTGAGCCCGCGGCCGAGGTTGCGGCGCAGCGCGGCGAACAGCGGCGGCAGCAGCGTGGTGCGCAGCGCCGGCTCCTCGTCGGACAGCGGGTTGCGCAGCAGCAGCGCCTCCCGGCGCGGGTCGCCGTCCGGGACCCGCAGCGCGTCGAGGGCCGGCATGCCGACGAACGGCCAGCACAGCGCCTCGATGTAGCCCGCGTCGGCCAGCGCCCGGCCCACGGTGCGCCGCCGCCGCTGGGTCGCGGTCAGCCCCCGCCCGGGCGGGGCGATCGGCAGCACGCTGGGGATCCGGTCGTACCCGTCGAGGCGCAACACCTCCTCGGCGAGATCGGCCGGGTCGTTGAGGTCGTGCCGCCAGCTCGGCGGGGTGACGGTGAGCCGGTCGCCGTCGGACACGACCTGCGTGCCGATCATCGCGAGGATCTCCAGCACCCGCTCCGGCGTGTACTCGACGCCGGCCAGCTGCGACGGCCGCTGCACCGACATCGTGATCGAGGCCGGCGGGACAACCGCGTAGACGTCGGTGACGCCGGTGGAGACGGTGCCGCCGCCGTGCTCGGCCAGCAGCGCCGCCGCCCGCGCGCAGGCGGCCGCGGTGATCTGCGGGTCGACGCCGCGCTCGTAGCGCTTGCCGGCCTCGCTGGGCAGCTTGTGCCGGCGGATCGTGCGGGCCACCGAGCGCGGGTCCCAGTGCGCGGCCTCGAACAGCACGTCCACCGTGGCCGGGGAGACCTCGGTGGTGGTGCCGCCCATGACCGCGGCCAGCGAGACGACGCCGGTGCCGTCGGCGATGACGATGTCCTCGGGGTCGAGCGCCCGGTTGACGCCGTCGAGCGTGGTGAGCTTCTCCCCCGCCTCGGCGCGGCGCACGACCAGCGGGCCGGCGAGCTGGCCGAGGTCCCAGGCGTGCATCGGCTGGCCCATCTCGATCATCACGTAGTTGGTGATGTCGACCGGCAGCGAGATGGCGCGGATGCCGGCCGTGGCCAGGCGCTGCTTCATCCACTGCGGGGTGGCCGCGGCCGGGTCGACGCCGCGGACCGCGACGGCGGTGAACCGGTCGCAGGCGATGCTGTCGAGCACCTCGATCGGGTACGCCCCGCTGCCGTCGCCGTCGAGGGGGACCACCGCCGCGACCGGGTCGCGGTAGGCGCCGCCGAGGGAGTGCGACAGCTCGCGGGCGATGCCGCGGACCGAGAAGCAGTAGCCGCGGTCCGGGGTCACGTTGATCTCGACCACGACGTCGTCGAGCCCGACGATCGGCCGGGCCTCGTCGCCGGGCTTCGCCGAGTCGGGGCTCAGCACGATGATCCCGTCGTGGTCGTCGCTGACGCCGAGCTCCTTGCCGGAGCAGATCATGCCGTTGGAGACGTGGCCGTAGGTCTTGCGGGCCGAGATCTCGAAGCCGCCGGGCAGGACGGCGCCGGGCAGCGCCACGACCACCAGGTCGCCCTCGGCGAAGTTGCGGGCGCCGCAGATGATGCCCTGGGGCTGCTCGTTGCCGACGTCGACCAGGCAGTACCGGATCGGCTTCTTCAGCCCCTGCAGCTCCTCGATCGACTCCACCCGGCCGACCACGAGCGGCCCGGAGACGCTGGCGCCGGCGTCGTGCAGCTCCTCGACCTCCAGGCCGACCTTGACGAGGGCCTTCTCCAGCCCGTCGCCGTCGAGGTCGGCCGGCAGGTCGACGTGCTCGCGCAGCCAGGAAAGCGAAACGCGCACCTCAGGCCTCCCATCCGAACGCCCGCGCGTACCGCACGTCGCCCTCCACCATGTCGCGCATGTCCGACGCCTCGTTGCGGAACATCAGCGCCCGCTCGATGCCCATGCCGAACGCGAAGCCGGAGTACTCCTCCGGGTCGATGCCGCAGGCGCGCAGCACCCGCGGGTTGACCATGCCGCAGCCGCCCCACTCGACCCAGCGCGGGCCGTCGCGGTGCTGCGGGAACCACAGGTCGATCTCGGCGCCGGGCTCGACGAACGGGAAGTACGACGGCCGCAGCCGGGTCCGCGCCTGCGGGCCGAACATGCCCTTGACGAAGTTGTCGAGGGTGCCCTTGAGGTGGCCCATCGTGATGCCCTTGTCCACCACGAGGCCCTCGACCTGATGGAAGACCGGGGTGTGGGTGGCGTCGAGCTCGTCGGTGCGGTACGTGCGGCCCGGGCAGACGATGTAGATCGGCGGCTTGCGGGTCGTCATCGTGCGCGCCTGGACCGGCGAGGTGTGGGTGCGCAGCACGACGCGCGAGTCGGTCTCCGCCTGGGACCGGTCCGACGTGCTGCCGGCGGCGACGAAGAACGTGTCCATCATCGAGCGCGCCGGGTGGTCCGGGTGCATGTTGAGGGCGTCGAAGTTGTACCACTCCCACTCGACCTCGGGCCCCTCGGCGACCTCGTAGCCCATGCTCACGAACAGGTCGCCGACCCGCTCCATGATCTTGGTCAGCGGGTGCTGGGCGCCGGCCGGGCGGCGGTCGGTCGGCAGCGTGACGTCGACCGTCTCCTCGACGAGGACGCGCTCCTCCCGCTCGGCGGTGAGCACCGCGAGCCGGGCGTCGAACGCGGCCTGGATGGCGACGCGGGCGAGGTTGACGCGCTTGCCGGCGTCGGCCTTGGCCGCCGGGGGCAGCGAGCCGATCTCGCGGCGGGCCAGGGACACCGGGGCCTTGTCGCCGAGGTGCTGGTGCTTCAGCGCGGCGAGGGCGTCCAGGTCACCGGCGCCGGCGAACGCCTTGTCGGCCCCGGCGACGGCGTCGTCGAGCGCGCTCTGGTCGAGCAGGGCCGGCTGCTTCGGGTCGTACGGATCATTGCGGTAAGTCATCGGACTCTTCCCACGGGAGATTGGCCTCGGACAGTGTAGTGAGGTCCGCCCGCCGGCCGTGGGAAGGAGTCAGGAGGTGCTGCGCCCTGTCCGCCCACCGTCACCGGCGGGCCACATAAACAGGCTCATCACACGCTCCTCAGGGCTTTGGCCGAACTGTACAAGCATACGGCGGCCGCCGCAGCCAGGTTGAGGCTCTCGGCGCCGCCGTAGAGGGGCACCCGCACCCGCCGGTCGGCCTCGAGGTCCTTGGGCAGGCCGTGGGCCTCGGAGCCGAAGAGCCAGGCGGTGGGCCGGGCCAGCTCGGCGTCGAGGTCGAAGAGGTCGGCGTCGCCGTAGCCGTCGGCGGCGAGGGTCTGCACACCGGCCGCGCGCAGGGCGGCGACGGTGGCGGCGGCGTCGCGGGCCCGGACCACGTCGACGTGGAAGAGGCTGCCGGCCGAGGAGCGCACGGCCTTGCCGTTGTAGGGGTCCACGACGTCGCCGGCAAAGACCACGGCGGTGGCGCCGGCCGCGTCCGCGGTGCGCAGCACGGTGCCGGCGTTGCCGGGGTCGCGGATGTCGACGCAGACGGCGATGAGGCGCGGCCGGGCGGCGAGGACCGTGGCGAGCGGGACGTCGCGCTGCCGGCACACGGCCACGAGCCCCTGCGGCTGCACGGTGTCGGCGAGGGCCTGCATGGCCGCGTCGTCGACGAGGCTGGCGTCCCCGGTCAGCTCCGGGTAGCGGCGCACCGCCTCGGCGGTGGCGAAGAGCTCGGCGACGACGCCGGCCTGGACGGCCTCGCGAACCGCCTGCGGCCCCTCGGCCAGGAAGCGGCCGGTCTCGTCGCGGTCCCGGCGGCGGTGCAGGCGCCGAGCAGCAACGACCCGGGGCGTCCGAACGGTGAACACCCCGGGTCGCGGCTCTGCGCGTGGGTCAGGCTGCGGCAACGGCCGTCTTCGCCACCTGGACGAGGCCGCTGAACGCCGTGGCGTCGCTGACGGCGAGCTCGGCGAGGATCTTGCGGTCGACGTCGACGCCGGCGAGGCGCAGGCCCTGGATGAGCCGGTTGTAGGTCAGGCCGTTCGCGCGGGCCGCGGCGTTGATGCGGGTGATCCACAGCTGGCGGAAGTCACCCTTGCGGTCGCGACGGTCGCGGTAGGCGTACTGCATCGAGTGCAGCACCTGCTCCTTGGCCTTGCGGTACAGGCGCGAGCGCTGCCCGCGGTAGCCGCTGGCGGTCTCCAGGACGGTGCGGCGCTTCTTCTGGGCATTCACTGCCCGCTTCACGCGTGCCACGGTTCTTACTCCTCATGCGAGACCGGCCGGGGGTCTGCCCGTACGGCCGGTCGAAAGTCAAGAAAGGTCGGGGGGAGAACGCCGCTGTTATCGGCCGAGGAGCTTGTTGACCTTGCGGGTCTCCGACTGGCCGAGCTCGACGTTGCCGCTCAGGCGCCGGGTCCGCTTGCTGGACTTGACCTCGAGCAGGTGCCGCTTACCCGCCGGCTCGCTGAGGATCTTGCCGCGACCGGTGATCTTCACGCGCTTCTTCATCCCGGAGTGCGGTTTGAACTTCGGCATGCTTGTGTTGCCCTTCATTCCTCGAGGTGCGCCAGCACCCTGCCGTCCTGAGGAGCAGACAGGGTGCCACAGCGCTCCGGCGCACAGCCGGGAACCGCGTGGTGCGGGCCCGCCCGCACGACGCGGTGGTTGATATGACGGTGCGTGTTATGCCTGGTCGGCGGTGACGACCTCGGGCAGCTCGGCGACTGGTTCGCCCTCCGAGCTCGCGCCGCCGTCCGCCTTCGTCTCGCGGCTCTGGGTCGCCGCGGCCTTCACGTTGCGGTGAGGGGCCAAGACCATGATCATGTTGCGGCCGTCCTGCTTGGGCGCGGCCTCGACGAAGCCCAGCTCCGAGATTTCCTCCGAGAGCTTGCGCAGCAGCCGGAAACCAAGCTCCGGGCGGCTCTGCTCGCGGCCACGGAACATGATCGTTACCTTGACCTTGTCGCCCGCCTTCAGGAACCGCACCACGTGACCCTTTTTGGTCTCGTAGTCGTGCGGATCGATCTTCGGGCGGAGCTTCATCTCCTTGATGACGGTCTGCTGCTGGTTACGCCGGGCTTCCCGGGCCTTGAGCGCGCTCTCGTACTTGAACTTGCCGAAGTCCATGAGCTTGCAGACGGGCGGGCGTGCCATGGGCGCAACTTCGACCAGGTCCAGGTCCACGTCGGCGGCCAGCTGAAGAGCGCGCTCGAGCGGGACGATGCCCACCTGCTCACCCTCCGGGCCGACCAGCCGGACCTCACGTGCCCGGATCTGCTCGTTGACGCGTGGCTCGACGCTGATGTGGCCTCCTCCATAGGTGTTTTAGCTCCTGCGGTCGACCGTTGCCGTGGCAACGCAAAAAACCCCGCCGCGCAAAGCGCAGGCGAGGGCCGCTTCGACCGGTCCGCACTGAGGCGGGTCGGTCGGACCGGACCCGGCTGCCTGCGAGCTGCGCGGGTGGGGACCTCAAGGGCCCCGCTTCGGACGCCCCATCCGAGATGGGGCGTCGGTCGACGTCGACTACTCTACCACGGTCGGTGTCAAGGCCGCTGTGTGCAGGGCGCGCAGTCCCCGGGCGGCCTTCACGGCGTAGTCCTTGTCGGCCATCTGCACCGCCATGACCGCTACCCGCTCGTCGTCCTGCAGGTCGAGGGTGAGCCAGGGGGCGCCGCGGCCGAAGGTGACCGAGCGCACAGCGTCCCACGGCAGGTCGTACGAGCCGATGATGTTGCGCACCCGCACGCCCTGCTCGTCGGCCACGACCTTGGGCCGGACCATCAGCAGGATGCCGGCGGCCGCGCACAGCCCGAGGCCGATCATCGCCGCCTGGTCGCCGCGCTGGAAGTACCCGGGCCCGTCGCCGGTCTTGCCGTGCAGGCCGAACGCGATCAGCGTGAAGACCACGACGACGACCGCCGCGAGGACGTAGGCGATGACCCGGGCCCGCTGGGGCCGTGCGACAACGGGATTTGGCGTGCTCACGGCCCCAGTCTGCCACTACAGCCGGCAGGCGTGGATTCCGGTCACCAGGATGGCGCGGGCGCCCACGTCGTAGAGCTCGTCCATGATCCGGTGCACGTCGGCCTGCGGCACCATCGCCTGGACGGCGACCCAGCCCTCGCGGTGCAGCGGGGAGATGGTCGGCGACTCGATGCCGGGGGTGAGCGCGACGGCCGCGTCGAGGGAGTCGGCCCGCACGTCGTAGGCGAGCATGACGTACTGCCGGGCGACGAGGACGCCCTGGAGGCGGCGCAGCAGCTGCGGTACACCCGCGGGAAGCTCCTCGCCGGCGCGCCGGATCAGCACCGCCGAGCTCTTCAGGATCGGGTCGCCGAGCGTGTCCAGGCCGGCCTGGCGCAGGGTCTTGCCGGTCTCGACCACATCGGCGATGACGTCGGCCACGCCGAGGCGGATCGCGTTCTCCACCGCGCCGTCGAGCCGGATGACCTCGGCCCGCACGCCGTGCTCGGCGAAGTAGCGCTCCATCACGCCCGGGTAGGCGGTGGCGACCCGCAGCCCCTCCAGGTCGGACGGGCTGGAGCCCTTGACCGAGCCGGGCACGGCGGCGAAGCGGACCGTGGCCCGGCCGAAGTTCAGGTCGAGCACCTCCACGGCCGGGCTGCCCGCGTCGATGAGCAGGTCACGGCCGGTGATGCCCAGGTCGAGGTCGCCCGAGCCGACGTAGGTGGCGATGTCGCGCGGGCGCAGGTAGAAGAACTCGACGCCGTTGGGCTCGTCGCGGCAGAGCAGGTCCTTGGGGTCGGAGCGCTGGCGGTAGCCGGCCTCCTGCAGCATCTGGCTGGCGGGGATGGACAGGGTGCCCTTGTTGGGCACGGCGATGCGAAGCATGTGAGCTGGTCTCCAGACGGGTGGCGGGGATCGGGGAAGGACGGGACCGAACTACAGATGTCGGTAGACGTCTTCCAGCGACAGCCCTGTCGCCAGCATCAGGCACTGCACCTGGTACAGCAGCTGGGACAGCTCCTCCGCGGTGCGCTGCGGCCCCTCGTGCTCGGCCGCCATCCAGCTCTCGGCGGCCTCCTCGACGACCTTCTTGCCGATGAAATGCACGCCCTTCTCCAGCGCAGCGACGGTGCCGGATCCGGGGGTGCCGGCCGCGGCCTTGGCGCTCAGCTCGGCGAACAGCTCGTCGAAGGTCTTCACGGGCTCGAATTCTTGCAGCTACGCACCCGGAAACGGAATCCGGTTACTGACAGGCGTGTCGCGCCTCACCCCACCGTGAAGTCGTGATCGTCCGTCCACCGGCCGCTGGTCGCCTCCACGGTGTACCGCCCGGTGGCCAACCGCATCGTGAGGCGCGCCTCCCCGAGCGACGGCGACCGGGCACTCAGCCTGACGTCCCGCTCGTCGACGACCTCGCCGGCCGCGTCGCGCACGCGCAGGTGCACCGTGCCGTCCGCGACGACCCCGGCCAGGTAGACCGCGAAGGACTTACCGACGACCTCGTTCTGGGCCGGGTCGATCACCCAGACGGGGGCCTGGACCTGGGTCATCGGCGCCTGGGTGGCCGGCACCGGGTCGCCGTCGACCACGAGGCGCACCCCGTCGGCCTTCTTGATCGAGGTGTACGTCGAGGAGCCCGCCACCGTGTACACCAGCTGCTGGACGGCGAGGTCGCCCGGCCGGCCCCCGACGCCGGCCAGCTCGACGGTGACCTGCTTGCCGGCGATGGCGACGCCCACGACGGTGGTGCTCGCGGGCCACAGGCTCGCGTAGTCCGGGTCCTGCGCCTTGCCCCGCACCGACAGCTCGACGGCGGCCCGGATCCTGTTCTCGTCGCTGTCCTGCGCGAGGCTCACCGGGACGAACTCCCGGTAGAGGCGGCCGTCGTGGGCGAAGTAGGCGGGGAGCCTGAGGACGTCCACGGCCGACTCCTCGGTGGACACCGGCCGGCCCGGATCGCCCGGGTCTCGACGCGGGTTGCCGACCACCGCCGCCGCGCCGATCGCCAGCGCGGTCGCCACCGCGGCGCCGGCCACCGCGAGCCAGGGGCGGCGCCGCTCGGCCGATCGCTGCCGGATCCTCGGGAGGGCGTCCGGGGAGATCCGGACCTCCTCGGCCCTCGCCCGCAGGGCCTCGCGCAGGCGGTCTTCCTCGGGTGGCCTCATGACTGCCGCTCCAGGCTCTGACGCAGGGCCGCCATGCCGCGGGCCGCGTGGCTCTTGACCGCGCCGCGGCTGACGCCCATGGCGCGGGCGATCTCGGCCTCGGAGAGGTCGGCGTAGTACCGCAGGACGATGGCCTCGCGCTGACGGGTGGGCAGGCGGCGTACCGCGGCCAGGATCTCCCGATGCTGCAGGAGGCTCAGCGTCTGGATCTCCGCGCTCGCCACCTCCTGCCCGTCGCCGCCGCCCTCCCGGGCCAGGTGCCGCTCGGCCACCCCACGATGGCGCAGCGCCGAGCGGGCCCCGTTGACCACGCTCGCCCGCAGGTAGGCGACCGCCTTGTCCGCGTCGCGGAGGCGCCACCAGCGGCGGTGCAGTGCGACGTACGCGTCCTGGACCACGTCCTCGGCCAGCCCGTCGTCGTGCAGCAGCAGCGCGGCGAGGCGCACCAGCCCCCGGTAGTGGGCGGCGAACAGCGCCGCGACCGCGTCGTCCGCGCTCCGGCTCGACCCGCTGCGCTCCGGCACGGGCACGACCCCACCGTCCCACGCCGCAGCATCGGCAGCTATCACATCGAGACGACGCGCGGGTGCGCCCTTCGGTTTACCGGTTCGATCTCCTGGTTACCCTGTGCGCGTGGATACGGAGCCGAAGTACACCGACGAAGAGTGGGGCCTGCTGGTCGGCCTCCCGCAGTCCGTCCTGATCGCGGCCTCCCAGGCCGAGGCCGACGGCAGCCGCCGCACCCGTGAGGAGTGGACGGCCGGCATGACCACGATCGCCGATGGCCGCGGCTCGTCCAGCCAGCTGGTCAAGCTGGTCGCCGAGGAGGTCGTCGCCCGCCAGGGCGACGTGACCCACGGCGACGAGCCCCCGATCATCGAGTTCCCCGACCGCGAGGCCGGCCTGGCCGACGTCATCTCCCGCGCCCGCGCCGCCCACGAGCTGCTGGCCGCCAAGGCCGAGCCGGCCGACGCCGAGACCTACGGGTACTGGCTGGTCACGCTGGCCGACCAGGTGGTCGGCGCCGCGACCACCGGCGGCATCCTGGGCATCGGCGGCGAGCAGGTGACCGCGGCCGAGCGTTCCTTCCGCGACAACCTGGCCGCCGCCCTCGAGGTCTGACCGCCGGCGCTCGGCAGTGCCGGAAGACTTCGGCACTGCCGAGGACCGGACCCGTCCGGCGGCCTCAGGACTTGGCGACCAGGCGCAGGGCCACCGCGGCGTCCAGCGCCGCCAGCGCCGCCGCGTAGCCCTTGTCCTCGCTCGAGTCCTCGAACCCCGCCCGCGACCGGGCCTGGTCGTAGTTGTCCACCGTGAGCACGCCGTGGGCGACGGGCGTGCTCTCGTCCAGGGCGACCCGGGTCAGGCCGTCGGTCACGGACTGGCAGACGTACTCGAAGTGGGCCGTGTCGCCGCGGATCACCACGCCCAGCGCGACCACCGCGTCGAAGCGGTGGGCCAGGGCCTGGGCCAGGACCGGCAGCTCCACCGCGCCGTCCACCCGCGCCACCGTGATGTGGTCGACGTTGGACGCCTCGCCCGCCTCGATGGCGCGGCTCAGCATGTGGTCGACCAGCTCGCCGTGCCACCTCGTGGCGACGATGCCCAGCGTCAGTCCCGTGCCGTCCACCCGTTGCAGGACGGGCGCCCCACTACCAGCCATTACGCAAGTCCCTCCGCGACCTCGTCGAGCTCGTCCAGCAGGTGCCCCATGCGGTCCCGCTTGGTGCGCAGGTAGCGCACGTTCTCCGGGTGCGGCCGGGTCGGCAGGGGCACACGACCGAGCACGGACAGACCGTACCCTTCCAGACCCGCCCGCTTTGCCGGGTTGTTGGTGAGAAGTCGCATCGTTTTGATACCGAGGTCGACGAGGATCTGCGCGCCGGTGCCGTAGTCGCGGGCGTCGGCGGGAAGGCCGAGGTCCAGGTTGGCGTCGACGGTGTCCCGGCCGAGGTCCTGCAGCTGGTACGCCTGCAGCTTGTGGATCAGGCCGATGCCCCGGCCCTCGTGGCCGCGCATGTAGAGGACCACGCCGCGGCCCTCGGCGGCGACCATCTTCATCGAGGCCTCCAGCTGGGGGCCGCAGTCGCAGCGCACCGAGCTGAAGACGTCGCCGGTGAGGCACTCGGAGTGCACCCGGACGAGGACGTCCTCGCCGTCGCCGAGGTCGCCGTAGACCAGCGCGATGTGCTCGCCGTTGCCGTACTCCTGCGTGTACCCGACGGCCCGGAAGACCCCGTGCTCGGTGGGCAGCCGGGTCTCGGCCACCCGCTCGATCTGCTGCTCGGTCCGGCGGCGGTACGCGATGAGGTCGGCGATGCTGACGAGCGCCAGGCCGTGCTCGGCGGCGAAGGCGCGCAGGTCGGGCAGGCGCATCATCGTGCCGTCGTCGTTGACCATCTCGCACAGCACGCCGGCGGGACGCAGGCCGGCGAGGGTGGCCAGGTCCACGGCGGCCTCGGTGTGGCCGACCCGGCGCAGCACGCCGCCGTCCTTGGCCCGCAGCGGCACGATGTGGCCCGGCCGCGACAGGTCGTGCGGCTGCGTCTCGGGCGAGGAGAGCAGCCTGATGGTGCGGGCCCGGTCGGCGGCGGAGATCCCGGTGGTACCGCCGAAACGCGCGTCGACCGTCACGGTGTACGCCGTGCCGTGCCGGTCCTGGTTCGTCCGGTACATCGGCGGGAGGTCCAGCCGGTCGGCCTCGGCCTCGGTGATCGGCACGCAGATGTACCCGGACGTGTAGCGCACCATGAACGCGACCAGCTCCGGCGTGGCGCACTCGGCCGCGAAGATCAGGTCGCCCTCGTTCTCGCGGTCCTCGTCGTCGACCACGATGACCGCCCGGCCGGCGGCGATCTCCTCGATCGCCCGCTCGATCGGGTCCAGACCGGCAACCGGCGCGCTCGGGCCGCCACCTCCGCTTCGCTCCGGGCCGCTCATCGGGCGGCCTTCCCGAGCAGCTTCTCCACGTACTTCGCCATGATGTCGACCTCCAGGTTGACCCGATCGCCGACGCCCTTGGCGCCGAGCGTCGTGAGCTTGAGCGTGGTCGGGATCAGCCCGACCGAGAACGTGTCGTCGGTGACAGTGACGACGGTCAGCGAGATCCCGTCGACGGTGATGGAGCCCTTCTCGACCACGTACCGCCCGAGCCCCTCCGGCAGCGCGAACGTGACCGTCTCCCACTGGTCGCCGGCCTCCCGGGCCAGGATCGTGCCGACCCCGTCCACGTGCCCCTGCACGATGTGCCCGCCGAGCCGGGTGGCCACGGTCGCGGCCCGCTCCAGGTTGACCGCCGATCCGGGGGCCAGCGCGCCCAGCGTCGAGCGCTTGAGCGTCTCCCCCATCACGTCGGCGGTGAACACCCCGTCGGCGTTGTCGACCACGGTCAGGCAGACCCCGTTGACCGCGATCGAGTCGCCGTGGGCGGCGTCGGAGGTCACGGTCGCGCCGCGGATGGCGAGCCGGGCGGAGTCGCCCAGCGGGTCGACCGCGACGATCGTGCCGAGCTCTTCGATGATGCCGGTGAACACTGGTCACGCACCTTTCACTGTTGCCGTCAGGCGCACGTCGGGCCCGATCCGGGCAAGGTCGACAACGTCGAGCGTCAAGGCCTCGGCGATGCTGGAAATCCCCGCGAAGCCCAGCGCGGCCGGGCCCGCGCCGAGCAGCTTCGGCGCGAGGTAGGCGACCACCCGGTCGACCAGTCCCTCGGCCAGGAACGCGCCCGCGAGCGTGGGGCCGCCCTCGAGCAGCGCCACGCGCACCCCGCGGGCGTAGAGCTCGCGGAGCATGGCGGGCAGGTCCACCCGCCCGTCCTCCCCCGGCGCCGCGACCCAGGTCGGCGCCGAACGATCAAAAACCTTGGAGCCCGCATCGGTACCGCGGGAGCCTCCGACGACGACGCGCAGCGGCTGCCGGGCGGCCGGCTCACCCTCCGGCGACCGCACGGTGAGCTGCGGATCGTCGGCCCGCACGGTGCCGGCGCCGGCGATGATGGCGTCGACGCCGGCCCGCAGCCGGTGCACGTCGGCCCGGGCGGCCGGCGACGTGATCCACTTGCTGGTGCCGTCGGCGGCGGCCGAGCGCCCGTCGAGCGTGGCCGCGAACTTCCAGATGACGTAAGGGGTGCCGCGGGAGACGGCGGTGAGCCAGCCCTCCATCGCCTCGTGGGCCGACTCGTGCAGTACCGAACCCATGTCCACGACGACCCCGGCGGACCGCAACGTCTCGGCCCCGCCCGCGGCGACCGGGTTGGGGTCGCGGACGCCGGCCACGACGCGCGCCACCCCCGCCGCCACCAGGGCGCGCGAGCACGGCCCGGTGCGGCCGGTGTGGTCGCAGGGCTCCAGCGTGACGTAGGCGGTGGCCCCGCGGGCGAGGTCGCCCGCCTGCTCCAGCGCCCGGACCTCGGCGTGCGGCCCGCCGGCCGGCGCGGTGCGGCCCTCGCCGGCGATTCGCCCGTCCGGGGTGACGACGACGCACCCGACGTTGGGGTTGGGGCTGGTCTCGCCGAGGCTCAGGCGCGCCAGCTCGATGGCGCGTCGCATGAACGTCTCGTCGTCTGCCATGGCCCTCTCCCGCGTGGTCTGTGATCACACGCGGGGGGACGCCACAGAGACCCCCGACAGCGCCGGGGACAGCGCGGCAGCCCACCGGAACTGCCCGCCAAGCGGACAGCACCGGATCCCGCGCGCTGAACTCCCATCCGGACTTTGACCGTCGGCCCTGGACTCACACCAGGTCCACCGGCCGATGGCTTCGACCGGGTCGCGGGCTCCCGGCCCGTGATGGGCCGATTACCGCCGGTTCGGAATTTCACCGAGCCCCGCCAGCGCGTGGTGGGTACGTACCCCGAGTCTCGCACAGAACCAGCGGTCCTTACCCGGCTCGGGCCGGGATGTGCGTCACAACTCCACGGCGCTGCGCCGGTCGACCGCCACATAGTTGCCGTTGTGCTTCTTGGCCACCTTCTTCATCTCGGTGGCGATCGCGATGATCTCCCGCGGGTCGGTGAACCGGCCGCTCTCGGGCGTGCCGATGGCCACCCCGATGGACAGCGTGACCAGGTTGGGCTGCTGGACCTCGCCGGTGCGCGAGGCGATCTCGATGTACCCGCGCTCGGCGTCCACCGGGTCGTAGAGCGCGTCGGAGGCGGCCTGGAACTCCAGGATGGCCTTGGTGGTGAGCTCCTTGAGCTGCTCCGGCGAGCACACGACGAGGAAGTCGTCGCCGCCGATGTGCCCCAGGAACGCCGGGGGCAGCCCGACCTCGACCACGGCCCGGTGCAGCGCCCGGGCGAGCGCGATGATGAACTCGTCGCCGCGCGCGAACCCGTACACGTCGTTGACCGGCTTGAACCGGTCGATGTCCACGTGCGAGACGGCGAAGTCGCTGCCGGCCCGGGCCCGGTCGCTGATCTCCCGCAGGATGCGCGTGTTGCCGGGCAGCCCGGTGAGCGGCGAGACCTCGCGGTTCTCCTGGTTGCGCCGCAGCGTCGAGCGCACCCGGGCCACCAGCTCCAGGGTGTCGAACGGCTTGACCAGGTAGTCGTCGGCCCCGGCCTGCAACCCGATCACCTTGTCGGCGGTCTGCCCGCGCGCGGTCAGCAGGATCACCGGCATCGACGCGGTCATCGGGTCGGCCCGCAGCCGCCGGGTCAGCTCCAGCCCGTCCAGCTGCGGCATCATCCAGTCGACCACGGCCAGCGCGGGCTGGTGCTCCTGGATCAGTGCGAGCGCGGTCGCCCCGTCGTGCGCCAGCAGCGTGCCGAAGCCCTCGAGGTTGAGGTTGACCTCGATGAACCGGGCGATGTCCACATCGTCGTCGACCACGAGAATGACATCGCTTTCGCCCACAGCCGCCCCGTCCGCTCGGATCCGCCACCTTGCCGTTGGACGGTACCGCGCTCAGCCGTTCCCGGCGATGCCCCGCGGCTCGCGGTTTGTTCAGCTGTTGCCGGCTCGCGGCTTGCTCAGCCGCTGCCGGCTCGCGGCATGTTCAGCTGTTGCCGGCTCGCGGCATGTTCAGCTGTTGCCGGCTCGCGGCTTGCTCAGCTGCTGCCGACGATGCCGCGCAGCTTCCGGACCGCCGCCGCCGGGTCCGCGGCGCCGTACACGGCGGTCCCGGCCACGAACGTGTCGGCCCCCGCCTCGGCGCAGGCCTCGATGGTGTCCTCGGCCACCCCGCCGTCCACCTCGATCCGCAGCTCCAGGTGCCCGGCGTCGACGTGCCGCCTGGCGGTGCGGACCTTCTCCAGCAGCTCGGGGATGAACGCCTGCCCCCCGAAGCCCGCCTTGATCGTCATGATCAGCAGCAGGTCGAAGTGCGGCAGCAGCTCCAGGTACCCCTCCACGGGGGTGTCCCGGTCGATGGCCAGCCCGGCCCGGCTCCCGGCCGCCCGCAGGTCCTTGGCGATCGCCACGGGATCGGTGGCCGCCTCGGCGTGGAACGTCACGTTGTACGCCCCCGCCTCCGCGTACCCGGCCGCCCAGCGCGCCGGATCGGCGATCATCAGGTGGCAGTCGAACGGCAGCGTCGTCGCCTTCCGCAGGCTCTGGACCACCGGCAGCCCGATCGTGAGGTTGGGCACGAAGTGGTAGTCCATGACGTCCACGTGCAACCAGTCCGCCGCCCCCTCCACGGCCTGGGCCGCGTCGGCCAGGCGGGCGAAGTCGGCGGCGAGGATCGAGGGCGCGATCACGTTGTCCGGCACAGCCGTGATGCTATAGGCCCCCGCCCGGCCCCGCGCCGCCTGCACCGTACTGCGCCGTTTCGGGCGTTATGCGGCGAATCCCGGCCCGCGCCTGCGACAATCGTCCCCATGGATGTCGTCGACGCCATCATCGCCGATCACGTGCGCTTCGAGCACCTCCTGCGCGACCTGCGCGCCCGCGGCACCGACGCCGCCGTCTCCGCGCTGATCCCCCACCAGCGCGACCCGGAGCCCATCTCCTGACGCGCCGATCCCCCGAAGACACACGGCACCCAAGCCGATAGACCGCCCGCTCCCCGCAGCCGCCGCCGCCCTGATCGCGCGCGACCCGGAGCCCATCTCCTGACGCGCACGAGCGGCCACCTTCGCGCCGATCCCACGAACCCAAGCCCGACAAGCCGTCCGTTCCCCGCCCGAAATCCGATAAGTCGGGCGCTCCGCGCCACGACTTATCGGATTTATACCCCGCCGGTGGTTTCCAGGGGTCGTTGCAACACGGTGTTTCAGCTGGCGGTGGTGGTGAGGAATTGGGCG
>NZ_BAAARV010000133.1:0-6021 GCF_039532525.1 Dactylosporangium salmoneum
GGCCGGTGCGATGGCGGCGGCCCTGGCCGTGCTCGCCGCCGGGCGGCTGGCCGGGCCCGACGTCACGCCGCCGCTCGCCACCACGGCGGTCGTCGCCGCCGTCGCCGTGGCCGGCCTCTGCGTGACCCTCCGCCTCCACCAGTGGCGCGCCGCCACGACCGTGTCCGCGGCGGCGGATGCGTCCGGCGCTTCCGACCCATCGGCGCCGCAGCACACCCCGGCGGGGGCAACCGACGCTTCCGACCCATCGGCGCCGCAGCACACCCCGGCGGGGGCAACCGACGCTTCCGACCCATCGGCGCCGCAGCACACCCCGGCGGGGGCAACCGACGCTTCCGACCCATCGGCGCCGCTACGCTCCGCGCCCGATGCGTCCGGAGCTTCCGGCCCGTCACCCCCGCAGCGCACCGCGGCGGGGGTGACCGGCGCTTCTGGCCGATCGGCGCCGCTGCGCACCCTCGCGACGGCCGCCGGCAGGCGCGCTCTGCGCCGGCTCGCGGGCATCGCCCCGATGGACGGGCGGCCGGTGCCGATGGATGACCGGTCGATGCCGATGGACGGGCGGCCGGTGCCGTTTCGCAGGGAGCACGTGCTCGCGGCCATTGCCGGGCTCGACGGGCGGCCGATCCGGAAATTGCCGCCGGGGCGGTTCGTGCTGGACGAGCCGCTACGGCGGGCCTGTGTGCGGGCAGGGGTACCCGAGGTCGAGATCAGCCACCTGCTGCGCCTGCTCGCCGCGCGGTGGAGACTGCGCGGCGCGCCGGCTCCCGTGCTCCCCGAGCAGGCGTTCCCTCCCGGCAGCGAGAGCCGGGCGCAGGCCGAGGGTTAGGGCCGGCCCGCCGCAGCCCCGCCACGATGATGCGGCAGGCGCTAACGGCGGGTCAGCAGGCGGGCGGCGGTGTTGCGGGCGGCCAGGGCCAGCCGGGAGCGGGGCACGATCAGGGCGGCGGAGCGGCCGGCGTGGCGCACCTTCGGGTCGGTCCGCGTGCGGTGCTCGGCCTCGTAGCGGCGCAGCGCCGCGCCGAGGTCCGAGGGCGCGCCGGACAGGGCCGTGGCCAGGGTGTGCGCGCCGGCCATGGCCAGGCTCGAGCCGTCGCCGAAGAGGGAGACGCAGGAGGCGGCGTCGCCGACCAGGGTCACCCGGCCCCGGGTCCAGGCCGGGAGGTGCACGCGGCTGACGGCGTCGAAGTACAGCTCGGCGGTTTCCAGCCTTTCCAGCAGCTGCGGGGTGCGCCACCCCGCGCCCGCGTAGGCGGCGGCGACGAACCGGCGGTGGGCGGCCGTGTCCCGGTGGTCCATCCCGGGCACCGCCGCGCCGCGGAAGATGAGGGCGGCCAGGGCGTTGCCGCGGGCCGGGTGCACGGAGACCATGCGGCCCGGCTCGTTGTACATCAGCACGTCGCGCGGATCGTCCGACGGCCCGCCCAGGGGCAGGGTCGCGACCCAGACGCCCAGGTGGCTCACCACCTCGCGCTCGGGGGCGAAGGCCAGGCGGCGCACGGCGGAGTGCAGCCCGTCGGCGCCGACGACCAGGTCGAAGCGCTGCGGGGCGGCGCGGTCGAAGGTGACGCCGACGCCGGTTTCGTCGGGCTCCAGCGCGGTGACGGCGTCGTCGTAGCGGAAGTCGGCGTGGTCGCGGGCGGCGGCGAAGAGCACCGCGGCCAGGTCCGCGCGGGGGATCTCGACGGCGTCGGGGCTGGCCTGCATCGGCAGCCGGGCGATCGTGCGCCCGGCCGCGTCGACGACCCGCATGGCGTCGGCGTGGGTGGCGTGCTCGCGCAGGGCCGGCAGCACGCCCATGGCGCGGGCCACGGGCAGGGCCGGGCCGCGGACGTCGACCGGGTTGCCGCTGGAGCGCACGCCGGCGGCGCGCTCGACGACGGTGACCCGCCAGCCGCTGCGGGCCAGGAAGTAGGCGGCGGTGGTGCCGGCCACGCCGGCGCCGGAGATGAGGACCGAAGGCGTCATGCCTCGACGATATTCGCACTGAGTGCAAGTTTGCAATGAGTGCCAACTAACACTCAGTGCGATATGCTGCGGGCATGTCGTTGCGGGAGATGAAGCGGCAGCGCACGCGGCAGGCGCTGGTCGAGGCGGCGATCGAGCTGTTCGAGCGGGACGGGTACGAGCAGACGACGATCGCCGACATCGCCGCGGCGGCCGAGATCGGGACGCGGACGTTCTTCGGGTACTTCGCCACGAAGGAGGACCTGCTCTTCCCCGAGTCCGACACGCGGGTGGCGGCGTCGCTCGCCGAGATCGCGGCCCGCGGGCCGGACGACGGGCCGGCCGAGGTCCTGCTGCGCGCCCTGCACCGCGTCGGCGACGACAGCGACGACCTCACCGGCCGGCTGGCCGCGCTGCGGCTGCGCCTCATCCAGCAGGTGCCGGCGGTGCGCGGCAAGGCGCTGCAGATGCAGGTCGCGGCCCAGGCCGAGATCGCGCGGCACCTGGCCGCGGCGTTCCCCGACGAGCTCGACCACGTCACCTCGGCCGCGCTGGTCGGGGCCTTCGTCGGCGCGGTCACCGGGGCCCTCGCCGCCCTGCTGGAGCCCTCGATGCCGCAGGATCCCGCGGTGGTACGGCGGGCAGTCCAGCGAGCCACCGAAGTAGCGCTGCGGCCATGGCTCGCACACGATGTGCGACGGCAGCGGCTGCAGACCCCGTAAACGTGGCCAATGCGAGGCGAACACGGGTCGGCCGGCGAGCGGCTGATGCAGCAGCGGGCGGGAACGGAACAGCGGGCCGAGCGCTTCTACGACCAGCAGGTGCTGTCCGCGCTCAACGAACGGATGATCGAGTTCGTCGGGCGGCAGGAGATGATGTTCGTCTCCACCGCCGATGCGCTCGGGCACTGCGACTGCACGTTCCGGGCCGGGCCGCCGGGCTTCGTCGCCGTGCTGGCGCCGGACCGGGTGGCGTGGCCGGAGTACCGCGGCAACGGCGTCATGGCCAGCGTCGGCAACATGATCGAGAACCCCAACGTCGGGCTCATCTTCGTGGACTTCTTCCGCGACGTGATCGGCCTGCACATCAACGGCCACACGACCCTCGCCTCCGACGCCGAGATGCGCCGCGAGTTCCCGCACCTGCCGAGCGACCAGGTGCCCGGCCGGCGGGCGGAGCGCTGGGTCAACGTGTTCGTGGAGGAGGCGTACATCCACTGCGCCAAGCACATCCCGAGGCTGCGCAAGGTGACGGCCGAGGACCGCGTGTGGGGCACCGACGACATGCGCCGCAAGGGGGGCGACTTCTTCGGCGCCGCGGCCGGGATGTTGGGTACGGTTGCGCGATGAACAGCTTCTTCGACAAGGTCAAAAACCTGGCCGACCAGCACGACGAGAAGGTCGACCAGGCGCTGGAGAAGATCGGCGAGGTCGCCGACGAGCGCACCGGCGGCAAATACACCGAGCACATCAAGAAGGGTGTCGACGCCGCCCAGGAGCACACCGGCGAAGGCGACACCCAGCCCTGACCCCCCGACCCTGCGATCCCCGCTAGGCCTGGCGCCGGCGGGGCACCAGCTGCACCAGCGCGGCGAGCAGCACCTCGAGCACGACCAGCGCGACCAGGCTCGCCTGGAAGCCGCCGGTGATGCTCGCCGCGTGGTAGAACGCGAGCCCGATGAGCGCCACCCCGACCGCGTTGCCCGTCTGGTTCACCGTGGCCAGCACACCCGACGCGGCGCCGGCGTGCTCGGGGGCCACGTTGGTGAGCGCCAGGGTGGTCAGCGGCGCGAGGGCCATGCCCATGCCGACGCCCTCCAGGGCCAGGCCCGGCAGCAGCCAGGCGATGGAATGGGTGGCCGCCACCGTCATCGCGGCCAGCCCGGCGGCCATCACCAGCGCGCCGGCCGTGACCGACTGCCGGCCCATCCGGGCCGCGATGCGGTGCGCGTTGGTCGAGGTGAGCAGGTAGCCGCCGCCGACCGCCATGAACACCGCCCCCGACTCGAGTGCCGACAGGCCCCGGCCGGACTGCAGGTACAGCGCCAGCACGAGGAAGAACGACGCCTGCCCCATCCAGAACGCCTGCACGGCGACGAGGGCGGTGCTGAACGCCTTGCGGCGGAACATGCTCAGGTCGACGAGCGGGCTCCTGCGGTACCGCTGATGGGCAAGGAAACCGGCGAAGAGCACGGCGGCCAGGCCGAGGCACAGCCACGTCCACAGCGGCCAGCCCAGCTCGCGGCCCTGGATGAGCGGCAGGACGAGGGCGACCAGGGCCGCCGTGACCAGGACCGCGCCGGGCAGGTCGAGCCGGCTGCCGGTGCCCTTCGACTCGGGGACGGCCCGCAGCATGGCGAGTGCGGCGACGCCGACCGGCAGGTTGATCAGGAAGCACAGCCGCCAGTCGAGGCCGAACAGGTCGGCCTTGATGAGCACCCCGCCGACCACCTGGCCGAAGACGGCGCCGAGGCCCAGCGTGAGGCCGTAGCGCGCGAACGCCTTGGGCTGCGCCGGCGCCGGCACCGCGGTGCGCAGCACGGCCAGGGTCTGCGGCATGATCAGGGCGGCCCCGGCGCCCTGCAGCACCCGCCCGGCGACGAGCGCCCAGGGGGCCGGCGCGACCCCGCACAGCGCCGAGGCCACCGTGAACAGCGTCAGGCCGGTCGCGAGCACCCGGCGGCGGCCGTAGATGTCGCCGAGCCGGCCGCCGGTGATGAGCCCGGCGGCGAGGGCCAGGCCGAACCCGGCCACCACCCACTGCAGGGCGGACGGGCCGGCGCGCAGGTCGCGCTGGATCGCGGGCATCGCCACGTTGACGATGAAGAAGTCCAGCGCGGTCATGAACGTGACGGTGAGCAGGGCGGGCAGGACGCCGCGCGGGGCCCGGGGCTCGGTGTGGGCGCCGGTCGCCGCGGCGGTGATCGTCGTTGTCGTCATGGTTCAGGACGCTACGAAGCATCGCGGCCGGCGGAATCGGCATCGCTTAGGTAATCGTGACCGGCATGTAGGGTCGGTGCGTGCTGTACGGCCGGACGGGGGAACAGGAACGGCTGCGCGCGCTCACCGAGGCGGCCCGCGACGGGTCCGGCGGCGCCCTGGTGCTGCGCGGCGGGCCAGGCATCGGCAAGACCGCGCTGCTGGACTGGGCCGCCCGGCTGCCGGCCGCACTGGTGCTGCGCGGCGGCGGCGTGGAGTTCGAGGCCGACCTGCCCTTCGCCGGGCTGAGCCAGCTGCTGCGCCCGGTGCTGGCCCACCTCGACCGGCTCCCGGCCCCGCAGCGGGCCGCGCTGTCCGGCGCCTTCGGCCTCGGGCCGGTCGGCGAGGTCGACCGGCTGCTGGTCGGCTTCGGGGTGCTGTCGCTGCTGGCCGAGGCGGCCGGGGACGGGCCGGTGCTGTGCCTCGTCGACGACGCCCAGTGGCTCGACTCCGTCTCCGCCGACGCGCTGCTGTTCGCCGCCCGCCGCCTCGCCGGCGAGGGGGTGGCGCTGGTGCTCGCCGCGCGCGACGGCGGGTTCGCCGCGCCCGGGCTGCCCGAGGTACGGATGGAGGGGCTGGGCGACGACGACGCCGGGCGGCTGCTGGAGTCTGGGATGGATGCCGCCCTGCGGCAGCGGATCCTCAACGAGGCGCAGGGCAACCCGCTCGCCCTCATCGAGCTGCCGCGGGCCGGTCGGGCCGCGCTCGCCGCCGCGGACCCGCTGCCGGAGCGTCTGCAGGCCGCGTTCCACGGGCAGGTCGAGCGGCTGCCCGCGGCCACCCGCGCGGCGCTGCTGGCCGCCGCCGCCGAGGACACCGGCGACCTGGGCGTCGTCCTGCGCGCCGCGGCCGCCGACGGCGCGGGCGTGGACGACCTGCGCCCGGCCGAGCAGGCCCGGCTGATCGAGGTGACCGGGTCGACCCTGCGCTTCCGGCACCCGCTCGTGCGCGCCGCCGTCTACCACGGCGCCCCGATCGCCCGCCGGCTCGCCGTGCACCGGGCCCTGGCCGAGGCTCTCGACGGCCCCGAGTCGGCCGACCGGCGGGCCTGGCACCGGGCCGCGGCGGCCGCGGGCCTCGCCGACGACGTGGCCGC
>NZ_BAAARV010000134.1:0-2304 GCF_039532525.1 Dactylosporangium salmoneum
GGCGAAGACGCCGACGACGACGGCCATGGCCGAGTGGCCGCCGGGGTCGGCGGAGCGCACGGCGGCCAGGAGCCGCTCCCGCGCGACCGGCGCGACCTGCAGGACCCGCTCGGCGCCGACCTCGACGCCGGCCCGGTCGGCCCGCGCGGTCGCGCCGCCCCGCCAGTCCTGGGCGGCGAGGGCCAGCACGCAGGTGGCCGCGGCGAGGACGGGGACGATGCGGAACGCGGTGCGGCGCCGGCCCAGCGTCAGCCCCGCCAGCGCCCCGGTGAGCCGCCCGGCGGCGAGCGCGTGCCGGCCGTACAGGCCCGCGCCGGCCAGCAGCAGCCGCGTCCCGAGCACGCCCAGCCCGGCCGCCACGAGCAGCGGTGCGACCTGGGCCAGCCCGAAGCCGGTGTCGCGACGCACGTCGGCGGCGGGCGCGGCGACGATCTGGAACAACGCGGCGGCGGCCAGGCCGAGCGCGCAGATCTCGGCGGTGGCGGCGGCGAGGGGGCGGCGCGGGCGCACGTCGCGCATCAGCTCGCCGACCCCGCCCCGGGTGGCGCTCCAGTCGGCCGCGACGACGATGACCGCGCCGGCCGCGAACAGCCGGGGCGCCCACACCGCGCCGAGCGCGAGCGGCAGCAGGCTCTGCGCGGCGGTCGCGGCCCGGATGCGCCACGCCGGCAGCCCGCGGATCGCCATCCGGGCCGCGTCCGCGCGCCGCTCCTGGGCCGCGTACGCCGCCGCGACCGCGATCGCGAGCCCGCCGAACAGCAGGATCTGCGCCTCCGCGAGCCCGAGGCCGCGCCGCACCGAGCGCCGGTCGGCGGCGACCGCCTCGGCCAGCACGGGCGCGCCGGAGGTGACGTCGAACCGGCCGCCGCGCACCCGGTCGAGCTCGCCGCGCAGCGACTGCGCGTCGTCGAACGCCTCCGGGCGCAGCAGCACGTCGTAGATGACGGTGACCGTGGCCTTCGACGACGCGACGGTCGGCGCGGTCGTGTACGCGGCCACCCCGTCCTGCCCGGACCAGAACCAGCCGCCGGAGTCCGCGGGCGCGTACACACCGACGACCTTCAGCGTCACGACGCTGGCGGTCAGCCCGGCCTCGTGCCGCAGCGTGCCGCCGACCCCGACGCCGAGCAGCCGGGCGAGCCCCTCGACGAGCACCGCTTCGCCGTCGGCCGCCGGGCAGCGCCCCTCGCGCAGGGTCAGGTTCTCGCACAGCCCCTCGGCGAAGCGCAGCTCGGCCTGCTGGCGCCGCTCGCCGTCGCCGTCGGTGAGGCTGCCGGTCAGGCGCAGGCTCGTCGCGTGCCGCTCGACCGGGCCGTCGACGAGCGCGCCGATGCGCCGCAGGGCGTCCTCGGGCCGGTCGGGCGCGGCGACGGAGCCGCGGACCCGCAGGGTGCGCTCGGCGACGGTGGCCGCGTCGATGCGGGCCCGGGCAGCGTCGTGTCCGGCCGTGTCACCGGCGCGCGCGGCGAACCCGGCCGCGACGACGGTGAGCGCGGCGAGGGCGAACATGACGAGCGCCTGCACCCGCCGCGCCCGCAACGCGCCGAAGACCAGCCCCAACATCGGACTGACCCTAGCGTCTCGGATCGATCCGTGGGGGGCAGCCTCGCCGCCCGCTACCAGGTGCGCGCCGTCAGGCGCCGAAGACCGCGACCAGGAACTCGGAGTCCGGCGTGAACGGGCGCAGGTCCCACGTGCTCAGCAGCACCTCCTGGCGCAGACCCGCCGTCGCGGCGTCGGCCAGGAACTCGTCGAAGGCGTAGCCGCGCCCGGCCCCGAAGCCGATCACGACCCGACCGCTCTCGGACACGTGGGCACCCAGGCGGCGCAGCACCTCCACGCGGGTGGACGGGGCCACGAACGTGATCACGTTGCCGGCGCAGAAGACCACGTCGAAGCCCCGCTCGGCCAGGTCCAGCTCGGCCAGGTCGCCGACCAGCCAGGTCGGGCCGGGGTGGTCCTGCTCGGCGACGGCGACCAGCTCCGGGTCCAGGTCCACGCCGACGACCTGGTGCCCGGCGGCGTGCAGGAAGGCGCCGACCCGGCCGGTGCCGCTGCCGGCGTCGAGGATCCGGGCCTGGCGGGGCGCCATCGCGTCGATCAGCCGGGCCTCGCCGCCCAGGTCGGCGCCGGAGGTCGCCAGGTCGCGGAAGCGCTGGACGTACCAGGCCACGTGCCCGGGGTCCTCCGCCTTGCGCCGCAGCCACACGTTCTGTTCGTCTTCCACTCGATCAAGTTAGCGCGGCCGGCCGCCCTGCCGCCCGGGCGAGGTGGCGCGGGGCGACGGCGCGCGGGAGCGCGAGG
>NZ_BAAARV010000135.1:0-23500 GCF_039532525.1 Dactylosporangium salmoneum
CCGCGCTGCGGGCCGGGCGCAACCGGCGCCGGGAGGGCCTGGCCGCGCAGGACGGCCCGGCGCTGGTGCGCGCGCTGCCGCTGTGGGTGGGCACCGTCGCCGACGTCGAGGACCTGCTGCCGCCCACGCCGGGCCTGTTCGACCTCGTGATCCTCGACGAGGCCGCGCACATCGACCAGATCCGGGCCGCCCCGGTGCTGGCCCGGGCCAGGCGGGCGCTGGTCGCCGGCGACCCCAGCCAGCTGCGGTTCGTGTCGTTCGTCGCCGACGTCGACGTGGCCGCCACCCTGGAGCGCCACGGCCTGCCCGAGCGCATCGACGTGCGCCGCTCCAGCGCCTTCGACGTGGCCGCCGGCGCCGCCCCGGTCACGTGGCTGGGGGAGCACTACCGCTGCGCCCCGCACCTGATCGGCTTCGCCGCCCGGCGCTTCTACGACGGCCGCCTGTCGCTGATGACCCGCACCCCGGCCAGCGAGCGCGAGGCCGCCATCGACGTGGTGCGGGTGACCGGCGCGTCCGTGCGCGACGGCGTCAACCAGGCCGAGGTCGACGCCGTCCTCGACACGGTGCGCGCGCTGGCCGCCGCGGGGCGCACCGGCATCGGCGTCGTCACGCCCTTCCGCGCCCAGGCCGACGCGCTCGAGGCCGCGCTGCTCAAGGAGCTCACCGCCGACGAGATCGAGCGGCTGGTCCTGCGCTCCGGCACCGTGCACGCCTTCCAGGGCGGCGAGGCCGACACGGTGCTCGTCTCGCTGGCCCTGGTCGACGGCGACTCGCCGGCCCGCCTGCGCTTCGCCGCCGAGCCGAACCTCTTCAACGTCATGACGACCCGCGCCCGCCGCCGCCTCGTCGTCGTGACGTCCCTGCGGTCCGGGACCGGCCTCATCGCCGACTTCCTGGCGCACGCCTCGGCCCCGCCGTCCCCGGCCGCCCCGGGCCCTTCGCCGGTGCCGTGGGCCTCGCGGCTGGCCGCCGAGCTGACCGCCGCGGGCCGCGACGCCCGCGTCGCGTACCCGGTCGGCGACTGGACCGTCGACCTCGTAATCGACGGTGTCGGCTACATCTGCGCGCCGCACCCGGACGGCAACGCGGCCCACCTGGACCGCCAGCGGGAGCTGCTGCGGGCCGGCTGGACCCTGCGCGAGGCCTTCGCCAGCCGCTGGCAGGGCGACCCGGTCCGCGCCGCACTACACCTGAGTTCAGGGTCGTTCAGCAGGGTTTCCCCTGAGGTTTCGCAAGGCTAGGGGCCGCACACTCGATCCATGACCGTACGTCGCATCTTCCATGTCGTCGGCGCCGCGCTGGCGGGGACCGTGAACGCCTCCGGCGAGGCCGTGCCCCCGGCCGACCCGCGCGAGGTGCGGGCCCTGCTGGTCGAGATCGGCCTGCTGCGCCCCGGCGCCTTCGAGGCGGAGCTGCCGCAGGCGCTGCGGCGCTTCCAGGCCCGCGCGGGGCTGCTCGTCGACGGGGTGGCGGGGCCGCGCACGTCCCAGGCCCTGGCCCGCTCCGCCCGTGAGGCCCGCCACCTGCGCGCCCTGGGCATGGCCGCCTGAGCCCGGCGCCGGACACCGGGCGCGAGCAGGGCGCCCGCCGCGGCGCCGAACGGCACCCCGAGGACCAGCAGCAGGCGGCCGTTGCCGACGTCGCCGGTCAGCCACAGCGCGCGCAGGAAGGCGACCGCCGCGGCCGGCGGGAGCAGGGCCAGGAGGACCACCGAGTACTCGGTGGGCCGCAGCTCATCCACGGCTCTATATGGTGGCACCTGTCGGCAAGCGGACCGGTGCGGCGCGCAGGACGGTGCCGAGGTGGTCGGCGGCGGCGCACAGGCCGGCGACAGCGTCGGCGAGCATCGGGCCGGACTCGCTCGCGGCGAGCAGCTCGATCAGCACGCCGATCGTGGTGGCCACGGTGTCGGCCACCGGGTCTGGGCGACGGCCCCGGCGGCGGGCCACGCTCTGCTGCACCCAGGCCAGCCGGGCGGCCTGCAGGCGACCGGCGGCGTCCGGGCCGGCGGCGTCGCGGTCGGCCCGCAGGTGCAGGTCGGCCCGGTCGTCGACGTCCAGCCCGGCCCGGGTCTCGAGGGTCTCGAGCCGGTCGACCAGGGCGGCGGTGATGTGGGCGAGCAGTTCGGCGCGGCGCCGGTCGTCGGCGTGGTCCTTCATGATGTACAGCGGATCGCCCGCGACCCCCAGGATCGTCATGACCCGCAGGAGATCATCGGTGCTCGGCAGCGTGGACACGCGGCCAGGGTAGGTCCGGGCCGCGGGGGACGCTGTGACGAATGACGCACCGAATCCCCTGACAAATCGGACCCTTCCGAGGGGTGTGCGAACGCGGGTGCCGCGTTGCCCGTAGGCTGTGTCGAATTCGTGGCGGCGCAGCGTCGCGGCGACCCGATACATTTCCGTGCATAGGAGGTGGGCACGGTGTCACAGCGTGCGAACGGGGAAAGCGAGTTAGGCCGGCGCGATGCCTGGCTGTACTACGTGCTCGTGGGTGGCGCGGGCATCGTGTTGCTGCCGTTCACGATCGTGTGGCACGCCGAGTGGTGGCCGGAGGTGGCCGCGGTCGTGCTCCTGCTGGTCACCGGGGTGGCGGGGGCCGTCCGGGCCGGGAAGGGGCCGAAGCCGCGCACCCTCGTCGTGCGGCCGGGCGAGTTCGTGGCGCCGCCGTCGTACTTCGGGCTCGCCAACAGCGCCGCGGCGTTCCCGCCCATCGTCGGGATCCTCTTCAGCGTCGTCTTCGACGACGATGACTGGGGCGTGTTCACCTGGATGCTGTTCGCGGTGACGATGGTCTTCGCCTACTTCATGGTGGCCACCCTCGTGATGCTCGCCCGCGGGACCGGCCGGCTCGTGCTGCGCGGCGACGGGCTGACCGTCGTCGACGCGTTCGTCACGTACGACGTGCCGTGGGAGGCCATCATGACCGGCCCGCTGCCCACGGTCTTCGGGGTGGGCCGGCTCGGCATCCTGTGGCCCGAGCTGGTGCGCAGCCGCGGCCCGCTGCGCCGGCGCAACCAGCAGCGCATCCAGCTGCAGCTGCAGCGCTCGGCCGTGCACCGGGAGTTCCTGCACGACGCGGTGAACCACTACCTCAACCACCCGGAGGACCGGCCCGTCATCGGCACCCAGGAGGGCCTGGACCGCCTGCTCGGCGCCCTGCACGTGCAGCAGGTGTGAGCGCGGCGGCCCGGGCCCGCCCGGCCTACCAGGTCATGTTGATCTCGTTCTGGTAGTTGACGTAGCCGCCACGCAGGAACGCCTTCGCCATCGGCACGTTCCCGACGTCGGTGGTGGCCCGGATGCGCGGCGCGTCCTGGGCGGCGAGCACCCGGGTGCCCTCGCCGAGGACGTCGTCGATGTAGCCGCGGCCGCGGTGCTCGGGCAGCACGGCGAGGTACGCGATGATCGGGCCGTAGTCGTTGCGGGCGGGGAAGACGAATCCGACCGGCTCGCCGCCGGGTAGCGTCGCCACCCGCCACCATTGCCTGGGGCTGCGGTACAGCTCCAGCTCGCCGTGGAAGTGCTCCTCGGCGACCCCGCGCGCCGGGAGCCGGGCCAGGCCGGCCCGGTGGTGCGCGTCGAGGGTGCCCCCGACGGCCCTGGTCATGAGATCCAGGGCTTCCGCGGTACCGCGGAAATCCCGGAACACCAGACGGCCGGAATCCGGCGGGATCGTCGCGCCCGGGCGCCACTCCAGGCGCCGGCGCTCGACCAGGAGGCTGGCCCCGAGGCCCTCCAGCGCGGCCAGGTGCCGCCGCACGGCCCCGGCGGGGTCCCCGGCCCAGCCCGGGTCGACGAAGCGGATGTACTCCGGCGGCGTGCCCCCGTCCGGCACGAGCCGGGTCAGGGCGGTGCGGACCAGCTCCGCCGCGGTGCCGGCATGGCCGTCGGCGAAGTCGAAGATGTCCATGAGATACGGCTCGGCGGACCCGGCGCGGGCCCACCAGGCGGCCCGGGCGACGAGGCGGTCCCCGTCGAGGGCCATCCACAGCCACTCGGGCTTGCGGCGCCCGGCGGCGAGGTCGCCGTCGAGCTCGTCGTTCAGGACGTACGGCAGGCCGAGGAAGCGGTCGAGCTCCTCGCGCCCCGCGACGGGGCGGATGGTGACGGACAAGTGAGGCTCCAGTGTGTCGTGGTGCTGGTGTTGCGGGACATGACCGGCTCCTCCTTCCTGGCGGTCGCTCGCCGCCGCCGACTGTTGTACCCCGTTGATCATGGCCGGGGCAAATCGAAAACCGGTTGCCGGGCCGTCGGCGCATCGGCGATCGTCGTGACCATGACGCGCTGACGGTTCTCCCACGCCCTGTCCGTTCTCCACGAGGAAACTCTCTCCAAGAGGAAAGCCGTGCCCACCGTCACCGTGTTCGCCTCCGACGGCAGCTGGATCGAGTCCGACGCCGTCACCCAGTGCCACCAGGTCGCCGCCCTCGACGGCATGCTGCACGTCGCCGGCATGCCCGACCTGCACCCCGGCAAGGGCGCCCCGATCGGCGCCGCCATGACCTCCACCGTCCTCTACCCGCACCTCGTCGGCTCCGACATCGGCTGCGGCATCGCCGTGTTCCCGTTCCCGCTCAAGAAGGCCGTCCCCGAGCGGCTCGCGGCCAGGTTCCCCGACCTCGACGCGCCGATCGACCCGGAGTGGGCCGGCCTGGCCGAGGACGAGGTCCCGGCCGGGCACCTCGAGGGCCTCGGCACCGTCGGGCGCGGCAACCACTTCGCCGAGCTGGCCCGGGTCAAGGAGGTGCTCGACGCCGGGCACGCGGCCCGGCTCGGGCTCGCCGCCGGCGACCTGGTGCTCATCGTGCACAGCGGCTCCCGGGGCCTCGGGGAGCGGATCCTGCGCGAGCACACCGAGGTGCACGGCGCCGGCCCCGCCGCGGACCCGCCCGGCTACCTGGCCCGGCACGACGCCGCCGTGGCCTGGGGGTCGCTGAACCGCCGGCTCATCGCGGCCCGCGTCGCCGACGCCCTCGGCGCCGCGCCGGCCGAGCCGATCGTCGACCAGTGCCACAACCTCGTGGAGGTGCGCGACGGGGCGTACCTGCACCGCAAGGGCGCCGCGCCGGGTGACGGGCGGGACGTGCTCGTGGCCGGGACCCGGGGTACCCTGTCGTACCTCGTCGCCGCCCACGCCGGCGCGGAGGCCGGGCACTCGGTGGCCCACGGCGCGGGCCGCAAGATGTCCCGCTCCGACGCCCTCGTGCGCAACCGGGCCAAGCACACGGTCGAGCAGCTGCGCCGCCCGCCGACGGGCTCGGTGGTGGTCTGCGGCGACCGGCAGCTGCTGTTCGAGGAGGCCCCCGGGGCGTACAAGCGCATCGAGCAGGTGATCGCCGACCTCGTCGCGCACGGCCTGGCCACGCCGGTGGCGAGCACGGTGCCGGTGGTCACCTACAAGACCGCCGACAAGGGCCGCCGATGACCTACCTGATGGTGTCCGCGGGCCGCGGCCCGCAGGAGTGCGCGTGGGCCGTGGCCGAGCTGGCCGCGCGCCTGGAGGCCGAGGCCGCCCGGCTCGGGGTGCCGGCCGAGCGGGTGGCGCAGGTGCCGGGGGAGCGGCCCGGCACGTACCGTTCCCTGCTGCTGCGGGTCGGCGAGGAGCTCGCCGGGGCGTGGACGGGGACCCTGTGCTGGCAGGCGCCGAGCCCCTACCGGCCCGGTCACGGGCGCAAGAACTGGTACGTCATCGCCCGCCCCTGCGACCTGGACGCCCCGGGCACGCCGTTCGCGGAGGCCGACGTCGACATCCAGCCGTGCCGCACCGGCGGCCCGGGCGGGCAGCACCGCAACAAGGTGAGCACCGCCGTGCGGGCCACCCACCGCCCGACCGGCCACGTGGTCGTCGCCGACGGCGAGCGGCACTTCGGGCAGAACCGCCGGGCCGCCCTGCGGCTGCTGCGGGAGAAGGTCGAGCGCGACGACCGGGCCGCCGCGGCGGCGCTGGACGCGGCCCGCTGGCAGATCCACGACGACCTCGTGCGCGGCGACCCGGTCCGGGTCGAGAGGCCGCTCAGGCCCTCGCGCGCAGCAGGTCCAGCATCGCGTCGACCGAGCCGGCCGGGTCGGTGACCGGGAACTGCACCGCCCGGATCGTCGCGGACGGGTCGAGCAGCAGCGTGAGGCGCTTGAACCGGTCGGTCCCGGCGACCCGGAACGTCGGCAGGCGCAGCGCCGCGGCCAGGCGCCCGTCGGCGTCCGACAGCAGCGGGAACGGCAGCCGCGCGTGCTCGGCGAACGCGGCCAGCTGGTCGGGGCGTTGCATGCTGATGCCCCGGATGCGCCCGCCCAGGGCCCGGAAGGCGGGCTCCCGGGCCGCGTAGGTCAGCGACTCGAGCGTGCACCCGGCGGCGCCGGGGATGTCGCCCCAGCCCGGCGGGTGGCCGTCGGGCCCGGGCGCGAAGGCGCCGGGGAAGCAGTACAGCACCGTCCAGTCCCGGCCCGCGAACTCCGGCACCGGGTGCCCGACGAGCCCGTGGACCCGGTGCGCCTCGGCCGCGGTGCCGATCGCGTCGAGCCGCCCGTCGCCCATGACGTGCCGCGACCCCCAGTCCTGCAGCGCGACGAGCACCGGGAGCAGGCCCTCACCCTTGGCGGTGAGGACGTAGTCGTAGCGGGGCGGGCGGGCGTGGTACTCCCGCCGCCGCAGCACGCCGTGCTCGACCAGGGCCGCCAGCTTCTCGGCCAGGGCGCGCCGGCTGACCCCCAGCTCCCGCTGCAGGGCGTCGAACCGCGTGGTGCCCCCGGCGACGTCCCGCACGATCAGGAACGTCCACCAGTCGCCCATGACCCCGAGCGCCTGCGCGATGCCGCAGTCGGCGTCGGCCAGATCCTCGTGCCGCACACGTGCACTATAGTCAGTTCCAGTTTGGAACTGACTCGATATCGGGGGCGGGTATGGCCGTGTTCTGGCGTTGGTGGACGGCCGGCGCGGTCAGCTCGGCGGGGACCGCGGTCGGGGCGGTGGCGCTGCCGCTGACCGCCCTGATCGCGCTCGACGCCACCCCGCTGCAGATGGGCGTGGTCGCCGCGGCCGGGTACGTCGCGTGGCTGGTCATCGGCATGCCCGCCGGCGTGCTCGTGCAGCGCCTGCCCCTGCGCGGCGCGCAGATCGCGGCCGACCTGGTGCGCGCCGCCGCCGTCGCCTCAGTGCCGCTGAGCTGGTACCTCGGCGCGCTCACCATCGCCCAGCTCGTCGCCGTCGCGCTGGTGGTGAGCCTGGCCAACGTCGTCTTCGGGGTGGCCAACGCGACGTTCCTGCCCTCGATCGTCCCGCCGGAGCGCCTGGAGGCCCGCAACAGCCTCAACTCGGCCACCGAGGCGGTGACCACTCTGGGCGGCCCGGCCGTGGCCGGCCTGCTCGTGCAGGCCCTCGGCGCGGTCCCGGTCCTGTTCGTCGACGCGGTGAGCTACCTGTGCTCGGCCGCGCTGCTGCGCACCCTGCCGCCCCGCCGCGCCGGCGCCTCCGCCGAGCGGCCGCTGATCCGCGACGGCCTGCGCTTCGTCGCCCGCCACCCGGTGATGGGCCCCGGCATGTGGACGGCGGCCGCGGTCAACTTCGTGTGCGGCGCCCAGCTCGCGCTGTTCCCGCTGTACCTGGTGCGCGACCTGCACACCCCGCCCGGCTGGGTCGGCCTCCTGCTCGCCGTGGAGGGCGCCGGCACGCTGCTCGGCGCCGCGCTGACCACCCGCGTCACGGCCCGCCTCGGCACCGCCCGCGCCCTGCTGCTGGCCTCCGCCGTCGCCGTCTCGGGAGCCATGATCATTCCCCTCGGTACCGCCTGGGCCGCCTACGCCGCCTTCGTGCTGGGCAGCGTCGTCTTCGCCGGCGGCGTGGTGGTCATGAGCGTGACCATGCGCACCTACCGCCAGCTGGCCAGCCCGCCCGACCTGCTGGCCCGGGTGATCGCCACGGTCCGCTTCGTCTCGTGGGGCGCCATCCCGATCGGCAGCCTGCTGGCGGGCCTGTTCGCCGGGCACGCCGGCGCCCGCCCGGCCCTCTTCGCCTTCGGCGCCGCCACCGTCCTGGCCCCGCTGGCCCTGCTGCGCTCCCCGATCCGCCGCCTGCGCGACCTGACCGACTACGCCCCGGCCCCGGCCGTCGCCTGACGACCCGCGGACGGCCCGCGGCGACGCACCCGTGCCGCTCGCCCGGGCCTGGTCCTCGCTGCCGGCGGAAGTCGAGGCTCTCGGCACGCCCGCCGGCGCCCGGCCGAGGGAGGACGGGCTGGGCGAGCGGCCGACGCCGGGCGCTTGGGCCGCGGGCCGGTTCCGACGGCCGCCGGCGTCCGTGCGGGGCGAACGGGACCGGACCGGGAACGCCTCCGCCGCTGCTTACCCGCGGCGGTGAGGGCCGCGGAAACCAGCGACGCCGTGGCCGGAGTTGCCGCGCTCGCGTGTGGGTTAGCCGGCCGCCAGGAGCAGGTCGGCCAGGTCGCCGAGGTCGCCCAGCCGGATGTCGGCGTCGAGGCCGCGCAGGGCGGCGACCGTCGCGCCGGCGGCGTGGCCCGCGTCGATGCCCGGCTGGGAGTCCTCGACCACGAGGCAGTCGCCCGGCGCGACGCCGAGCCGGGCGGCGGCCGCCAGGTACGGGTCCGGCGCCGGCTTGCCGTGCGCGGTGTCCTCGACGGTGACCAGCAGCGGCGGGTCGATCCCGGCGGCGCCCAGGCGGGCCGCGGCCAGGCGGCGGTCGGCGCTGGTCACCACGGCCCAGGGCAGGTCGAGCTCCTTGAGGGCGACGAGCAGGCGGGCGGCGCCCGGGGTGGCCACGACGTCGTCGAGGTCGGCGTACTGCAGCTGCAGCTGCCGCGCCGCCGCGAGGTCCACCGCGTCGTCGTCGAGGGCGGGGCAGACCGCGCGGATCGTGGTCGGGGCCGGGCTGCCGTGCATGCGGGGCAGGATCAGCTCGGCCGGCACGCCCGCCTCGGCCGCCCACGCGAGCCAGGCCCGCTCGACGGCGGCGTCGGAGTCGACGAGGGTGCCGTCCATGTCCAGCAGTACCGCAGCGAAGCGCCGCATTGCCCGTACCCCCAACATTCAATAAACTCGTCAGACGAGCATAATCGTGGGGAGGGCGCGATGGCAACGATGCGGGCCGAGGCGCTGCGGGTGCAGGGCGCGCTCGCGCTGCTGCGCCACGCGCACGCCCACCCCGGCGTGACCAGGGCGGAGGCGGCGGCCCACCTCGGGCTCAGCAGCGGCTCGGCGACGGAGATCATGGGGCGGCTGCGGGCGGCCCGGCTGCTCGGCGAGGCGGCCGCACCGCAGACCGGCGGGCGCGGGCGGCCGACCACGGTGCTGGTGGCCCACCCCGAGGGGCCGCTCGTCGCCGTGGTCGAGCTGACCCACGCCACCTGGCGGGTGACGACCGCGGCCATCGGCGGCGCGCTCGCCCCGGCGCCGGTGCGCCGCCACTCCGGTGGCCCGCCCGGCCCGCTGCTGGCCGGGATCGCCGCCGCCGTCGGCGCGCTGCGCGAGGAGACCGGCGACCGGCTCGCCGCCGTCGGGGTGGCGGTGCCGGGCACGGTCCGCGGCACCACCGTCGTGCAGGCCGCGACCCTCGGGTGGCGCGACGTCGACCTCGGCCCCCTCGCCGCGGGCCTGCCGCTGACGGTGGGCAACGACGCCTCCCTCGCCGGCGTGGCGGAGGTGCTGCGGGGCGCGGCCCGGGAGGTACCGGTGGCGCTGCACCTGACCGTCGAGGTGGGCATCGGCGGGGTGCTGCTCGCCGGGGGCCGGCCCGTGCTGGGCGCGACCGGCGCCGGCGGCGAGTTCGGGCACGTGCCCTTCGGCGATCCGGCCCTCGCGTGCCCGTGCGGGGCCAGCGGCTGCTGGGACGTGACCGTGGACGGCCGCGCGATGGCCCGCCGGCTGGGCCGGCCCGGGCCCGCCGACCCGCGCGCCTTCGCCGAGGAGACCCTGGCCGCCGCCCGCGCCGGCGACGCGGGCGCCCGGGCCGCGGTCGACGAGGTCGCCGAGGCCCTCGGCCGGGGCATCGGCGCGCTGCTCAACGCCCTCGACCCGGCGATCGTGACCCTCGGCGGCCTGGGTGTGGACCTGCTGGACGTCGCGGGAGCCGGCCTGCGCGCGGCGGTGCTGCGGGCCGCCATGGCCTGGCGCCGCGCCGCGCTTCCCCCGATCGTCCCGGCCGAGCTGGGCTCGCGGGGCCCGGCCATCGGCGCCGCCGAGTCCGCGCTGGCCGCCGTGCTGGCCCCGCTCACCCAGGCCCGGGTCAGCGGCCGGTGAGGCGCACGTAGGCGACGACCTGATCCTCCCGGGGCAGCGCCTGCAGGTGCACTTCGACGCCGGTGTGCCCGGCGTTGATGACCTCGTCGTCGCCGATGTAGAGCACGACGTGCCCGCCGCTGTTGGTGAACACCAGGTCGCCCGGGGCGAGCTGGTCGCGGGCGATGTGCTCGCCGGCGTTGATCTGGTCGTAGGTGACCCGCGGCAGCCGTACCCCGGCCGCCGCCCAGGCCTGCATCACCAGGCCCGAGCAGTCGAAGGTCTCCGGGCCCGCGGTCGCGAACTTGTACGGCTTGCCCAGCTGGGCCCGGGCGTAGGCGATGGCGGTGGCCACCTGGCGGGCGCGGTCGTCGCGCAGGATCAGGGTCTGGCCGGAGCGGATGAGGGTCGAGGTGCCGAGGTTGTTGAGCCGCTGCAGGTCGGCCACCGTGGTGCCGTTGCGGCGGGCGAGGGCCCACAGGGTGTCCCCGGGCCGCACCACGATCCGGGACGGGGGCTCGTCGGCCATCGCCTGCTCCTGCGGTACCGCGGAAACCGCCACCACCAGGGCCAGCACGGCCAGCCATCGATGTCGCAGGCAGGCACCATAACGAACAATTTTCCTATTGGCGGCAAATCGGGCGGACCGCTGGGTGAACCGATACTGGAGTCCATGATGACCCGCCTGCTGCACCCGTCCCTGCCCGACCGCCCCGGCGGCGTCCCGGTCACGACGCCGATCTATCAGACCAGCACCTACGAGCTGCCCCGCACCCCGGAGGCGGCCGAGATCGCCTCGGCGGTGGCGCCGACCGGGTACTACACGCGGTACGGCTCCCCGAACGCCGCCGAGGCCGAGGCCATGCTCGCCGAGCTCGACGGCGCCGAGCGCGCGCTGCTGCTGGGCAGCGGGATGGCCGCGGTGAGCGCCGCGCTGCTGTCCAACGTCCGCGCCGGCACCCGCGTGGTCGCCCAGACCAACCACTACACGGCCGCGCTCACGCTCCTGCGCGACGTGCTGCCCACGTTCGGCGTCGATGTCGCGCTGGTACCGCAGGAGGCCCTCCCGGACGCGGCTCCCGGCGCCGACGTCGTCTACGCCGAGACCCCGAGCAACCCGGCCATGGTCCTGACCGACCTGGCCGCCGTCCGCGCCGCCGCCCCGTCGGCCCTGCTGATCGTCGACAACACCTTCGCCACGCCGTACAACACCCGCCCCCTGGAGCTGGGCGCCGACCTGGTCGCCCAGTCCGCCACGAAGTACCTCAACGGCCACAGCGACGTGACCGCGGGCGTGCTGACCGGCTCCGCCGAGCTGGTGGGCCGCGCCTGGGAGACGGCCCGCGTCCTGGGCCCGGTCTGCCACCCCTTCGAGGCCTGGCTGCTGGCCCGCGGCCTGCGCACCTTCCCGCTGCGCATGGCCCGCCACAACGACAACGCGCAGCGCGTGGCCGAGGCCCTGTCCGCGCACCCGCGCGTGACGGCGGTGCACTACCCGGGCCTGCCCTCCCACCCCCAGCACGACCTGGCCCGCCGCCAGATGACCGGCTTCGGCGGCATGCTGTCCTTCACGGTCGCGACCCCGGAGGAGGCCCAGCACGTCCTGCGCTCGACGGTCCTGGCCGGCAACGCGGTGAGCCTGGGCGGCACCGAGACCCTGATCACCCACCCGGCGTCGCTGATCTTCTCCCACGGTGGCACCTCCGACACCGTCGACGCCTCGCTGCTGCGCCTCTCGGTCGGCCTGGAGGAGCCGGAAGACATCGTGGAAGATCTCCTCCGCGCGCTCGACACCTGACCGACCGCGGCGTTCATCGGCGGGGGTCACGGTGTGGCGCATGGCATTGAACAGGCGCGATGTGCTGGCCGTGACCGGGCTGGGGCTGGTCGGCGGCGGGCTCGGCGGGGCGTTCCTGCCGGCGGCCGCCGGCGCGGCGCCCGCCGGCAGCCGGTCCGGCCGGCCCGCGGTCGATGGCTATGGGCCCCTCTCCCCGGCGGGCAAGGAGCTGGCGCTGCCCGCCGGGTTCGGCTACCGCACGTTCGGCGCGGCCGGCAGCAGGATGAGCGACGGGCTGCCCACGCCCGGCTGCCACGACGGGCAGGCGGTGTTCGTGGCCGGGCGCGAGCGGGTCCGGATCATCCGCAACCACGAGATCGACCTGGACGTGCCCGGGGCGCGGCACCAGGCGCTCGGGCCGCGCAACGCCTACGACCGGGGGCGCCGGCCGGGTGCACCTCGTCGCTGTACGACCTCGGATCCGGGCGGCTCGTCGAGAGCTTCCTGGTGCTCAACGGCACGCTGAGCAACTGCAGCGGCGCCGCGACGCCGTGGGGGTCGTGGCTGTCGTACGAGGAGACCACCGCGTCGTGACCGGGCGCTGGTGGTCAGCCGTCGTCGTCCATCGCCGCCAGGCGCTCCCGCAGGCGGCGCGCCTGGGGTCCGCGGTAGGAGCGCAGGGTGCTCTCCAGGGTCCAGCGCACCTCCGGGTCGGGGTGCTCGGCGAGGTAGGCCAGCTCCTGGGCGTCCCCGCGGCGTCCCACGGCGAGGTCGTAGAGCACCTCGATGATCTCGTCGGCGTCGGTGGCCGTCCTCAGCCGGGCCATCAGCACGGACTTCGGCGCGACCTGCGGGGGCGGGTCGAGCCGGTTGCGCAGCTGCGCCACCCGGTAGCCGCCACTCGGGGCGCAGCACGCGCACGGCCGCCGGCCGTGCGCGTCGGGCCGGTACCGCCAGCCGACGCCCTGCGGCACGTCGCGCACCCGCCGCACCTCGGCGGCGGCGATGGCCCGGGGGACGAACACCTCGTGGCCGCGGGGGTCCTCGAGGGCCCGCACGACGGCGACCGCCTGCGCCGCAGTCACCTCGCGGGGCCTGCTGCCGTAGTGCCCGACCGTCACCGGCTCGCCGTCGGGCAGGCGCAGGTGGACGGCGACGAAGGGGCCGCCCTTCCAGCGGCGCAGCTCGCGCACCCAGCCGTAGGTGAGGGTGAACGAGGGGAGCACCGGCATGCAGTACACCCCGCGGCGCTGCTCCCAGCCGTGGCTGCGCGCGGCGATGCCCGAGCGCTCGATCCGCCGGGCCGCCCGCGCGGTGGTGAGGTGCACGAAGTCCGCCATCGCCGCGCAGCATAGCGGCAGCGGCATAACCTCAAGTCTTGGTTCAAGACCCGTATTGACTGCCGCCGACGCCACGGCATAGCCTCCGATTGATCTGTAAACCAACCTCACAGATCGCTTCGCGAACCCCGGGCCCTGCCGCTACAGGGTCCGCCCATGGGAGGTAGGCACATGCGAAGACTCAAGTCGCTGGCATCCGCCGCGCTGGTCGCGTCGCTCGTCGCGACCGGCCTGGCCGTCGTGTCGGCCCAGAGCGCGGCGCAGGCCGCGGTCGTGTGGAACGAGGACTTCAACGGCGGGTCCGGCGCCGGCGTCGACACGTCGAAGTGGAACTTCGACACGGGCGGCGGCGGCTTCGGCAACTCCGAGCTGGAGTACTACAACAGCGGCACCAGCAACGTGTACCAGGACGGCCAGGGCCACCTGGTGATCGAGGCCCGCCGGGAGAGCGGCGGGCGCAGCTGCTGGTACGGCACGTGCCAGTGGACGTCGGGCCGGATCCAGACGGCCGGCAAGTTCACCCAGCTGTACGGCCACGTCGAGGCCCGCATCCAGGTGCCGAAGGGCAACGGGCTGTGGCCGGCGTTCTGGATGCTCGGGGGCAGCAACTGGCCCACCGACGGCGAGATCGACATCATGGAGAACGTCGGGCGCGACCCGAACACCGTCTACGGCACGATCCACGGGCCGGGATACTCGGGCGGCAACGCGGTCGGCGGCACGCGCAACATCGGCCAGGCGCTGGGCAACGCGTTCCACACGTTCGCCGTCGACTGGTCGCCGAACCTCATCGTCTGGACGATCGACGGCTCGGAGTACTTCCGCGCCACCCCGGCCAACATCCGCGGCAACAAGTGGGTGTACGACCACCCGTTCTTCATCATCCTCAACCTCGCGGTCGGCGGGAACTTCCCCGGCAGCCCGGACGGCAGCACCCCGTCGGTCAACCGCATGCTCATCGACTACGTCCACGTGAGCACGAGCGACACGACCCCGCCGCCGGGTGGCACCAACGCCCTGCGCGGCACGGAGAGCGGCCGCTGCATCGACATCCCCTCGGCCAACCCGGTCGACGGCGCCCGGCTGCAGGTCTACGACTGCAACGGCACCGCCGCGCAGCAGTGGACCCTCGGCACGGACGGCACCGTCCGCGCGCTGGGCAAGTGCATGGACGTCGCCGCCGCCGGCACCGCCAACGGCACGGCCGTGCAGCTGTACACCTGCAACGGCACCAACGCCCAGAAGTTCACGCTGTCCGCCGCGGGCGACCTGGTGAACACGAACGCGAACAAGTGCGTCGACGTCGCCGGCCACGGCACCGCCAACGGCTCCCAGCTGCAGATCTGGGACTGCACCGGCGGCGCCAACCAGAAGTGGACCAAGGTCTGACGCTCTGCCTCGCGAGGGGGCGGCGGGGTTCATCCCCGCCGCCCCCTTCCGGCTTTTCCGGCACCACGAATCCCCGCGCCGGCGGGACCAATGACTCTGTTCGGTTGTGGCGGAACGGGGAAACCTGAGGTAGTCGCCCCGAGACCCGGAGGCGAGGCCAACCCGAAGCCGTCACACCTGTGGAGCGCGCGATGCGGACAACCGAGACGCCAACTGCCGGTGGCAGGCAACGAGTGCTGATGCTCGCGCTGGCCACGATCGGATTCGCGGTCAACTTCTGGGCGTGGGCGCTGCTGAGCCCGCTCGCGCCGAAGTTCAAGGACGCACTGCACCTCACCTCGTTCCAGCAGGCCCTGCTGGTCGCCGTGCCGGTGGTCGTCGGGTCGCTCGGGCGGATCCCGGTCGGCGCGCTGACCGACCGCTACGGCGGGCGCATCATGTTCCCGCTGGTCTCGCTCGCCACGATCGTCCCGGTGCTGTACCTCGGCCTCTCCGGCCACACCTCGCTCGCGGGCCTGCTGGTCGGCGGCTTCTTCCTCGGCATCGGCGGCACCGCCTTCGCCGTCGGGGTGCCCTTCGTCAACAACTGGTTCCCGCCCGAGCGGCGCGGCATGGCGGTCGGCGTGTTCGGCGCCGGCATGGGCGGCACCGCGATCAGCGCGCTGAGCACCGTGAAGCTGGTCCACGCCGGCAGCACCGCCACCCCGTTCGTGGTCACCTCGATCGTCCTGGCTGTCTACGCGGCGCTCGCCGCGCTGCTGCTGCGCGACGCCCCTGGCCGGGTCGTGCCGGCCCAGCCGCTGGCCGGCCGGCTGGCCGCCACTGCGCGGCTGCGCCTCACCTGGCAGGCCGCCGTGCTGTACGCGGTCGCGTTCGGCGGCTACGTCGCGTTCTCGGTGTACCTGCCGGCGTACCTCAAGACCGCCTACGGGCTGGCGCAGGCCGACGCCGCCAACCGGATGGCCGGCTTCGTGGTCCTCGCCGTCGTCATGCGCCCGATCGGCGGCTGGCTGTCCGACCGCATCCCCGCCACCCGCGTGCTGGCCGTCTCGCTGGCCGTCGTGGCCGCCGGCGCGGTGGTCCAGGCGTTCACGCCGGGCCTCGCCCCGGTGGGCACGATCGCGTTCCTGTCCATGGCGGCCGCGCTCGGCGCCGGCAGCGGCGCCACCTTCGCCCTGGTCGCGCAGCGGGCGCCGGCCAACATGGTGGGCTCGGTCACCGGCGTCGTCGGCGCGGCCGGCGGGCTCGGCGGGTTCGTGCCGCCGCTGGTCATGGGCGTGGTCTACGAGCGGTACGGCTCCTACGCCTCCGGCCTGGCGGCGCTCGCGGTGGTCGCCCTCGGCGCGCTGCTGCTGACCGTCACCGTCGTCGCCCGCGGCGCCGGCGAGTCGTCCCGGACCGGCGCGCGCAGCACCCGGAGCGCCGCTCATGTGTGAGTACTGCGGCTGCCAGGCCGTTGACGCGATCGGCGAGCTGACCCGCGAGCACGACCGGGTGGTGAACCTCATGGGCGAGGTGCGCGCCGCGCACCGGGCCGGCGACGTGCCCCGGATGGCCGAGGTCGCCCGCGAGATCGCCGCGGTGCTCGGCCCGCACACCGAGGTGGAGGAGCGGGGCCTGTTCCCCGCCCTCGCCGGCGACTTCCCCGAGCACGTCGAGGCGCTGGAGTCCGAGCACCGCGTGGTGGAGGCGGCGCTGGGCGCGGCCGCGGACGGCACGCCCGCGGACCCGGCCTGGCCCGGCCATCTGCTCGAGGTCCTGGAGATGCTGCGCGAGCACATCCTCAAGGAGCAGGACGGTGTCTTCCCCGCCGCGCTGGCCGGTCTGAGCACCGAGGACTGGGAGCGTGTCGATGCGGTTCGGCGGGCGTTCATCCCGGTTCGTGGCTAATGTGAGCAAGGTCCGTCTCTTACCGGAGGGAGGGCCCTATCGTGGCCCGCAGGAGCGACTCGCCCGGGCTGGACAGCGGACTGGCCGACGCGCTGGTCAGCACGCGCCGGTTCTTCACCCGCGGCGAGGTGTCGCCCGACCTGCGGACGCTGCACCAGATCGGTGGCAGGCAGGCAGACTCGTTCTACCGGGACCGCTGGGCACATGACAAGGTGGTGCGCTCCACGCACGGGGTGAACTGCACCGGGTCCTGCTCCTGGAAGGTGTACGTCAAGGACGGCATCATCACCTGGGAGTCCCAGCAGACCGACTACCCGAGCGTCGGGCCCGACCGGCCGGAGTACGAGCCGCGCGGCTGCCCGCGCGGCGCCGCCTTCTCCTGGTACACCTACTCGCCCACCCGCGTGCGCTACCCGTACGTCCGGGGCGTGCTGCTGGAGATGTACCGCGAGGCGAAGGCGGCCAACGGCGGCGACCCGGTCGCGGCGTGGGCCGACATCGTCTCCGACCCCGAGAAGGCCCGCCGCTACAAGTCGGTGCGCGGCAAGGGCGGCCTGGTCCGGGCCACCTGGGACGAGGCCGTCGAGCTGGTCGCCGCCGCGCACGTGCACACGATCGCCGAGTGGGGCCCGGACCGCGTCGCCGGCTTCTCGCCCATCCCGGCGATGTCGATGGTCTCGCACGCCGCCGGCGCCCGGTTCTACAACCTCATCGGCGGGGCGATGCTGTCGTTCTACGACTGGTACGCCGACCTGCCGGTGGCCTCACCGCAGGTGTTCGGCGACCAGACCGACGTGCCGGAGTCCGGCGACTGGTGGGACGCCGGCTACCTCATCATGTGGGGCTCGAACCTGCCGGTGACCCGCACCCCGGACGCGCACTGGATGGCCGAGGCCCGCTACCGGGGCCAGAAGGTCGTCGCGGTCGCCCCCGACTACGCCGACAACGTCAAGTTCGCCGACGAGTGGCTGCCCGCGCAGCCCGGCACCGACGGCGCCCTCGCCATGGCGATGGGTCACGTGGTGCTCAAGGAGTGCTTCGTCGACCGGCAGGTGCCGTACTTCGCCGACTACGTGCGCCGCTACACCGACCTGCCGTTCCTGGTCACCCTCGACGACCTCGGCGACGGCGCCTTCCGCCCCGGCAAGATGCTCACCGCCGCCGACCTGCCCGGCGCGCTCGCCGAGAGCGAGCACGCCGCGTTCAAGACGGTGCTGCTGGACGACGACGGCACGCCGGTCGTGCCCAACGGCTCGCTCGGCTTCCGCTACGGCGAGCACGGCGTCGGGAAGTGGAACCTCGACCTCGGCGACGTGCGGCCGCGGCTGTCGTGCGAGGGCGGCGAGGCCGTCGAGGTGGTGCTGCCGCGGTTCGACACGTCCTCCGGCGCGGCGGAGCCGATGCGCCGCGGCGTGCCGGTCCGGCGCATCGGCACGCACCTGGTGACCACCGTGTACGACCTGCTCCTGGCGCAGTACGGGGTGGGCCGCGACGGGCTGCCGGGGCAGTGGCCGTCCGGCTACGACGACGCCGCCCAGGCGTACACGCCGGCCTGGCAGGAGACCATCACCGGGGTGCCGGCGTCGGCCGCGGCCCGCATCGCGCGGGAGTTCGCGGCCAACGCGGAGGAGTCGAAGGGCCGCTCCATGATCATCATGGGCGCCGGGACCAACCACTGGTTCCACTCCGACACCATCTACCGCTCGTTCCTCACCCTGACGACGCTGACCGGCTGCCAGGGCGTCAACGGCGGCGGCTGGGCGCACTACGTCGGGCAGGAGAAGGTCCGCCCGATCACCGGCTACAGCGTGCTGGGCACCGCGGCGGACTGGTCCCGGCCCGGCCGGCAGATGATCCAGACCGCGTACTGGTACCTGCACACCGACCAGTACCGGTACGACCCCTTCTCGGCCGCCACCCTGGCCGCGGGCAGCGACGGTGGTTCCTTCGCGGGGCGCAGCACCGCCGACCTCATCGCCGCCTCCGCCCGGATGGGCTGGATGCCCTCCTTCCCGCAGTTCGACCGCAACCCGCTGCTGCTCGCCGACGACGCCGCCGCGGCCGGGAAGCCCGTCGCCGAGCACGTGGTGTCCGAGCTCAAGGCCGGGCGGCTGCGGTTCGCCTGCGAGGACCCGGACGCGCCGGAGAACTTCCCCCGCGTGCTCACCGTCTGGCGGGCCAACCTGCTCGGCTCGTCGGCCAAGGGCAACGAGTACTTCCTGCGCCACCTGCTCGGCACCGACCATGCCGTGCGCGCCACCGAGGCCCCGCCCGGCGCCCGGCCGCGCGACGTCGTCTGGCGGGAGCAGGCCCCGACCGGCAAGCTCGACCTGCTGCTGTCGCTGGACTTCCGGATGACGTCCACGACCGTGTACTCCGACGTCGTGCTCCCCGCGGCGACGTGGTACGAGAAGCACGACCTCAACACCACCGACATGCACCCGTTCGTGCACTCGTTCAACCCGGCCATCGCCCCGCCCTGGCAGACCCGCACCGACTGGGACGCCTTCATGACCATCGCCCGCGCCTTCAGCGCGCTGGCCGGGCCGCGGCTGGGCACCCGCACCGACCTCGTCGCCGCGCCGCTGCTGCACGACACGCCGGACGAGCTGGCCAACCCGCACGGCCGGGTCGCCGACTGGAAGGCCGGGCAGTGCGAGCCGGTGCCGGGGCGCACGATGCCGAAGCTCGTCACCGTCGAGCGCGACTACGCCGCGATCGCCGACAAGATGGCCTCCCTCGGCCCGCTGCTGGACACGCTGGGCGCGACCACGAAGGGCGTCACGTTCCGGGTCGAGCGGGAGATCGAGTACCTGCGCCACAAGAACGGCGTGGCGCGCGGCGGCGTCGCCGACGGCCGCCCGTCGATCGCCCGGGACGTGCAGGCGTGCGAGGCGATCCTGGCGCTGTCCGGCACCACCAACGGCCACCTGGCCACCCAGGGCTTCCGGCAGCTGGAGCGGCAGACCGGGATGCGGCTGGCGGACCTCGCCGCCGAGCACGAGGGCAAGCAGATCACGTTCGCCGACACCCAGGCCCGCCCGACGCCGGTGATCACCTCGCCGGAGTGGTCCGGCTCGGAGGCCGGCGGGCGGCGCTACTCCCCGTTCGTCATCAACGTCGAGCGGCTCAAGCCCTGGCACACGCTCACCGGCCGGCAGCACTTCTACCTCGACCACGACTGGGTCGCGGAGCTCGGCGAGTGGATGCCGACCTACCGCCCGCCGCTGAACATGCACGCCCTGTTCGGCGAGCCGGCCGTCGGCGAGAAGGGCGAGCTGGGCATCACCGTGCGGTACCTCACCCCGCACAACAAGTGGTCCATCCACTCCGAGTACCAGGACAACCTGTTCATGCTGTCGCTGTCCCGCGGCGGGCAGACCATCTGGATGTCCAAAGAGGACGCCGCGAAGATCGGGGTGCGCGACAACGACTGGATCGAGGCGGTCAACCGCAACGGCGTCGTCGTCGCCCGCGCGATCGTGTCGCACCGCATGCCGGAGGGCACCGTCTACATGCACCACGCCCAGGACCGCCTCATCGACGTGCCCCGCACCGAGACCAACGGCCGGCGCGGCGGCATCCACAACTCCCTGACCCGGCTGCTCATCAAGCCGACGCACCTCGTCGGCGGCTACGCGCAGCTGTCGTTCGCCTTCAACTACCTCGGCCCGACCGGCAACCAGCGCGACGAGGTCACCGTGATCCGGCGCCGTTCCCAGGAGGTGGAGTACTGATATGCGCGTGATGGCGCAGCTGGCCATGGTGATGAACCTCGACAAGTGCATCGGCTGCCACACCTGCTCGGTCACCTGCAAGCAGGCGTGGACCAACCGCACCGGCGTCGAGTACGTGTGGTTCAACAACGTCGAGACCCGACCCGGCCAGGGCTATCCGCGGCGGTACGAGGACCAGGAGACCTGGCGCGGCGGCTGGACGCTCAACCGCCGCGGCCGGCTCGCCCTCAAGGGCGGCGGGCGGTTCAAGAAGCTGCTCACCATCTTCTCCAACCCGAAGCTGCCGGCGATCGACGACTACTACGAGCCCTGGACCTACGACTACGAGCAGCTCACCAACGCCCCGCTGCAGGAGCACACGCCGGTCGCCCGGCCCAAGTCCCTGCTGTCGGGCAAGGACATGAAGATCTCCTGGTCGGCCAACTGGGACGACGACCTCGCCGGCGCCCCCGACCACGGCGACAAGGACGTGCTGCTCAAGGGCATCGCCGACAAGGTGCGCTTCGAGTTCGAGCAGACCTTCATGTTCTACCTGCCCCGCATCTGTGAGCACTGCCTCAACCCGTCCTGCGCCGCCTCCTGCCCGTCCGGGGCGATCTACAAGCGCGAGGAGGACGGCATCGTCCTGGTCGACCAGGACCGCTGCCGCGGCTGGCGGATGTGCGTCTCCGGCTGCCCCTACAAGAAGGTGTACTTCAACCACCGCACCGGCAAGGCGGAGAAGTGCACGTTCTGCTTCCCCCGCGTCGAGGTCGGCATCCCCACCGTGTGCTCCGAGACGTGCGTCGGCCGGCTGCGCTACATCGGCCTGATGCTCTACGACGCCGACGCCGTGCTCGCCGCCGCCTCCACGGCGAACGAGCACGACCTCTACGAGGCCCAGCGCCGGGTGTTCCTCGACCCGAACGACCCGGCCGTCGCCGCCGAGGCCGAGCGGGCCGGCATCCCGCGGGACTGGGTCGAGGCGGCCCGGCGCTCCCCGGTGTACGCGCTCATCAACACCTACAAGGTGGCGCTGCCGCTGCACCCGGAGTACCGCACCATGCCCATGGTCTGGTACATCCCGCCGCTGTCACCGGTCGTGGACGTGGTGCGCGACACCGGCCACGACGCCGAGGACCGCGGCAACCTGTTCGCCGCCATCGAGGCGCTGCGCATCCCGGTCGACTACCTGGCCCAGCTGTTCACGGCCGGCGACCCGGCCCCGGTCGACGCCGTGCTGCGCCGCCTCGCCGCGATGCGCTCCTACATGCGCGACGTGAACCTCGGCCGCGACCCGGACGAGCGCATCGCGTCCGCCGTCGGGATGACCGGGGAGCAGGTGTACGGCATGTACCGGCTGCTGGCCCTGGCGAAGTACGACGAGCGGTACGTCATCCCGCCGGCGCACGCCGAGCAGGCCCACTCCCTCGAGGAACTGGCCACCGGCTGCTCGCTGGACTACGAGGGCGGCCCGGGCATGGGCGGCTCCGGCCCGTTCGGCGAGGCCTCCGGCGGACCGGCCCCGATCGCCGTGGAGAACTTCGCGATGCTGCGCGACCGGCAGACCACCGACACGATCGTCGACCCCGCCGACAAGCCGCGGCGGGTCAACCTGCTCAACTGGGACGGCAAGGGCCGCCCGGCGGGCCTGTTCCCCGATCGCGCCGATGGCAACGGGGGCACGCCATGAGGGGCGCGGCCTGGCAGGCCCAGTCGCTGCTGCTGGCCTACCCCGACGAACAGTTCACGGGCCACCTGGACCTGGTCCGCCGGGTCGCCGCCGCGCTCGGCGGGCCGGTCGGCACGCCGCTGGGCCGCTTCGCCGCGCACGCGGCGCGCACCCCGCTGCCGGAGCTGGCCGCCGAGTACGTCGCCACGTTCGACCACCGGCGGCGGTGCTGCCTGTTCCTGACGTACTACACGCACGGCGACACCCGCAACCGCGGCATGGCCCTGCTGCGGCTCAAGCAGGCCTACGCCGCCGCCGGGCTGCGCCTGACCGACGAGGAGCTGCCCGACCACCTGGCCGTGCTCCTCGAGTACGCCGCCGCGGAGCCCGACGCCGGCGCCGCCCTGCTGATCGAGCACCGGGCCGGCCTGGAGCTGCTGCGCGCGGCCCTGCACGACGCCGGCTCGCCGTGGGCGGACGTCCTGGACTCGGTCTCGGCCACGCTGCCCCCGCTCGGCGACGAGCGCACCGCGGTCGCCCGTCTCGCGGCCCAGGGCCCGCCGGCCGAGCAGGTCGGGCTCGCCCCGTTCGCCCCGCCCGAGTACATGCCACAGGGAGCCGCTCGATGAAGGTCCTGCTGTGGATCGTCGTGCCCTACATCGCGATCACCGTCTTCGTCGTCGGGCACATCTGGCGGTACCGCTACGACAAGTTCGGCTGGACGACCCGCTCCTCCCAGCTCTACGAGCGCCGGCTGCTGCGCCTGGGCAGCCCGATGTTCCACTTCGGCATCCTGCTCGTGGCGCTGGGCCACGTCGGCGGCCTGCTGATCCCGGAGTCGTGGACCGACGCCGTGGGCGTCAGCGAGGACGCCTACCACGCCGTCGCGGTCGGCCTCGGCACCGTGGCGGGCTTCCTCACCCTGGCCGGCGCCGCCATCCTCGTCTACCGGCGGCGTACCGTCGGCCCGGTCTTCTCCGCCACCACGACCAACGACAAGATCATGTACGTGCTGCTCGTCGGCACGATCCTGCTCGGCCTCGGCACCACGGTCCTGGGCAACCTGACCGGCCACCCGCACGACTACCGCCAGACCGTCTCCCCGTGGTTCCGCTCGATCTTCTCCCTGCACCCGCAGCCGGACCTGATGGCGGCCGCGCCCATCGGCTTCCGCCTGCACGCGCTGGCCGCCTGCACGCTGTTCGCGTTCTGGCCGTTCAGCCGCCTGGTCCACGTCTTCTCCGCCCCGCTGGGCTACCTGACCCGGCCGTACATCGTCTACCGCAGCCGCGACCGCCAGCTCGGCGCCCGCCCGGTCCGCCGCGGCTGGGAACGCGTCCAGTGACCGCGCACGCCCTGCGCGCCGGCCCCGCCGCCGTCACCGGCCTGGCCTGGCGGGACGCCCGGGAGGCCGCCCGCCGCGCGGACCCGCTGCCCGCCGAGCGGGTCCCGCTGGACGCGGCGGCGGGCCGCGTGCTGGCCGAGCC
>NZ_BAAARV010000136.1:0-30423 GCF_039532525.1 Dactylosporangium salmoneum
CGATCCCGGCCGGCGCGCCGCGCTCGACGTCGCCGCCGACCCGGTCGTCGTCCTCGTCAGCACGGAAGGGAGTACCGCATGACCCGCACCGACCGGTTCTGGTCCACCCTGATGGAGCTCGAGGAAATCGGCGCCTACGACGACGAGGCGACCGGCCTGCGCGGCGTGCGCGAGCACAGCGGCGTCGGTCAGAGCCCGCGGGCCGGCGGCAACGGCGTCGATGTCCTCGCCAACGCCCCGATCGTGTCCGCGCTGCTCGCCGCCGCGGGCCCGGGCACGACGACGGTCCCGCTGTCGTACTGGGCCGACTCCGCCTTCCTGTCGGCCGCCGGCATCCCGACGGTCCTCTACGGCCCGGAGGGCGACGGCGCCCACGCCGACGTCGAGTGGGTGAGCCGCTCCGGCACCCTGACCGCCGCCGACGTCCTGACCCGCCTCGCCCGCGACTTCTGCTCGTGACCAGAGCCTGTCCTTGACGGGTTCTTGCGGCTCTGGCGACGGTTCTTTCCGCGGACGTACGATGCTGGGGTGACGAGGCTCTCCGAGGTGGCGAAGTACGCGGGGTACAGCGAGGCGACCGTGAGCCGGGTGCTGCGCGACGTGCCCGGGATCGGGGAGGACACCCGCAACGCCGTGCTGACCGCGCTGGACGTGCTCGGCTACCAGCGGCCCACCCGGCACCGGCGGGAGCTCGGCAGCCTCGTCGGCATGGTGCTGCCCGACCTGCACAACCCGATCTTCCCGGCCTACGCGGAGGCGATGGCCGGTGCGCTGGTGCGGCGCAACCTCATCCCGGTGCTGTGCACCCGCACGGCCGACGGGGTGTCGGAGGCGCACTACATCGAGATGCTGCTGGCCCGCAAGGTGGCCGGGATCGTCTTCGTCGGGGCGAGCTACGCCGACGCCGGGCCGGAGCAGACCAAGGCGCTGCGGGCCCGCAAGCTGCCGATCGTGCTCATCAACGAGGCGGACGAGAACGCGGGTGCGCCGCGGATCGCCGTCGACGACGCGGTCGCGGTGGACCTCGCCGTGCAGCACCTGCGCGACCTCGGCCACAAGAGGATCGGGCTCATCGTCGGCCCGCGCGGGCACGTGCCGTCGGAACGCAAGCTGGCCGAGTTCCGGCGGCTGGTCGACGGCGCCGACCGGCAGCGGCTGGTCGCGCACACCATGTTCTCCATCGCCGGCGGGCAGACCGCGGTGGCGCCGCTGCTGGCGGCCGGGGCGACCGGGGTGGTCTGCGCCAGCGACACGCTCGCCCTCGGGGCCATCCGCGGCGCCCGCAAGCAGGGGCTGCGGGTGCCGGAGCAGCTGTCGGTGGTGGGCTTCGACGACTCGGTCTACATGCCGATGATGGACCCGCCGCTGACCACGGTGCGCCAGCCGATCCAGGCGATCGGGGTGGCCGCGGTGAACTCGCTGGTGGCGCAGATCGAGCGGCGGCCGGTGCCGCTGGAGGAGGAGCTGTTCGAGCCGGAGCTCATCGTGCGGGACTCGACCGCCGCCTGCCCCGCGTAGGGGCCTGCAAACGCTTGCGGGCCCGACCACGATTCTTGCAATCGTGGCCGGGCCCGCGGTGGTCGGCGCGCTCGAGCCGAGCCGGCGGCCGCCCAGGGGCTGCGTCAGATCAGAGCCGCAGCCAGGCGCAGGCGTCGGCGGGCAGGTGGCCGCCGGCGACCGGGGCGCTGGCCAGCAGCACCGACCGGTGCTCCGGCAGGCGGACCGGCGCGGCGGTGAAGTTCACGACGCAGGCGAAGCCGTCGCCGCGGCGGAACGCCAGGACACCGTCGTCGGTCGCCAGCCACACCGGGTCGTCCTCGAGGCCGGCGAGCGCCTCGCGGCGAAGGTGCAGGCCCGTGCGGTACAGGTGCAGCATGGAACCCTGGTCGGCCTCCTGCGCCTCGACCGTGAACTCCCGCCAGGTCGCGGGCTGCGGCAGCCAGGGCTCGGCGGCGCCGCCGGGCGAGAAGCCGAACGGCGCCTCGGTCCCCGACCACGGCAGCGGGACCCGGCAGCCGTCGCGGCCGCGGTCGGTGTGCCCGGAGCGCTCCCAGGTCGGGTCCTGGATGCGGTCCTCGGGGATGTCCGCGACCTCGGCCAGGCCCAGCTCGTCGCCCTGGTAGACGTAGACCCCGCCGGGCAGGGCGAGGGTGAGCAGGGCGGCCGCCCGGGCCCGGCGCCGGCCCAGGGCCAGGTCGGTGGGGGCGCCGTGGCGGCGGGCGTCGAGCGCGAAGGTGGTGTCCTCCCGGCCGTACCGCGTCACGTGCCGGATCGTGTCGTGGTTGGACAGCACCCAGGTCGGCGGCGCGCCGATCAGCCGGTGCGTGTCGAGGGTGTCGTCGATCGTCTTGCGGATCGCGTTGGACTCCCACGCGCAGCACAGGAACTCGAAGTTGAAGGCCGAGTGCAGCTCGTCGGGGCGCAGGTAGCGGACGAACTGCGCGGTGGTCGGCAGCCAGACCTCACCCACGAAGACCCGCGGGTCCGGGTAGGAGTCGGCGATGCGCCGCCACGCACGATAGATCTCGTGGACGTCCTCGTGGTCCTGGTACGGCAGGTCCGCCGGGTCAGGCTCGGGGCCGACGTCGGGCAGGCCCGGCGTCTTCATCAGCCCGTGGGCGACGTCGATGCGGAAGCCGTCGACGCCGCGGTCGAACCAGAACCGCAGCACGTCCTCGAACTCGGCCCGCACCTCGGGGTGCTCCCAGTTGAGGTCGGGCTGCTGCGGGGCGAACATGTGCAGGTACCACTCCCCGTCGGGGACCCGGGTCCAGGCCGGGCCGCCGAAGTAGGAGCGCCAGTCGTTGGGCGGCTCGGCGCCGTGCGGGCCGCGGCCGGGCCGGAACCAGAACCGCTGCCGGGCCGGGGACCCGGGAGGCGCGGCGAGCGCCTCCCGGAACCACCGGTGCTGGTCGGAGCAGTGGTTGGGCACGAGGTCGACGAGCACCCGGATGCCCGCCTCGTGCGCCTCGGCGACGAAGGCCTCCGCGTCGGCAAGGGTGCCGAAGAGCGGGTCGATGTCGCGGTAGTCGGCCACGTCGTAGCCGCCGTCGGCCATCGGGGAGACGTTCCACGGCGTCAGCCAGAGCGCGTCCACGCCCAGGTCCCGCAGGTACGGCAGCCGGAGCCGGAGCCCCGCGAGGTCGCCGACGCCGTCCCCGTCGCCGTCGGCGAAGCTGCGCAGGTAGATCTGGTAGATGGCGGCGGTGCGCCACCAGCCGGTTGCAGGCATGGATCGTCGCTCCTTGCAAGGGTTGTGAGGGTTACCAGCCGGAGTTGCCGGGCCCGCGGGTGATCGGGAAGCCACCGGGGTTGTTGAGCCCGCCGGCGGCGGCCCCGGTGACGGTCACGTAGTTGGCCGTGGCCGCGCCGGTCACGTTGTAGACGTCGATGCCCCACGTGCCGGCGCCGGCGATGCCCACGTGGTCCAGCAGCAGGTTGCCGATGCGGTGGCCGTAGCTGAGCAGCACGGCCTGGTAGGTGCTGTCCACGATGGACGTGTCGGAGACGGTGACGGGCGTGGTGATGTCGGACTGGTCGGCGAAGACCCACAGCGCGCCGAGGTTGGTCTGCCAGTTCGGCTCGTAGCCGCCGGTGCGGGTCAGCGTGTTGCGGGCGACCGTGGTCGGGCCGCTGAAGGGGATGCCGAAGCGGCTGCTGACCGCGATGCCGGCCGAGCCGGTGACGGTGTCGGACAGCAGGCTGTCGGTCACCGAGTTGTTCGCGCCGCCGTAGATGCCCACGGCGTTGGCCAGCAGCGGGGTCTGCACGGTGTCGAAGGTGAACGAGCAGCCGGTGACCGCGGTGCCCTCGGAGAACATGGCCAGGGCGTCGTCGCCGGTGTTGCGCACCGTGGACTGGTCGACCCGGGTGTTCTGCACGTTGGCGTGCAGGTTGACCCCGTCGGCGAACGTGTTGGCGATGCGGATCCCGGCGGCGTACAGGCCGTTGGTGCCGGAGTCGATCCACATGCCGACCTTGGTGTGCTCGATGCGCACGGCGAAGAGCAGCGAGCCGGTGCCGAAGTTGCCCTCGATGCCGGTGTCGAAGCCGGCGTCGTCGCGGTACGTCACGTCCCCGGACATGGTCAGGTCGGCGATGGTGACGCCCGAGCCGGTGGCGAAGAAGCCGCCCTTGCCGTTGCGGCCCTTCACGGTCGTGTACCACTGGCCGGCGCCCCGCACCGCGACGCCCGCGAGGTTGATCCGGCTGGTGATGTCGAACGTCCCCGCCGGGATCCACACCCCCTTGCCGGCCGCGCGGGCCGCGGCGACGGCGCTGTTGAACGCGCCGGTGTCGTCGGAGCCGTCCCCGGCGGTGGCGCCGTAGCTCGTCACCGCGACGAAGTTCGCCGGCATGGCGTAGGCGGCGTCGGCCTGCTCGGCGTCGACGACGTCGATGGTGTAGCTGCTCGCCGTGTCGGCCGCGTCCTTCTGCAGCTTCAGGACGGTGCCGGCCGGCCAGCTGCCGATGAGCGCGCGGGTCTCGTCGAAGAAGTGGTGCGCGGAGCCCTGGCTCGGGACGTTGGTGTACGGGTACGCCCCGTACGCCCACGAGTAGCGCGACGTGAGGGTGATGTCCTGCACGTGGCTGCCGTTGGCGTAGAGCGAGATCGGCGCGCTGGCCCCGGCCCCGTCGGAGCTGTCCGGGATGGAGTACCGGATGGTGAGCGCGTTGGCCGGCTGGGTCAGCGTGAACTGCACGTATTGCCCGGTCGCGGTGAGCTGGACCGCCTGCCGGCCCGTCGCCTCGCTGGCCATCGTCAGGTAGGTGCGGCCGGCCGCGAGCTTGCTGCCGTTGGTGGTCTGGTCGGCGGCCCGGAACTCGGTATAGGGCACGGTCGCCCCCCGGCTCGCCAGCGCGGTGCCCCCGGTGACGGTCACCGCGTCGAGGTTGACCCCGCCGCTGTCCCCGGAGTCGACCTGCCACCCGATGAGGTTGAGCCCGCCCCGCAGCGCGAGCGTCTGGTTGTTCGTCAGCGTCCCGGACCCGGCCGCCAGGCTCACCTGCGCGCTCTTGGTCCCGTTGACGTACTGCGACAGCGTCCGCGCCGCCCCGGTCGAGTTCGTGTAGCGCAGCCCGACGGCGTAGTTCCCGGCGGACGGCACGTTCACGGACACGATGACCCGCGCCCCGGTGCTGGTCAGCCCGGTGACCACTCCCCCGGACACCGTCGCCCCGCCGGAGACGAACCCGGTCTCGGCCTCGTAGGCCTGACCGCCGCCGGTGCTACCGGTCGGACTGGGTGTCGGGGACGCCGGCGTGCCACTGACGACCAGATTGTCCAGATTGACGTTGCCGGAGTCGGTGGCATCGAACTTGTAGGCGACCGTGTTGCTGGCGCCCGTGAGGTTGACCGCCTCGGTCTCGGTCCCCCACGTGTCCCAGTTGGCCGTGGCCGGCAGCGAGATCTGTCGTAGCTTGGCTCCATTCGCGTACAGCGAGAGCGTCTTTGCCGACCCGGTCCCGTTGGCATAACGCAGCACCAGCTGGCTCGCGGCCGGGACGGTGAAGGTGGTGGACGCGTTGCCTTTGTTGCCATCCGTGTAGCCGCCGACGAAGCCGCTACCGGTGTATCCACTGTGGTCGGTCGCGACGGCCGCGCCGCCGGACAGCGCGGCCGACTCGGCCTCGTACTGGCTGACCTGCGCGACGGTCAGGCTGTCGAGGTTGACGTTGCCGGAGTCGGTGGAATCGAACCTGTACGCGATGGTGTTGGCGGATCCGGTGAGGCTGACCGATTCGGTCTCGGTCCCCCACGTGTCCCAGTTCACCGTGGCCGGGAGCTGGATCTGGCGCAGCTTGGCCCCGTTCACGTACAGCGAAACGGTCATCGTCGACCCGGTGCCGTTGGCGTAGCGCAGCACGAGCTGGTTGGCGGCCGGCACCGACTTGAAGGTGGTGGCGGCGTTGCCCTTGTTGCCGTCGGTATAGCCGCCGACAAAGCCGGACCCGGTGTATCCAGTGTGGTCGGTCGCGACGGCGGCGCCGCCGGACAGGGTTGCGCTCTCGGCCTCGAAGACGGACGTGGCGGCGTCCGCGGGCCGGGTGGCGAGGGCGACGGCGGTGCCGAGGACCACCGCGGCGGTGGCGGCCGCCGCGGCGATCAGGCGTCTGCGGTACATAGGGGGTGTCCTCCAATCACGAATCAGTGCGCGTAGACCTCGAACTCGGACAGTTGCGCCGCCGGCCATCCGGTGTTCCCGGTGAAGGTCAGCGTGAGGGTGCGCACCGTGGTCGACGGGAAGGTGATGGTGATCGCGTTGCCGGTATCGGGGTTGAGCTCGTAGTCCGCGGCGGGGACGAGTGCGGCCCCGTCGGCGGCGACCGCGATGGTCTCGGTCCGCCCGCCCCAGTTGGCCGGCAGCCGCAGGACGATCCGGTCGACGGCGCGCTGGGCGCCGAGGTCGAGGGTGACGGTCTGCGGGAAGGCGTTGTTGGCGCTCTCGAAGTACGTGCCGGGGTCCCCGTCGACGAGGTTGACCGGCCCGAGCCAGGACAGCGCCTGGGAGCTCGAGGTGATCTGCTGGCCCAGCGCCAGGTTGCCGTCCGGGTCGAAGCCGACGCCGTGCAGGGCGACCACGTACGGCCCGGCGGGCGAGGTGCTGTCGATGGTGAGCTTGCCGGCGAAGACGCCCGCGCGGGGCGGGGCGAAGGTGACCGGGACGGTGCAGGTGGCGCCGACGGCGATGGTGGTGCAGGAGCCGCCGGCGGTGTACCCCTCCGAGCCTTTGATCGAGCGAACGGTGACCGGGTCGGGGCCGGGGTTGGTGATCCGCAGGTTCTGGGTGGCCGACCCGTGCAGCGGCAGGCTGGCGAACTCCAGGGCGTCCGCGCTGAGATGCAGCGCGCCGGCCGGCGGGAACCCGCACCGGCTGGAGGACCAGCCGAGGTCGCCGGGGCCGCGGACCACGTCGAAGCCGCTCGCGCAGTCGTAGCGGCCGGCCACGCCGACGCCCACCGCGACGACGTTGGTGAACCGGGCCGAGCCGGGCGACTGCAGCTGCACCGCGAACGTGCCGGCCCGCACGATCGCCACCCGGTCCAGGGTGACGTTGCTGATCGGCTTGCCGTAGAACTGCACCGCCGAGAACGGGCTGTCGACGATGGACATGTCGTGCACGTCGACCGCGCCGGTCATCGGGGCGTCGGCGGCGTAGAACCACAGCGCGCCGATCTCCTCCGGCTGGTTGGGCACCAGGTTGCCGTCGCGCAGCAGCACGTTGCGGGCGATGGTCGTGGTGCCGGCCAGCGGTACCGCGCCGAACCGGTTGCCGACGTGCACGCCGCCGCCCTGGGTGACCGCGTCGGCGGCCACGCTGTCGGTGACCGCGTTGTCCCGGCCGCCGTAGACGGCGAACCCGTTGGCCAGCAGCGGCGCGACGACGGTGTCGTGGACGAAGGCGTTGTCGTGGTCGGCGTTGGCGTCGGACCACATGGCCATGCCGTCGTCGCCGGTGTTGCGCACGAACGTGTCGCGGATGGTGGTGTGGCTGACGCCGTTGTGCAGGTTGATGCCGTCGGCCATGGTGTCCTGGATGCGGGCGTGGGAGACGGTCAGGCCATCAGCGGGCCCGTCGAACCACATGCCGACCTTCGTGTGCTCGACCCAGACGTTGTCCACGGTGGACCCGCCGCCCAGGGAGCCGCCGAGGCCGCTGTCGGAGGTGGAGTCGTCGCGGACGGTGGTGTCCCCGGCGATGGCGAAGTCGGCGAGGTGCACGTCGCTGCTGGGCGTGGGCGCGAAGCGGCCGAAGACGCCGACGCCGGGGCCACGCAGCACGGTGTACCACGGGCCGGCGCCGCGGACCGTGACCTTGTCCACGACCAGCTGCTGGTGGACCCGGTAGGTGCCGGCCGGCAGCCAGACGCCGCGGCCCTGCGCCGACCCGGCGTCGATGGCGGCCTGGATGGCGGGGCCGGAGTCCTGGGCGCCGGTCGGGTCGGCGCCGAAACCGGCGGCGCTCAGGTACCCGGCGGGCATCGCGCGGGCCGGGCCGGCCTGCTCGAAGTCGGCCAGGTCGACCACGACGGGGGCGGACGCGGTGAGCCGGACCCGGGTGCCGGCCGGCAGGGTGCGGCCCAGCAGGGCGTGGACGTCGTCGAAGTAGTGGTGCTCGCCGCCGTCGGCCGGGTCGTTGGTGTACGGGTAGTTGCCGTACACGTGCGAGTAGCGCGCGGTCAGGGTCAGGTCGGCCAGCTGCCGGCCGCCCGCGGAGACGTGCAGCGGGGCGTCGGCGGCGCCGTCGGGCACCGAGTAGCGCACGTTCACCGCGTCGGCCTTGCCGAGCAGGGTGAACTCGACGTACTGCCCGGCCTTGAGGGCGACCGCGCGGCGGCCGGAGGCCTCGGCCTCGATGCGGGTGAAGGCGTTGCCGGGGCCGATCCGGGTGCCGTTCGTGGCGGCGGTCTCGGCCTCGTAGGTGGTGAAGGGCACGTCGGCGCCCGGCGGCGTGGTCTTGGCGTCGGCCGCGGTCGGCACGAGCACGGCGGCACCGACGGCGGCGACCGTGAACAGGGCGCGCGGCATCGCGGAATGGGACATCAGAAGTCTCCTGGAGGGGATCAGCCCTTGAGGCTGCCGGTGGTCAGGCCGGACATGATGTTCTTCTGGAAGATGAGGAAGAACACGACGGTGGGCACGGCGGCGATGACGGCGCCGGCGATCACCACGTTCTGGGTGAGGCCCTGCGAGAACGCGTAGATGCCCACGTTGACGGTGCGGGTGTCGCTCGACGGCTCGACCAGCAGCGGCCACAGGAAGTCCTTCCAGATGGCCGTCAGCGAGAAGATCGAGATGACGCCGAGGATCGGGCGGGAGATGGGCAGGACGATCGACCACAGCGTGCGCAGGGGCCCGGCGCCGTCGATGGCGGCGGCCGCCATGAGGTCCTGCGGTATGGAGTCGAAGAACCGCTTGAGCAGGAAGATGTTGAAGGCGTTGGTGACCGCGGGCAGCCAGATCGCCCACGGCGAGTCGAGCATGTTCCAGTGCACCAGGGGCAGGTCGATGACGGTGACGTACTGCGGGATGACCAGCACGGTCGAGGGGATCATCAGCGTGGCCAGCATGAGCCCCAGCAGCGCGTTGCCGAACACCGGGCGCAGCTTGGAGAACGCGTAGGCGGCGGCGACGTCGAGGACCAGCTGGAAGGCGAGGGCCCCGAAGGCGTACCACGCCGTGTTGAGCAGCAGCCGGCCGAGGCTCAGGGCGGTCCAGGCCTCCGCGTAGTTGCCCGGCTGCGGGTGCTGCGGGTACAGCGTCGGCGGGACCTGGGCCACCTCCGGGCCGGACTTCAGCGCGCCGGTGACCATCCAGTACAGCGGCCCGGTGAACACGACCGTGAACAGGATGACGACCAGCACGACGATGGTCCAGTAGGCGCGGCGGGCGGCCGGGCGGCGCAGGCGGGCCGGCGAGATCAGGGTGCGGGCGGCGCTTTCCACTGTGGACACTCCTAGTCCTGCCGGGGGCTGAGCCGCGCGTAGGCGACGGAGAAGCCGGCCAGGACGACCATCAGCATGACGCCGAGCGCGGCGGCGCCGTTGAGGTCGTTCTGCCTGAACGCGTGCTGGTACATCAGGTAGACCACCGAGGTCGCCGAGTCCTGCACGCCGGCCCCGCCGGCCAGGATCAGCGGCTCGATGAAGACCTGCATGGTCGCGACCACCTGCAGCAGGAACATCAGCGACAGGATGAGCCTGGTCTGCGGGACGGTGACGTGCCACAGCCGGCGCAGCAGCCCGGCACCGTCGAGCTCGGCCGCCTCGTAGAGCTCACCGGGGATGTTCTGGAGTGCCGCGAGGTACACCAGAATGGAACTTCCGACGTTCATCCAGGTCGAGGCGATGACGAGCGAGGGGGTCGTCATCGCCGTCGACTGGACCCACTGCGACGTCGGCAGGTGCACCGCGTGCAGCAGGTAGTTGAAGATGCCGGCGTCGCCGGGGTCGTAGGCGTAGCGGAACAGCAGCAGCGCCGAGGCCGGCGGCAGCATCACCGGCAGGTACACCACGGCCCGCAGGTACCCGCGGGCGTGGCGCAGCTCGTTGAGCAGCACCGCGATGAAGAACGGCAGCGCGTACCCGATGAGCAGGGCCAGCAGCGTGAACATGGCGGTGTTGCGCCACGCCGCGAAGAAGCTCGGGTCGTGCCAGACGCGCTCGTAGTTGTGCCAGCCGACCCAGGTGGTGACGCCGCGCCGGGTGCGCTGGAAGCTCATGATGAACTCGCGCACCATCGGGTACCACGAGAAGACCGCGAAGCACACCACCGCGCCGGCGAGGAACGAGTGCCCGGTGAGGTTGTGCACCGTCTTGCGCCACATGGCGGCGCGGGCCGGGTTGTCCAGGCCGGCTACCCGGCCCGCGCCCGCCACTCAGGACTCCTGGGCGAGGATCGTGTTGACCTTCTGCTCGGCCGTGCTCAGCAGGGCCGGGATGTCCGCGCCCGCCTGGGTCAGCGCGGCGGACATTGCGGCGTCGAGCACGGCGTAGATGGCCTGGGCCCGCGGCGGCTCGGTCTTGATGGTGACCGGGCTGTTCGCGTACGGCGCGTAGTCGGCCAGGTTGAGGTTGCTGTTGGCCTTCTTGAGCTGGTCGTCCTGCTGCTGCACGTCGCTGCCGGGCTTCCAGATGAGCGGCTCGGGCAGGCCGACGGGCACGCCGAAGCCCTTCTGCGCGACGTAGTCGAAGTCGCCACGGCCGGGGGTGAGCTTCTCGTAGGCGATCCACTGCAGGCCGGCCTTGATCTGCGCCGGGCTCAGGCCCTTCTTGAAGAAGTAGCCGCTGCCGCCGCCGAGGGTGGCCTTGGCCGGGCCGTTGTCGCCGGGCATCGGGCCGATGGCCCAGTCCTCGTACTTGCCCTTGAACTGGGTGACGATGGACTTGATGGTGTCGGGGGCGCCGATGTACATGCCGACCTTGCCGGCCCCGGCGTTGGTGAGCAGGTCGGCCCACTGCAGCAGCTGCTTCTCCCCGACGCTGTTGTCGGTGAACCGCATGTCGTGCAGGTTCTGCAGGACGGCCTTGCCCTGGTCGGTGTTGAACGCGGCCTTCTTGCCGTCGTCGCTCACCACGGAGCCGCCGCGGGAGTAGAGGCTGGCGGAGAAGTGCCAGCCGCCGGTGTTGCCCGCGCTGTACTCCTGGTAGCCGGCGATCCCGTTGCCCAGCGCCGCGATCTTCTTGGCCGCGGCGGCGACCTCCTGCCACGTCGCCGGAGGCTTGGCCGGGTCGAGTCCGGCCTGCTTGAACAGGTTCTTGTTGACGACCAGGCCGAGGCCGTAGCCGGCGTAGCCGATGCCGTAGATCTTCCCGTTGTCGATGAACGGGTCCTTGATGGTGGGCAGCAGCTTGTCCCAGTTGGGGATGGTGTCGGCGGTGACGTACTTCGTGATGTCCTCGGCCGCGCCGGCGTCGAGGACCTGGTCGAGGTCGGTCATGTAGCCGTAGAAGATGTCGGCCTGGGTGCCGCCCTGCAGCCGGGCGGTGAAGTCCGGCGGGTTGTCGCACTGGCTGCCGACCGAGACGGTCTTGATGGTGACGCCGGGGTGCTCCTTCTGGAAGGCGGCGACGTCGGCGTTCCACAGCTCGAGCGACTTGCCGCCGTTGTCGGTCTTCTGGGGCGGGCAGTCCACCACGATGGTGGCGCTGCCGTCGGCCGAGCCCTTGTCGTCCTTGTCGTCCCCGCAGCCCGCGGCCAGCCCGGCCACGAGCCCGATCGCCAGCGCGACCCGGAGTGCTCTTATCGGCATCGATCGATCCCTTCGGATGTACGGATTCCGGAAAGGCATTTGTTACGTCTGGATTGCCCGCGCGTGACGCCGAGCGGAGGGGCGTGACGCAGACAGTAGAACTCCCTACGTCAGAAGTCCAGCGCTTGTTGCAAAAACTCGACGGCATTCACGCGCGACCACACCCTCGATACTGAGTGCTTACGCTGCGATTAGCCCAGCTCAGGCGGTCAGGCGACACGGATGGGAGCGCTATTCGCGACCGATTCTGCGTCAATTTCGGGGATCGCGTGCTGCAATTTCTGCGACCAAGATCGCAAGCATTTGCACAGCGAAATGGGGCCCACCCCGGTGGGACGGGCCCCGAAAGCCGGCGGCGGTCAGAGAATCGGCTCGCCCCCGGTGACCGGGACGACCGCGCCGGAGACGTAGCTGCCCTCGTCGGAGGCGAGCAGCACGTACACCGGGGCGAGCTCGCCCGGCCGGCCCGGCCGCCCGAGCGGCGTGTTCCTGCCGAACTGCTCGACCCGCTCCGGCGGCATCGTCGCGGGGATCAGCGGCGTCCAGATCGGGCCGGGCGCGACGGCGTTGACGCGGATGCCGCGGTCGCCGAGCAGCTGGGCCAGCCCGGCGGTGAAGTTCGCGATCGCGCCCTTGGTGGTGGCGTACGAGGCCGGGGCCGAGCTCGAGGCCGGACTGCCAGCCTACGCGCTGGTGGTCGGCCGGGAGCTGCACTGGCTGGACTCCGACGAGCACCGGGCGGACGCGACGCGGCTGCTCACCGGCGCGTACCGGGCGCCGGGCCGCGACGCCCTGGCCGGCATCGTCGAGGTCCACCACGCCCACCGCGACCTGCCGTCGGTGGACGTCCTCACGCGCGCCTGACACCGGGGCGGGTCACGGCCGCAGCAGGACCTTGACCGTGCCGTCGCGCTTCTCCTGGAACGCCTCGTAGGCCTGCGGGGCGGCGTCCAGCGGCGCGTGATGGGTGGCGAAGCCGTCGACGCCGAGCTGGTCGTCGTCGCTGAGCAGCGGCATGATGTCGTCGATCCAGCGCTTCACGTTGGCCTGGCCCATGCGCAGCTGGATCTGCTTGTCGAACAGGGCCATCATCGGCAGCGGATCCGCGGTTCCGCCGTACATCCCGGACACGGAGATGGTGCCGCCGCGCCGCACCGCGTCGATGGCGAGGTGCAGCGCCGCCAGCCGGTCGACGCCGGCCTTGTCGATGAACTTCTCCGCCACCAGGTCCGGCAGCAGGCCCACCATGGTCTGGGCCAGCTTGCCGGCGGGCGAGCCGTGCGCCTCCATGCCGACGGCGTCGACCACCGAGTCGGGGCCGCGGCCGCCGGTCATCTCGCGCAGCACCCCGGCCACGTCGTCGTGGGCGTCAAGGTCGACGACCTCGATGCGGTTGGCGCGGGCCCGGGCGAGGCGCTCGGGCACGCGGTCGACGCCGATGACGCGGTAGCCGCGGTGCCAGGCCACCCGGGCGGCCATGTCGCCGACGGGGCCGAGGCCGAGGATGGCGAGGGTGCCGCCCTCGGGCACGTCGGCGTACTCGACCGCCTGCCACGCGGTGGGCAGCACGTCGGAGAGGTACACGAACCGGTCGTCGGGCGGGCCCTGCGGTACCACGATGGGCCCGAACTGCGCCTGGGGCACCCGCAGGTACTCGGCCTGCCCGCCGGGGACCTGCCCGTAGAGCCGGGTGTAGCCGAACAGCGCGGCACCCTTGGCCTCGCGGCGGACCTGGGTCGTCTCGCACTGGCTCATCAGCCCGCGCTCGCACATCCAGCAGTGCCCGCACGCGATGTTGAACGGGATGACGACCCGGTCGCCGGGGTGCACGTTGGTGATGTCCTGGCCGACCTCCTCCACGATGCCCATCGGCTCGTGGCCGAGGATGTCACCCTCGGCCATGAACGGGCCGAGCAGCTCGTACAGGTGCAGGTCGGAGCCGCAGATGCCGGTCGAGGTCACCTTGACGACGATGTCGTTGGCCAGCTCGATGCGCGGGTCGGGCACGGTGTCCACCCGCACGTCGCGCTTGCCGTGCCACACCACTGCCTTCACTGCGCGCTCCCCCGCTCGGCCATCCCCTGGCTGATACGGGCCGACTACCCCTGCGGCTCATCCGGAAACAATCCGGGCCGTCGGCCCGGCGCCGTGCCCGGGAATTGTTCACGGCCCCGGCCCGCGGGTACTCGCCGGGGCCTACCGAAGGATGTGGTGATCGTGACGCAGGTGCACCAGCGGGACGTCGTCGACGTCCTGCTCGCCCAGCACGAGGAGATCAAGGCCCTGTTCAGCCGGGTGGCCGCGGCGCAGGGCGACCGCAAGCGCGAGCAGTTCTACGACCTCGTCCGGCTGCTCGCGGTGCACGAGAGCGCGGAGGAACAGCTCGTGCACCCGGCCGCGCGCAAGGCGATCGGCGAGGGTAACGAGCGGATCGTCGACGAGCGGCTGCACGAGGAGGCGGAGGCCAAGCGGACGCTGTCGGACCTCTACGACCTGGGTGTGGACCACCCGGAGTTCAACGACCGGCTGACCCTGCTCGCGGAGAACGTCGTGGCACACGCCACGAACGAGGAGCGCGAGGAGTTCCCGCTGCTGCGCAGCCACGTGGGCCCCGAGCGGCTGCAGCGGATGGCGTCGGTGTTCGAGGCGGCGGAGCAGGCGGCCCCGACCCGTCCGCATCCGTCCGCGGGCGAGTCCGCGACGGCCAACATCGTGTTCGGCCCGCCGCTGGCGCTGTTCGACAAGGTCCGCGACGCGCTGCGCAAGTCCTGAATGTTCGCATCGCCGGCGCGCGACGGCCCCGCTCCGCCGAATTGGGGGCGGCGGGAGCGGGGCCGTCGGCCGGACGGCAGGCGCCCGGGCGCGCAATGTCGCCGCGCCAGGCGCCGGTGGCCTGGCGCGCTGCTCCATAGCGGGGAAAACGCCACCGGCGTCACGGTGACCTGATCCACAGTGGACCCTGCCGCGCATCGAGCACCTGGCCCATCGCGTCCGCACCGTCTAAGTTCGTCCTCAGGAATACGGAAGGTGAGGATGGCATGACGCGGCCTGAGTGGGCCCCCGAGGGCATCGACATCAGCGTTCCGAACGCCGCGCGGATGTACGACTACTCGCTGGGCGGCTTCCACAACTTCGCGGCCGACCGGGACATGGTCGAGCGCGTGGTCGCCATGGTGCCCAACGCGCGGCAGGTCGGCCTGGCCAACCGCGCCTACCTGGGCCGGGTCGTGCGCCGGCTGGTGTCCGAGGGCGTGCGCCAGTTCCTCGACGTCGGCTCCGGCATCCCGGCGCTGGCCTGCGTGCACGAGGTGGCCCAGGCGGCCGCGCCGGATGCCCGGGTCGTGTACGTCGACGTCGACGCCGTCGCCGTGGCCCACGGCCGGGCGATTCTGACCGGCAACGACCGCGCCACCGCGATGGTCGGCGACGTGCGCCGGCCGGGCGACATCCTGCACCACCCGGAGGTGACCGGCCTGCTCGAGCTCGACCGGCCGGTCGCCGTGCTGCTCATGGCGGTGCTGCACTTCGTGCCCGACGCCGACGACCCGGCCGGCATCGTGGCCCGATTCCGCGACGCGGTCGCGCCGGGCAGCTACGTCGCGCTGTCGCACGGGTCGCCGCCGCCCCGGCGCGAGGACGGCGACGTCATGACCGCCGCCTACGAGCGCACGTCGACCCCGCTGCGCCTGCGCACGGCGGAGCAGATCGGCCATCTCCTCGACGGGCTCGAGCTGCTCGACCCGGGCGTCGTGCCGGTCACCGACTGGCACCCGGACCCGCGGGACATCGGCGTGGAGCCCGTCCCGGAGGTGCTGGCCGCCGTCGGCCGCAAGCCGGCCGAGGCCCGCTAGCGCTGTCGAGTCACGGCAGGTAGCGGTAGCCGACGCCGCGGACCGTGAGCAGGTGCCGCGGCGCGGCCGGGTCCGCCTCGAGCTTGGCCCGCAGCCGCTTGACGTGCACGCTGAGGGTGTTGCTGGCCTCCCCGGGCCCGCCCCATACCGTGGCGAGCAGCTGCTCGCGCCCGAGCGTCCGCCCGGCGTTGCGCACCAGCGCCTCGAGCAGCTGGAACTCCTTGAGCGGCAGGTCGAGCGGCCGCCCGCCCAGGCTGGCCGTGACCGCGCCGGCGTCCAGGCGCAGCGGCCCGGCGGTGAGCACCCCGGGCCGGTCGTCCCGGCCGCCGGCCCGGCACCGCCGCTCGACGGCTCGGATCCGGGCGACGAGCTCCCGCACCCCGTAGGGCTTCGCCAGGTAGTCGTCGGCGCCGCGCTCCAGGGCCAGCACCGCGTCGTCCACGCTGGGGCGGGCGCCCAGCACCACGATGCCCGCGCTCGACCGGGCCCGCAGCTCCCGGCACAGCTCGGCCCCGGCCAGGTCGGGCAGGGCCGCGTCGAGCAGCACCACGTCGGCGCCGTGCTCGTGCAGGTCCAGCAGCGCCCCGGCCCCGGTGCCCTCGACCCGCACGTCGAAGGCCTCTCCGCGCAGCGCCCCGGCCAGCGCCGCGGCCGACGCCGGCTCGCTTCGCACGAGCAGCAGTCGGGTCACGGCTTCAGATCATGCCGCGCAACCGGCCGGTAGGGGTGCCGCCTGTCGGATCGACGACTGCCGGGCCGCACTCAGGCCCCGCGGCCGGTCTCCCGCGCCCCGCGGCGGGCCGGTCCCGCCGTGGCGGCGTGGAACAGCGCGGCGGTTGATCTGAGGTAGTCGACCAGCTGCGCCGGGCCGCTGACTTCGAACGGCAGCCCGATCGACGCCAGCCGCAGCGCATGCCATTCCACGGTGTCCGGCGGCGCGAGCCACCGGCAGGTACCGTCCGGCTGATCGGTGAGGGTGCCCGGCGGCGGCCCGCCGAGGCGGTCCGCCACGAGCGCCGCCGGTGCGTGGATCACCACGTCGGCCGGGTATGCCGGAGCCATCTGCATGGCCCGGCCGGCGACGAAGGCGGCGACGTCCCCGCCGGGCACCTCCCTCGGGGCCGCCCGGGCACCGGTCGGGGCGAGCCCGGTAACCCGGTCCAGCCGGAAGGTCCGCCAGTCGTCGCGGTCGAGGTCGAACGCGAGCAGGTACCAGCGCCGCCCCGCCGTGACCAGGGCGCGCGGCTCGACGTGCCGGCCCTCGTCACGGTGGCGGAACCGCAGCCGCTCGTGGTTGGCGATCGCCGTGGCCGCGACGACCAGCGCGTCGGGGTCCACCAGCTCGGCGGCCAGGGAGAACGGGTGGGCCACGGTGGAGGAGGCCAGCGTGTCGACCCTGCGGCGCAGCCGGGCCGGCAGCACCTGCAGCAGCTTGCCCATCGCCCGCACCGTTGCCTCGTCCACCCCGGCCACCGGCTGCGCCGCCGCCGTGCGCAGCCCGATGGCCACGGCGACCGCCTCATCGTCCTGCAGCAGCAACGGCGGCATCGCCGCGCCGGCCGTCAGCCGGTACCCGCCCAGCCCACCCTGCTCGGCGTGCACCGGATACCCCAGCTCCCGCAGCCGGTCGATGTCGCGCCGCACGGTCCGGCCGGACACCCCGAGGCGCTGCGCCAGTTCGCTTCCCGGCCACAGCCGAGGGGTCTGCAGCAGCGAGAGCAGGGACAGCAGCCGGGCACGGGCGTCGGACACGACTGCCAGTGTGCTCCTCGACCAGGACAGAAACTGGCCTATACGGGATCTACCGTGGGCGCAGTTGTTCCGACACGAGGGAGACTCGTCATGCGCAGCACCGCACCAGATGGATACACGACCGTCGCGCCGTGGATCGTCACGCCGGACACCGGGCAGTTGCTGGACTTCATCACCGCGGTGTTCGACGGGGTCGAGCTGGGACGGGTGGGGCTGGAGGACGGGACCATCGGCCACGCCGAGATCCGCGTCGGCGACACCATCCTGCTCGCCTTCGACCGGCGGCCGGACTGGCCGGTCATGCCGTCGCTGCTGCGGGTCTTCGTCGCCGACGCCGACGCGGCGATCGGGCGCGCGGTCGCCGCAGGGGCCCGCGTGGTCACCGCGCCGGCCACCCAGGCCTTTGGTCAGCGGGGCGGCCGGGTGCGTGACCCGTTCGGCAACATCTGGTGGATCAGCACGGTGGTCGAGGAGGTGGCACCCGAGGTGGGCCTGCGACGGCTCGCCGAGCCGCGGTACGCCGAGGCGATGCGCGACGCGCAGGAGACCCTGGACCGGGAGCTGAGCGGCGCCGACCGGGTCGCCAGCCGCCCGCTGACCAGCCTCACCCCCCGGCCGGCCAGCCGGGGGTGACCTGGCACAGGCCGGAGGCGCCGACCAGCAGCGCAGCGTGGCCGTCGAGGGTCTCCAGCCACGCCAGGGATCGGGGGCCGCGGGCCGCGGCGGCGGTGGCGTAGACGTCGGCCCACAGCAGGTCCGGGCCGGTGACCGTGACCGAGCGGACGGCGGCGGCGGGGCGGCGGGTGTACGGGTCGAGGATGTGCCTGCCGCGGCGGGCGGTGCCGGAGGTGGCGACCGCACCGCCGCGGCGCTCGAGCACGTGGAGCAGGCGGGCGGGGTCGTCGGGGTCCTCGATGCCGATGCGCCAGGCCGGGTGGTCCTCCTGCGCGTGGACGAGGACGTCGCCGCCGGCGTTGAGGCACCAGGAGTACCGCGGCAGGCTCCGCAGATGCGCGGCGGCGCGCTGCACGGCCCAGCCCTTCACCAGCCCGGACGGGTCGAAGCGGGGTGCGCCGGTGCGTGGGTCGGGCAGCCCGCGCGGGTCGAACCAGCCCTCGGTGCGCTCCCGGGCCTCGTCGCACAGGGCCAGCATCTCGGCGAACGCCGGGTCGGCGGCGCCGGCGGACAGCTCGCCGCGCTCCCAGCGGGACAGGTCGCTGTCGTCGCGGTACGGGCTGAACACCGCGTCGGCGTGGCGCAGGTCGGCGAACACGGCCGCCACCCGGTCCCCCACCTCGGCGCCGCCGGGCTCCTCGCCGCGGACGTGGATGCTCACCGGCAGGCCCATGATCTGTTCGACGAAGGCGCGCTGGTTCATGACAGGTGGGCGGCGTCGAGGGCGGCCTGCAGCGACTCGATGTAGCCGTCGCTGGTGACGGTGGCGCCGGAGACCGTGTCGATGCGGGCGCTCTGCGCGTCGATGGTCTCCTGGGTCAGGACGGGCAGGGCCCGGGCGTTGATCTGCCGGTCCTTGCCGTTGCCGTTCGGGTAGACCGGCACCGACACGGCGGTGATCTTGCCGTCGGCGACGGTGATGGTGACCTGGACGTCGCCCCACCGGGTGGAGGCGACCGAGCCCTGGTACGTGCTGCCGCCGCCGCTGGTGGTGGTCGTGCTCGTGGTGCCGCCGCCGGTGCCGGTCGCGGCCGCCGTGCCGGAGGCGGGCGTGGCCGCGCCGAGGCTGGTGCGGTAGCTGAACAGGAGGACCACGGCGGCGAGCGTGGACAGCAGCCAGAGGGTGATGCGTCGCAAGGGTTTGCTCCTACCAGGCGAACTGTTCGGTGTGGATACGCTGCGGGGCGGTCCCGGCGGTGCGGGCCGCGGCCTCGGCGGCGGTGGTCCAGGCGTCGGGGCCGCAGAGGTACACGTCGGCGCCGGCGATGTGCGGGGCGACGCGGCGCAGCGCCTCCGCGTCGGTGAGCCCGGCGGCCGAGGCGGGCAGCCACGAGGCCCGGCGGGCGCGGGGGCCGAGCAGGTACACGACCCGGACGCCGCGGTGGCGGGCCAGCCAGTCCAGCTCGCCGCGGAACGCGATCTCGGCCTCACTGCGGGCCCGGTAGACGAGGGTGGCCTGGCCCGGTGCGAAGGGCAGCTCGCCGAGCAGGGCGAGCAGCGGGGTGACGCCGATGCCGCAGGCGAGCATGACGACCGGGCCTCCGGTGTGATGCTCGCCGGTCAGCTTGCCGTACGGGCCCTCGATCAGCGCCCGGGTGCCGGGCCGCAGCCCGGCGACGCGGCTGCTGCCGTCGCCGAGGTCCTTGACGGTGATGCGCAGCACGCCGGTGTGCGGCGTCGCGGACAGCGAGTACGGGTGGGCGCGGGACCAGCCCGGCCCGTCCAGGAACCGCCACTGGAAGAACTGCCCGGCCCGCACCGGCAGCCGGTCCAGGTCGCGGCCGCGCAGGTACACCGAGGTGAGGCCCGGGCCCTCGGCCACGACCCGGTCGACGACGAGCCGGTGACGCCAGTTGCGCCAGGCCGGCAGCCCGAGCCGGTAGATCACGACCGCGCCGGCCGAGACGGCGTACAGCGTCCACCAGTAGGCGCGGGCCCACGCCGAGCCGGTGAAGTCGGCGCCGGTCCAGATCTGGTGCGGCAGCGCGAGACCGACGCCGAGGTAGGCGTAGAGGTGCAGCAGGTGCCAGGACTCGTACCGCAGCCGGCGCCGGGCCGCCCGCATCGACGTGACGACCACGAGCACCAGCAGCAGCGTGCCCGCGGCGGCCAGCAGCATCCCTGGGTAGTCCACGACGAGGTCCCACAGCTCGCCGAACACGTTGACGTGCGCGTTGCCGGCGTAGCCGATGGTGATGAGCACGACGTGCGCCAGCATGAGGTGGAACGAGCTGAACCCGGTCCAGCGGTGCCAGCGGGCCAGGCGGTCCTGGCCGAACGCGCGCTCCACCAGCGGCACCCGGGCCATCAGCAGCACCTGCAGCAACAGCAGGTCCGAGGCGAGCAGCCCGGTGAGGCGGCCGAGCGAGTCGAACGCGTCGGGCCAGGCGCCGCCGATGTCCTGCAGGCCGCGGTTGGCGACCCACAGGGCGGTGACCACGAGCAGGCTCACCGCCACCGCCGCGCCGCCGGCGTCGGCCCACCACCGCGGCGTGGCGCGCACGGCGGGGCGGGCGGCGGCGGGCGGCGCCAGGGTCGTCGTCATGGTCCGACTATCGGCTACGACATTGGGACGAGCACTGCGCGCGGATAAAGATTCCCTAAGAGCAACTTCTGGTGGCACCGGCATGCGTCATGAATAGAAAGCCAACGTGCGGGCCGCCTGCGCGCCGGCTGTGACCCGGCTGTGAGACCGGGGTCACCGGCCCGTTCACAGGTTGGTCATCCGCTCCATCTGCTCGGAGTAGCGGCCGCCCTGGATGTCGATCGCGGCCGCGGCGGTGTCGATCTCGCGCAGGTCGTCCGCGGTGAGCTCGAGGGAGGCCGCGCCGAGGTTCTCGTCCAGGCGCTCGAGCCGGCGGGTGCCGGGGATCGGCACGATCCACGGCCGTTGGGCGAGCAGCCACGCGAGGGCGACCTGGGCGACGGTGGCCTCCTTGCGGGCCGCGACGGCGCCGAGCAGGTCGACGAGGGCCTGGTTGGCCTCGCGCGCGCCGGCCTCGAAGCGCGGGATCGTGCCGCGGATGTCACCGGCGGTGAACGCGGTGTCACGCGTGATCGTCCCGGTCAGGAAACCCTTCCCCAGCGGACTGTACGGCACCAGCCCGATCCCCAGCTCGTCGCACATCGGCAGGATCTCGGCCTCGGGCCGCTTCCACCACAGGGAGTACTCGTGCTGCAACGCGGTCACGGGCTGCACCGCGTGCGCCCGGCGGACCGTGGCCGCGGCCGCCTCGGACATGCCGAAGTGGCGCACCTTGCCGGCCGCGATCAGCTCCTTGACGGCCCCGGCGACGTCCTCGATCGGCACGTCGGGGTTGACCCGGTGCTGGTAGAACAGGTCGATCCGGTCGGTCCGCAGCCGCCGAAGGCAGCCGTCGGCGACCCGGGCGAGGTCCTCGGGCCGGCTGGACAGCCCGGCCTGCTTGCCGTCGGCGTCGAACGCGAACCCGAACTTCGTGGCGATGACCACCCGGTCCCGCACCGGCTGCAGCGCCTCGCCGACGAGCTCCTCGTTGACGTACGGCCCGTAGACCTCGGCGGTGTCGAAGAACGTGACACCGCGGTCGACGGCGGCCCGGATGAGCGCGATGTTGGCCTCGCGATCGGGTCCGGGCCCGTAGCTCTGGCTCATCCCCATCGCCCCGAAACCGAGGGCCGAGACCTCGAGATCCTTGCCGAGCACTCGAGTGCGCATGCTGCAGCCTACCTCCGCGGGGCGGCCCGGATCAGGCGTCGCGGTCGAGCAGGTGGTCGGCCGGCGCCTCCAGGCAGTCCCGGATCGCGTGCAGGAACAGCGCCGCGTCCCGGCCGTTGACCAGCCGGTGGTCGTACGCGAGCCCGATCTGTGCCACGGTGCGTGCCTGGACGGCCCCGGCCTCGTCGAGGACCAGCTCCCGCTGCGGCGCGGCGAGCGCGAGCGCGCAGACCTGGCCGGGGAAGATCATGGGTACCGCGAGGACGATGCCGCCGTCGTGGTGCAGGGTGAGCACGATGTTGGCCCCGGCGAGCTGCTCCTCGCGGAACGCGCCCTGCCCGGCCAGCCGGCGGTACTCGGTGAGCCGCTCGGCGATCTGCGCCACCGGCAGGGTGGCCGCGTCCGGTACCACCGGGATGTGCAGCCCGGCACCCAGGTCGAAGGTGACGCCCACGTTCGGCCGGGCGGCCGGCTCGGCGGTGCGCTCGTCCACCAGGCGCGCGAAGAACAGCGGGAACGCGGCGTGCTGCCGGGCGACCGCCGCCACCAGCAGGTCGGGCAGGCCGACCAGCCGGCGCAGCTGCCGGGTGAGCCGCCCCGCCGCCGCGAGGGCTGCGTCCACCTCGACCTTCACCACGCTGTACGCGGCCGGGATGGTGGCGTGCGACAGCGCGACGGTGCGGCCGATCGCCTGCTGGCGGGGGCTCAGCGCGTGCCGGGCCGGCGTCGGCCCCGCGAGCGCCAGGATGTCGGCGCGCCTGACCACCGGCACGCCGAGCGACGCGACCAGGGCCGGGTCCAGGCCGAGCTCGTCGATGAGGGCCTGCGCCGGCGCGGTGATCACCACGGTGGAGCCGCCACCCGCCGCGGCGGCGACCTCCGGCGGGGCGGGAGCCGGTCCCGGGTCACCGTCCGGGCGGACCCGGCCGATCAGGTCGCCGGCGGCGCAGGACGCGCCGGCGGGCAGCAGCCGGCGCAGCACCCCGTCGCCGGGGCTCACCAGCTCCTCGACCGCCTTCGACGTCTCCACCGAGGCGACCGGGTCGTCGCGGCGCACCTGTTCGCCGTCGTCGACCAGCCATTCGAGCAGCACGTAGCTCTCGTCGTTGGTGTTCAGCTTCGGTACCCGAAGGTCGGCCCCCGTCACGCCACGGCCCTTCTGATCGCGTCGCGGATGTTCTCCTCCTGCAGCAGCACGGTGCGCTCCAGGTGCACGGCGGCGGGCACCACGCTGCCGGCCGAGTGGGCGAGCACCACCGGGCGGCGCAGGCGGCCCCACAGCTCCTCGTGCACGGCGGCGGCCACGTCGGCGCCCCACGTGCCACCGGCGGTGCTCTCCTCGGCGACGACGACCGCGCCCGCCCGGGCCAGCAGCGGCAGCAGCGGCCGCACGTCGAACGGGTACAGCCGGTCCGGCACCAGCAGTACACAGGACGTCTCGTCCTCGACGAGCACCGAGCGGATCGCCGCCATCGCGCGGTGGGCCACCCCGCCGGGCGCGATGACCACGCAGGTCGCCGCCTGCGGGTCCTCGGCGCAGACCCGGGCGACGCCGTCCGCCAGCTCGTAGCGCAGCAGGTCGTCCACCACGCCGCCGGTGTACATCGGGCGGGTGTAGAGCACCTTGTCCTCGAAGTACAGGCAGGGCTCGGCGCTGGCGAGCATGGCGTCGAACTGGTCGCGGATCTCGTGGAACGGCGACATCTCGTACACCGACAGGCCCGGGATGCCGAGGAAGTGCTTCTGCAGGCTCTGGCTGTGCGTCGGGCCGTAGCCCCGCCCGCCCCCGGTCGGGCAGCGCACCACCACCGGCATCGGCACCCGCCGCCCGTACATGGTGACCGACTTGGACAGCAGGTTGAGCACCGCGTCGAAGGCCAGCCCGACGAAGTCGGAGAACATGATCTCCACGATGGCCTTGTCGCCCGCCAGCGCGAGGCCGCCCGCCACGCCGACGATGGCGTTCTCGCTCAGCGGCATGGCGTGCACCCGGTCGGGGAACCGGTCGGACAGCCCGCGGGTGGCCTTGAACGCGCCGCCGTACGGGTCGGTGATGTCCTCGCCCAGCACGTGCACGCCCGGGTCGTCGGCGAGCACGCCGTGCAGTGCCCGGTTCAGGTTCTCCGCCACCCTCATGCCGTCCGCTCCCAGCTGCTGTGCGGCCGGGCGGAGACCTCGCCGGCCACCGCGTCCATCCTGGCCCGGACCGCGGGCTCGAGCCGCGCCGTCTGCTCCGGGTGGTCCCGGCGGTACCGCGGCAGCCAGTCGGCGGCCCGCACCCGGGCGATCTCCTCGTCCGTGCGGGTGTCGTCGCCCTTGCTGTGCGGCCCGATCCGGTGGGTGGCGAACTCCACCACGAGCGGCCGGTGCCCGGTGCGCACCTGCTCGACCAGCGGGGCCAGCTCGGCCCGGATCGCGTTGACGTCGACCGAGTCGATCCGGCGGTGGGCGATGCCGAAGGCGGCGGCGCGCCCGGCAATGGTGCCGGCCATCTGCCGCGCGGTCGGCGTGGACTGGGCGATGCCGTTGTGCTCGACCACCACCAGGACCGGCAGGGCGCGCAGGGCGATGAGGTTGAGCGCCTCGTACACCGCGCCCTCGCCCCAGGTGCCGTCCCCGATGTACACACAGGACAGTCCACCGTGGCCGGTGCGCTTGAGCTTCATGGCCACCCCGGCCGCCAGCGGCAGGCTCTCGCCCTGCACGCCGGTGGACAGGTACCCCTCCCGGTACAGGTGCTGGCTGCCGCCCACCCCGTGGCAGACGCCGCCCTCGCGCCCCATGATCTCGGCGAGCAGCCCCTCCGGGTCGGCGAAGCGGGCCAGGTAGTGGCCGTGTCCGCGGTGGTTGCTGAACACGTGGTCGGCGCCGGCGAGCAGGCCCGAGATCGCCACCGGGACGTACTCCTGGCCCAGGCAGGTGTGCGTGGTGCCGTGCAGCAGGCCGGCCGAGAACAGCTCCAGCAGGCGCCGCTCGAAGTACCGGATCAGCAGCAGCGACTCCAGGTCGGCGTCGGCGAGCCCGGTCAGCCGCGGCTCGATGCCGGCGGCGGTCATCTGGACTCCCCCGTGGCCGGTCCGTCCTGCCGGCGCAGCGCCTCCAGCCCGATCAGGTCGTCGGGCAGCGCGTCCGGCACGTCCTGGTCGAAGCGGGCCAGCCGGCCGCGCAGCGCGGTGGCCGCCCACGCCGCCATGGCGAGGGCGAACACCAGGTAGATCAGGGCGATGCCGCGCCCGGGACCGGTGCCGATCAGCACGCCCACCGTGGAGGCGAGCGCGCCGCCCGGCTCCAGCAGCGGACCGGCCAGCGCCGAGCCGAGCGGTGCGATGACGCCGAAGCCCAGCGGCAGCGTCGACCAGGCGACCAGCGTGTTGAGCGCCAGCACCCGGCCGTGGAACCGCTGCGGCACCTTGACCTGGATCAGGGTGAAGTAGATGCCGTTGAGCAGGGTCAGCCCCAGGGACATCACCCCCGCGCCGACGGTGATCGCGAGCAGGTCGGGCCGGGCGCCCGCGATCAGGCAGCCCACCGCCAGCCCGAAGATGGCCAGCGCCATGCCGCGCACCCGCTGCCGGCGCGGGCCGCCCCAGATCGTCATCGCCAGGCCGCCGAGCGTGACGCCGATCCCGCCGGCGAACGAGGCGCGGGCCACGTCGCCCAGCCCGCCAAGCGACAACACCAGCGGCGAGACCAGCAGGAACAGCGGGGACAGGAAGATGTTGAGGATGGCGAAGAAGCGCAGCAGCCGGCGGAAGTCGGTGTTGCCCCAGGAGTACCGCACGCCCTCGGTCAGCTCGGCGAGGACCGACTCGCGGCGCCGCCAGGCCATCGCTCCCGGGAACCGGATCAGCGCCACGGTGAGCACGGCGACGGCGTAGCTGACCACATCGATGACCAGGATCCCGCTCAGCCCGATCGCGGCCAGCAGGCCGGCGGCGATCAGCGGCACGAGCAGCTGCGCGGTGCCCTGGGCGCTCTGCACGATCCCGTTGGCGTGGCCGAGGTACCGCTTGGGCACCAGCTGCGGGATGGCGGAGCCGTACGCCAGCCGCTGGAACGTCAGCGCCACGGACAGGCAGCCCAGCAGCGGGTAGATGTGCCACACCTGCAGGTGGCCGGTCCACAGCAGCACGCCCATGGCGAGCTGGACCAGCCCGGCGGCCGCGTCGGCGATCATCATCACCCGCCGCCGGTCGTAGCGGTCCACGATGGTGCCGGCCAGCGGCATCACCAGGATGCCGGGTACCAGGCCGATGACGGCGAAGAGCGCGAACCGGGCCAGCGAGCCGGTGGTGACGTAGATCCAGAGCGGCACCGCGAACTCGGTGAGCGCCGAGCCGACCAGTGACACCAGCTGACCGGCCGCGATCGGCAGGAACCGGCCCATGCTCGGCTGCGGCCCGGCCGGCGCGACCGGGCCGGTCGCGGTGGAGACGGCGTGCAGCCACCACCCGTCGCCGTCGCCGGGGCCGGGCAGGACCTCCGCCGCGTCCGCGCGGTGCGCCCGGGTGACGATGGCGGCCAGCTCGCCGGCCCGGTACTTGAGGAAGTAGTGGCCAGCCTCGCGCAGGACCACCACGGCCGAGCGGTCGGCCAGGAAGTGCCACTCGCGGTAGCGCTCCTGGTAGTAGTCGGTGTCGGGGTCGTACTCGCCGGCCACGGTCACCATCGGCGCGCGCAGCCGGGCGGGCGAGGAGGAGAACAGGCCGCTGAAGTACTCCTTGGCCTCCTGCGCCTCGCGACGCATCGCGCGGACGATCTCGCGGGCCTGGCCGGGGTCGAGGTCGTTCATCGCGATGCCCATGGAGACCAGCCAGTTCTGGTACCCGCGGTCACTGCGCAGCGCCTCCAGGCCGCCCCGGCGGCCCAGCCTGCTCCACGGGCCCTTCGGCCGGGCGAACGGGAAGCTCGCCCCGATGTAGACGGCCTCGACATCGCGGCCGGCCGCCTCGAGCCGGCGGGCGATCTCCACGGTGAGCGCCGAGCCGACGCAGTGGCCGTACAGGGCGACCGGGCCGGTCACCTTCTGCTGGATCTCGGCCACGCAGGCGGCGGCCAGCTCGTCGAAGGGCAGGCGCTGCTCGCGCAGGCCGATGTCGTGGCCGGGGATGGCCAGCGCCCACAGCGCGTGGGTGGCCGGCAGCGCGTCGGCGAGGGGCTGGTACACCACCGCGCTGCCGCCGCCGTACGGCACGCAGACGAACGACAGCGCCGGCGTGCCGGTGCGGCGCGGGGTCAGCTCGTGCAGCAGCCCCTGCCCGGCGGCGTCCGGCGGCGCGTCGATCAGCCTGGCCAGCTCCCGCACCGTGCGGTGCTTGAACAGGTCCATCACGCTGACCCGGGCGTCGGTGAGGCGGCGCAGCCGGGCCACCACCCGGGTCGCGGTCAGCGAGTGCCCGCCCAGGTCGAAGAAGTCGTCGTCCACGCCCAGGTCGGTGACGTCCAGCGCCTCCCGCCACACCTCGGCCACCGCGTGCTCGGTGGGCGTGGCGGGCGGGACGAGCGCCACCGACGCGTCCCGCTCGGTGACCGGCGCGGGCAGCGCCCGGCGGTCGAGCTTGCCGTTCGGGGTGAGCGGCAGGGCGTCCAGCCGCACGTAGGCGGTCGGCACCATGAAGTCCGGCAGGCTGCGGCGCAGCGCCGCCCGGTCCGGCTCACCGCCGACGAGGTAGGCGACGAGCCGCTGGTCGCCGGGGCGGTCCTCGCGGACCAGCACGACGGCGTCGTCGATCCCGGCCTGGGCGCGCAGCGCGGCCTCGATCTCGCCGAGCTCGATCCGGAAGCCGCGCAGCTTCACCTGGTGGTCCAGCCGGCCGAGGAACTCCACCGTCCCATCGGCGCGCCAGCGGGCCCGGTCGCCGGTGCGGTACAGCCGGGCGCCCGGCGGCCCGAACGGGTCGGGGACGAAGCGCTCGGCGGTCAGCGCCGGGCGGCCGACGTACCCGGTGGCCACCTGGACGCCGCCGATGTACAGCTCGCCGGGCACGCCGACGCCGACCGGCTCGCCGTGCGCGTCCAGCACGTAGAGCCGCGTGTTGTCCACGGGCGCCCCGATCGGCACCCGGGCCCGATCGCGCAGCGCGTCCTCGCGGCACTCCCACGCGGACACGTCGATGGCCGCCTCGGTCGGCCCGTACAGGTTGAACAGCCGGGCCGGCAGCCGTTGCAGGCAGCGGCGGGCCAGGTCGACCGGCAGCTCCTCGCCGGAGCAGATCACGCGGCGCAGCGTGGCGCAGCGCTCCACCCCGTCGGCGGCCAGGAACATGGCCAGCATGGACGGTACGAAGTGGACGGTCGTGACCCGCTCGGCGGCGATCAGGTCGCGCAGGTAGGCGGCGTCCTTGTGCCCGCCCGGCGCGGCGAGGACCAGCCGGGCACCGGCGAGCAGCGGCCAGAACAGCTCCCAGACCGACACGTCGAAGCTGGTCGGCGTCTTCTGCAGCACCACGTCGTCGGGGCCGAGCCGGTACTCGTCCTGCATCCACAGCAGCCGGTTGACGATGCCGCGGTGGGCGTTGGCCACGCCCTTGGGCCGGCCGGTGGAGCCCGACGTGTAGATGACGTAGGCGGTGTCGTGCGGGCCGCCCCGGTCGGGCGCGGCCGTGTCGTTCGCCGGCGGCAGCAGCCCCCGGTCGAGGACCAGCCGGGCCCCCGAGTCGGCGACCATGAAGTCGAGCCGCTCGGCCGGGTACTCGGGGTCCAGCGGCAGGTACGCGGCGCCGGAGCGCAGGATGCCCAGCAGCGCGACCACCAGTTCGACGGACCGCTCGGCGCGGATCGCGACCACGTCGCCGGGGCCCACGCCCCGCTCGGCCAGCGCGCCGGCCAGCGCGGCGGAGCGCCGGTCGAGATCCACATAGGACAGTTCGTCGGTGCCGCAGCGGACCGCGACCGCGTCCGGGGTCCGGGCCGCCTGCGCCACGATCAGCCCGTGCACCGTGACGTCGGCCGGGTGCTCGGCGGCGGTGTCGTTGAACGCCTCGACGACCAGCCGCCGCTCGTCGGCGTCCGGCCGGCCCAGCGCCGCCAGCCGGGTGTCCGGCGCCGCGACGGCGGCCCGCAGCAGGGCGACCAGCCGGCCCGCGAGGCGCTGCACGGTGGCGGCGTCGAACAGCGCGGTGTTGTAGATGAACGTGCCCGACAGGGCGGGGCCCTCGGCCGTCACGTACAGCTCCAGGTCGTACCGGGTGGACCAGGACTCGGGGCTGAAGCCCTCGACGTCCAGCCCGTCGCCGCCGCCGTCGCCGCCGGCCACGGTGCCCTCGTAGTTCTGCATCGACAGGATCACCTGGAACAGCGGCGACCGGGCCACGTCCCGGGCCACGTTCAGGTCGGCCACGAGGCGCTCGAAGGGCAGCTCCTGGTGGGTGAACGCGCCGAGCACCACCTCGCGCACGCGCAGCAGCAGCTCGGTGAAGGTGGGGTCGCCGGCGAGGTCGACCCGCAGCGTCAGCATGTTCAGGAAGCAGCCGACCACGTCGTCGAGCTCGGGCGCGGCCCGCCCGGCCACCGGCGAGCCGACGGTGACGTCGTCCTGGCCGGCGGCGTGGCCGAGCAGCGCGGCGAGGGCGGCGGTCAGCGTCATGAACGGGGTGGCGCCGTGGTCCTGGCCGAGTGCGGTGAGCCCGGCGGTCAGCTCTTCGCCCATGGTGAAGCCGTGCGCCGCGCCGGCATAGGTCTGCTCGGCCGGCCGGGGCCGGTCCGTCGGCAGGTCCAGCGGCGCGACGCCGGCGAGGTGGTCGCGCCAGTACGCCAGGTCGGCCGGGTCGCCGGCCCGGGCGCGCTGCCACGCCGCGAAGTCGTCGTACCCGACCGGCGGTTCGGGCTGCGGCACACCGGTGTACGCGGCCATCAGGTCCCGCCACAGCACGCCCATCGACCAGCCGTCGGCGGCGATGTGGTGCACCGCCAGCGCCAGCACGTGGTCGCCGGCGGCCAGCCGGATGAGCAGTGCCCGCGCGGTGGGCCCGGCGGCCAGGTCGAAGCGCTCCTGCAGGAACGCGTCGACCAGGGCGCGGGCCTCCTCGGGCCCGGGCGCGGCGGCCTCGGTGAGCGGGAAGCACCCGTCGGCGTCCGCGGCGATCGCGGCGAGCGGTACGCCGTCGGCGTCCTCGGTGAACCGGGTGCGCAGGGCGACGTGCCGGCCGGCGGCGGCGGCCAGCGCGGCGCGCAGGCGGCCGGTGTCCAGCGGCCCTCGCAGCCGCTGGACGAAGGGGATGGTGTACGCGGTGCCGGCCGCCGTGTGGCGGTCCAGGAAGAACAGCCGCTCCTGGGCGTACGACAGCGGGGCCGGCCCGTCGGGGCGGCGCGGCACGGTCTGCGCCGCCGGCCGCGCGCGCAGCCGCCGGGCCAGCAGCGCCCGCCGGATGTCGGCCGGGCTCTGCGCGGACGTCCCGGTCACCGGCCGGCCCGGATGGCGTCGACCACCCCGCGGATCGTGGGCTCGTCGAGGAAGACCTCGAAGGCCACGTCGGCGCCGAGCTGCTTCTTGATCCGGGCGGCGATCTGGGTGATCACGAGCGAGTGCCCGCCGAGGTCGTACAGGTCGTCGTCCAGCCCGACGTGCGGCATCCGCAGCACCTCCTGCCAGATCCGGCGGACCTGCTCGGTCAGCTGGCCGCCCGCGTCCTCGGCGCCGGGCCCCGCGGCGCCGGCCGGGCCGGCCTCCGGCGGGACCGCGCCCGCGAGCGGCGCG
>NZ_BAAARV010000137.1:0-105513 GCF_039532525.1 Dactylosporangium salmoneum
GACCGCGGCGGCCAGCTCGGCCGCGCGGGCGCGGGTGGCCAGCAGCTCGCGGCCCTGCTTGGCGAACGCCTTGCGGGCGCCGCGGGCCACCGCGTGCGCCTCCTCGGCCCGGCCGCGGGCCAGCGCGATGCGGGACAGCAGCAGCGCCGCCTCGCCGCGCACCGCCCACAGCCGGCCGCGGCCGCAGGCGTCGACGGCCTCTTGCGCGGCCCGGTGCGCCTCCGGCAGCAGCCGCACCGACTGCAGCAGCTCGGCCAGGTCGAGCTGGCCGATGGCGTCGCGCCCGGTGCGGGTCAGCTCCGGGCGGGCCCGGGCGTAGCGGGCGAGCGCCTCGGGCACGTCGCCGGCCTGCGCGGCGACGAAGCCGAGGTTGTGCTGCACCTGCGCGGCGGCGGCCGGCAGGTCCAGCTCGGCGTAGAGGGCGGCGGCCCGGTGCAGGTCGGCCTGGGCCAGCCGGTGGTTGCCGTGGTAGCCGTGCAGGATGGCCCGGTTGTTCAGCGCCCTCGCCTGCCACAGCCGGTCGCCGTTGTGCCGGAAGACCCGCAGCGCCGCCCGGTAGCCGCGCATCGCCTCGTCGTCGCGGCCCATCCGGCGCAGGATCAGTGCCCGCTGCATGACGGCCCGGGCCCGGCGCAGCCCGCTCAGGCTCTGCAGGGCCACGTCGATCTCGCGGACGGCGGCGGCGGGGCGGCCGAGGTCCTCCAGTACCAGCGCGAGGCTCATCCGCGCCTCCGCCGCGAGCGTCATCCGTTCGTGTCGTCGTGCGACGTTCAGCGCCATTCGGAGGTGTTTTGCGGCGGTATGTGCGTCATACGATGCCCGGGCGGCGAGGCCGAGCGCCCGGTGCGCCACCGACAACGCGTCGGGGTCCCGGGCCTTGCGCGCCGCGGCCAGCGCGGCGGCCGCAAGGGCGAGGGCCCGCCGTGGGTCGCCGGCCACCGCATCCACCGCCCGCGTCGCCAGCGCGATCGGTAACCCCGCAGCCTCGGTCACAGGGCCGATCCTGCCACCGCCGGCGACTGTCGCCCACCCGACGTATCGGTCGGGTGAACGGTACGTCTTCACCTACATGGATCGGTTCGAAGGAGGAGCCATGGGCGGCAACCGGATGGACGCGAACCCGTCGGGCGGCGACGGGGGAGCCGGGACCGAACGGCTCAACCGGTGGCGGCGCCGTCGCGCCGAGCATCTCGCCGCGCTGCCGTGGCTGGCCACGACGAGCGGGGCCCGCCCGGCCCGCTACGTCGCCGGCGAGCTGCTGGCCGTGGACGAGCACTACGACGACGCGCGGTCCGCGGTCTCGGCCCTCGGCCACGACGCGCGGGACCTGACCGAGGACCGCCCCCTGCCGGGCGTGCGCCGCATCCGGGCCAAGGGCCTCGACGCGCCGGCCGCCGCCCGCCGGGTCCGGGACCGGGCCGGCGCCGACGCCGCCGTCGGCCCCAACCACGTGCTGCTGGGCGCCCCGCACGAGCAGGGCGGCCCCTTCGGCCGCCCGGTCGCCTCCCGGGCCGGCGCGATCGGCCCGGCCGGCCGCGACGGCGTGCGGGTGGTCGTGCTGGACACCGGCATCTGGGCCGACAGCCCGCTGCCGACGGACCGCTACCAGGTCGCCGACGCCGACCACGAGACGGTCGTGGACGCCGACGGCGACTCGGTGCTCGACTCCGACGTGGGCCACGCGAACTTCATCGCCGGGGTCATCCTGCAGGGCTCCGGCCGGGCCCGGGTCCGCGTGATGCGGGTCCTGGACTCCTTCGGCGTCGGCACCGAGCTGGAGCTGGCCACCCGCATCGCCGGCCTGACCGACGCCGACGTGCTGAACCTGTCGCTGGGCGCGTACACCGTCGACGACCAGCCGCCGGTGCTGCTGCAGTGGGCCCTGGGCCGGTTCCTGGCCGGTCAGGACCGCCTCGTCGTCGCCGCCGCCGGCAACGAGGGCCTCGACGGCCCGCCCTTCTGGCCGGCCGCGTTCGCCGGCAGCACGGTGCCCTGGCGCGAGCAGGTGCTCGCGGTGGCCGCGCACGACGGCGCCGTGGTCTGCCCGTGGAGCAACGCCGGGCCGTGGGTGAGCGTCGCCGCGCCCGGCGCCGACGTGGTGAGCACCTACATCAACCACGCCGACTTCAGCAGCGGCTGGGCCGCCTGGAGCGGCACCAGCTTCGCGACCCCGCACGTCGTGGCCGCGATCGCCGAGGCGGCCGCGCAAGCCCCGGGCGTCGTCGCCGCGGCCAAGCAAGTGGTGTCGGCCGCCACCCGGTCGATCGGCGGGTACCCTTCGCTATCGTGACGACATTCGATCCCACCATCGCGTTGATCGAGGCGTCGGACGGGAATCAGCGCGCCTGGGATCTGATCGTCTCGCGGTACTCCGGGCTGGTCTGGGCGACCGTGCGGGGATTCAGGCTGGGCGATGCCGACGCGGCCGACGTGTTCCAGGGCACCTGGTTCCGCCTCGTGGAGAAGCTGCACCAGATCCGCGACGGTGACGGCCTCGGCGCCTGGCTGGCCACGACCGCCCGCAACGAGGCGATCGATCTGCTGCGCCGCCGCGGCCGCGAGTCCCCGGCCGAGTTCGACGACCGGCTCGTCGAGGTCAGCTCGACCGCGGGCCTGCCCGAGGAGAGCGTGCTGCGCGAGGAGGAGGACCGCCTGTTGTGGCAGGCGGTCCAGCGCCTCCCGGCCCGCTGCTCCCGGCTGCTGCGGGCGATGGGGGCCGACCCGGCGCCGAGCTACGCCGAGCTGGCTGCGGCCCTCGGGATGCCGATCGGCAGCATCGGCCCCACGCGGGCCCGGTGCCTGGCGGCCCTGCGGACGATCCTGGTGTCATGAGGAGGAGGACGACGTGAGTCAACAGCGCGACGACGAGCAGGGAGCCGATCGGCTCGGCGCCGCGGTGGCCCGCGTCTACGTCACCGTCGACCCGCCGCCGCCCCACCTGCTGGTGGCGGCCTCGGCGGCGCTGGCCTGGCGGGACCCGGACGCGGCCCTGGCCACCCTGCTGATGGACAGCGCGGTGGCGGGCGAGGCCGCGGGCATCCGCTCCGGCTCGGCCCCGCCGCGGCTGGTGAGCTTCGCCGCGGGCGACCTGGTCGTGGACGTCGAGCTGACCGAGGTCGACGGGGTGGTGCACCTCGTCGGCCAGGTCAGCCGGCCGGTCGCCGCCCCGGTGGCGATCCGGCACAGCGACGGCACGTGGACCGGCACCACCGACGCGCTGGGCCGCTTCGCCGCCGAGTCCCTGCCGCTGGGGCCCCTGCGCGTCACGTGGGGCCCGGCCGAGCCCGGCGGGGACACCGTCATCGGACCGACGATCCTGCCCTGAGCCCGCGCGTCCCGGGAGGGCATACATCCCGGGCGGTACGCACAAGAGCCGGTTCTGGCATGACGACGGCGGGCGGCGCGGCGGGGCAGCATCGGGGCATGTCCATGCCGTACCGCTTCGTCGTCCCCGTCCCGCGGCGCGCCGCCACCGGCAGCGTCGCCGCCGTCTACGACCGCTCGTCCCGGGAGCTCGGGGCGCTGTTCGCGCCGCACCTGTCGGTCGTGCCGCGGCTGCACGCGGCGCTGTGGGCGCTGCTGCGCGAGTCGCTGCTGTGCGGCGACGCGCCGCGGGCCCGCAAGGAGGCGGTCGCGGCCGCCGTCGCGGTGGCCAACCGGTGCCCGTTCTGCATCGACGCGCACGGGGCGATGCTGCACGCGGCCGGCGCGCACGAGCTGGCCGGGGCCGTGCTGCGCGGGGAGGCGCCGAGCGACCCCGGCGACGCCGCGCTGGTCGCCTGGGCGGCCTCGACCAGGACGGCCGGCCCGCTACCGTGGCCGTTCCCGGCGGAGCTGGCGCCCGAGTACGTCGGCACGGCCCTGGCCAACCACTTCATCAACCGGATGGTGGACGCGCTGCGGCCGGGCTCGCCGCTGCCGGGCGGCGCGCTGCGGGCGCCGGCCCGCCGGGCGGCCGGGATGGCGCTGGCCCGGACCGTCCGGCGGGGCTGCGCGCCGGGGGAGTCGCTCGACCTGCTACCCGCGGACGCCGGGCCCGGCCCGGCCTGGGCCGCCGGGACGCCGGTCGGGGTGGCGTGGGCGGCGTTCGAGCTGGCCGCCGGGGACGGGGCAGGGCTGCTCGGCACCGCCGCGCAGGCCGCCGTGGTGGCCGCCATCGAGGGCTGGGACGGCGGGCATCCTGACCTCGGGCCAGCCTGGCTGGACGGCGCGCTCGTCGCGGTGCCGGGCGGGCAGGTGCCGGCGGCGCGGCTGGCGCTGCTGGCCGCCCTGGCGCCGTACCGGCTGACCGAGGGGGCGGTGGCCGCCGCCGGGCTCGGGTCCGAGGACCTGGTGCGACTGCTGGCGTACGGGGCGTTCGTCGCGGTCCGGCGCATCGAGCGGGCCGTGCGCGTGACGGCGTGAGGCCCTGAGGGCGCCGCGGCGCCGGCGGAGCTCTTGCGGTACAAGATCGGTATGGTCTTGTCCTCGAACCACGGCGTCACGCTCGTCGATCTGGTCATCGAGTCGGTGCGGGCCGATCCCGGGCGGCTCGTGCTGGACTACAACAAGTGGGCCGGCCCGTGGGTCGACGGGGCACCGGCGCCGCTCACCGGGGTCGAGACGTTCCCGAGCGGGCGGCCGGTGCCCGCGAGCGTGCGGCACTGGCTCGCCTACGACAGCGGCCTGCTGCGCCGGCACAAGTGGTTCGACGACGCCGGCCGGCTGACGCCGCGGACGATCGGCGAGATCGCGCTCGAGGAGTACGGCGAGGGGTGGGGCGCCTGCTACGCCAGCCCGGCGCTGGCCGAGCGGTTCGCCGAGTGCTTCCTGCTGCCCGGCGGCAGCGACTCGCGGCGGGTGCTGGCCACCGGCACGCCGGACGCCTCGGGGGAGTACCCGGTGCTCGCGCTCGACGTCGACGACCTGCCGTGCGTCGAGCTGATGTACCCGGGCTTCGACGTGTACCTCGCCGACACCGCGGGCGTGCTCGGGGTCGAGCGCGGGCCGGGGTACTCGTCGCTGGGCTCGGACCGGACGTACGGGCCGCGGATGCGCGAGCACGCCCGCAACTTCTTCGGCGGCGAGTACGGCGAGGACATGACCTCCTGGTAGGACCGCTCTCCCGCGGTGCGCGCGCGACGGCGTCACCCGGCCGGCGCGACGCTGACCGCCCGGCCGGGGTATCCGTCCTGGCCGGGCACCTCGTAGCGGCACCGGACCCGCTGGCCGGCGCGCAGCGACCGGTACGTGCCCGGCGGCGCCTCGACGGCCGAGTAGTGCGTCCAGAGCTGGAGGCCGCCGTCGTCGAGCGCGATGACGCCCCACCCCTCGTCGTCCTCCCACCGGAGCACGACCCCGGCCCCCGCGCGCTGCTCCCGGTCACCCATGCCCCGCAGGCTACTGTGCGGGCGTGGCCGGGGAGAGCCTGACGGGACGGCACGGGGAGATCCCGGTGCGGTGGTACGGCGACCCGGATGCCGGGCGGCCGCCGCTGGTCTGGCTGCACGGCGGCGGGTTCGCCCACGGTGACCTCGACATGCCCGAGTCGCACGCCGTCGCCGGCGCCGTCGCGCGGTCCGGGCGGGCCGTCGTGGCCGTCGGCTACCGGCTGGTGCCGTACCCCGTGCCGGTGGACGACGTGGCCGACGCGTTCGCCGCTGTCCGGGACCGGGCTCCGGGCGGGCGGGTGGTGCTCGGCGGGGCCAGTGCCGGGGCCTGCCTCGCCGCGGCCGCCGCGCTGCGGATGCGCGACGAGCGCCGGCCCGGGCCCGACCGGCTCGTCCTCGCCTACGGCACGTTCCACGCCGCGCTGCCGGCCGCGTCCCGGGCGCTGTGGCGCCGCCTCGCCGGGCGGTGGTGGTGGCGGCAGATGGGCGGGCGGGACGTCGCCCGCATGAACCGTGCCTACGTCGGCGCGGCCGTCGCCGACCCGCACGCGCTGCCCGGCGGGCACGACCTGGCCGGCCTGCCGCCCGCGCTGCTGCTCGACGCCGACCGCGACCGCCTGCGGGCCTCCGGTGAGCGGTTCGCCCGGGAGCTGGCCGATGCCGCGGTACCGCACGAGCACCACGTCGTCGCCGGCACCCCGCACGGCTTCCTCAACCGGCCGGCGCACCCCGGGTTCGCGGCGGGCGTCGCGCGGATCGTGCGGTGGCTGGACGGCACGGATCACTCGTCGTGAATGTAGATGCCGCCGCGGAACAGGGACACCACGGCGGCGGCCAGTGACAGGGCGGCGGCCAGCAGGAAGACCACGATCAGGCCATCGTGGAACGGGGCGGCCAGGACGCCCGGCAGGTAGGTGCGGGCGGTGACCGTCCCGACCGTGGCGGCCGGCAGCGTGCCGAGGACGCCGGCCGAGGCGAGCAGGGACGTCAGCGGGTTGTAGCCGAGGAACGCGGCGAAGAGCAGGCCGACCGGGGGTACCGCGGCGACCCGGTCGATCGCCGGGCCGGGGACGGACTGGGCGGACAGGGCCTCGCGCAGGGCGGACGGGAGGGAATCCGACAGGCCGGCGATGAGCAGGGAGAAGAACAGGCCGATGGACAGCACCATGCCGGCGTTCTGGAAGGTGGCCCGGATGCCGGAGGCGACCCCGCGCTGGCCGGCCGGGACGGCGTTCATGACGGCGGTGGTGTTCGGGGCCGAGAACAGGCCCGAGCCGACGCCGTTGAGTAGCAGCAGGAGGGCGAACGACGGATAGGAGAAGTCGACGGGGAGCAGCAGCAGGCCCACGAACGACACGGCGGTCAGCACCAGGCCGCCGGTGGCCAGGGGCTTGGCGCCGTAGCGGTCGGACAGGTGACCGGAGACCGGGCCGGCGCAGATGAAGCCCAGGGTGAGCGGCAGCAGGTAGATGCCGGCCCACAGTGGGGTCTCGGCGAAGTCGTAGCCGCGCAGGGGCAGCCAGATGCCCTGCAGCCAGATGATGAGCATGAACTGCAGGCCGCCGCGGGCGATCGCGTTGAGCAGGGCGGCGACGTTGCCGGCCCAGAACGCCTGGATGCGGAACAGGCGCAGGTCGAACATGGGCTGCTCGACGCGGGACTCGACGAGGCAGAACACCGCCAGCAGCGCGACGCCGCCGAGCAGCCCGGCCTGGACCATCGGGTTCGTCCAGCCCTCCGTGTGGCCGCCGTAGGGCTGGATGCCGTACGTCAACGCCGCCAGCACCGCCGTCAGCCCCACCGCCAGGGTCAGGTTGCCGAGCCAGTCCACGCGCACGCCGGTGTGCTCCGGCCGGACGGCCGTCAGGTTGCGGTACGCCCAGTAGGCCCCGGCGACGGCGACCACCACGCTGACCCAGAAGATCGCCTGCCAGTGCCAGGCGGACAGCACCCCGCCGAGCACCAGGCCGATGAAGCTTCCGGCCAGGCCGGCGACCTGGTTGACGCCCAGGGCGGTGCCGCGCTGGCGGGGCGGGAACACGTCGGTGATGATGGCGGTCGAATTGGCCATGAGCATCGCCCCGCCGACGCCCTGGGCCAGGCGCCAGCCGATGAGCCACAGCGCGCCGGCCTGGCCCTCGACGGGGGTGAGGGCCAGGGCGATCGACGTCGCCGCGAACACCACGAAGCCGATCCGGAAGACCCGCACCCGGCCGTGGATGTCACCCAGCCGGCCGAGGCTGACCACCAGCACCGCGGTCATCAGGAGGTACCCCATGAGCAGCCACAGCAGGAAGCTCACGTTGCCCGGGGCGAGCGGGTCGACGTGGATGCCGTTGAAGACCGCGGGCAGCGAGATGATGAGGATGGAGCCGTTCACGGTGGCCAGGAGCATGCCGAGGGTGGTGTTCGACAGCACCGACCACCGGCCGGGCATACCGTGGCTGGGTGACATGAGCGTCCGGTCTACCCGGCGGGTGCCGTTTTAGCGTTGCGGGTGCGGTGCTTCGGGGTACACGTGCCGGTATGGCCACCTACCGGGTCAACCCCGACGCCGTCGAGCAGGCCCGCCGCCTGATCGACGGCCACCAGTACACCCTGGACAGCGACTGGGGCCGGGTCCAGCCCCGGGCCGACGCCGAGAACGCCTACCTGCAGCGCCACTCGTGGGCCGACTACGCCGCGTGGCACCTCGGGCTGACCGAGGGCGCGGCCGAGGAGACCAAGGCCCGCTACGCCTTCGTCTACGGCGACCTGCGCCGGGTCCACCGCAGCGGGCTGATCGCCTGCGTCTACCGGGCCGCGGAGTGGCGGCACAAGGACATCGAGTTGGCCGCGCACGACCTGCTGCAGTACCTCGACACCGCGGCCGGCATCGTCCCCTCGACCGCCGCCTGACCGGTCAGTTGCCGATGCCGGTGGCGGTGCTGTCCTGCAGGGTGGCGTCGATGTCGGCGGTGGTGCGGGTCAGGGTGGCCTCGACCTCGGCCCGCGGCAGGGCGCCCGAGGCGTGCCACAGCTCGGAGAAGTCCTTGGCGATGACGGTCTCCACCGTGACCCACGCCGGGACCGAGGGGTACATCTTGCCGTGGCCGAGCATCTCGCGGAAGGCGGCGTACTTCGGGTCGGTGGCGAGCCTGGTGCCGGCCACGGCCTCGGTGCGGGCCGGGAAGTAGCCGGAGTTCACGGCGTACCGCTGCTGGCTCTTCTGGCTCGTCAGGAAGCGGACCCATTCGAATGCGGCGTCCGGGTGCCTGGCCCCCTTGAGGATGGCCAGGTTGGAGCCGCCCAGGAAGCCGAACCGGCCGGCCTTGCCCGCGGGCATCGGGGCGGTCCCCCAGCCGGCCTGCAGGCCGGCGCGGTCCGGGTTGGCGAGGAAGTCGGCGATCGACTGGGAGTTGTCGATGGTGACGGCGCCCATGCCCCTGGCGAACGCGTCCGGCACGTCGCTGGAGATCAGCTTCATCGCGGCCGGGTCGTCGTAGAGCGAGACGAGGCGCTGGTAGTAGCTGACCGCGTCCACCGCGGCCGGCTCGGCCAGGCGGGAGTGGGTTCCGGTCTCGTCCAGCAGGTCGCCGCCGGCACCCCAGATGAAGGGGGCCACGTTGTGGATGATGCCGAAGGTGTTCTGGTTGCCGATGGCCAGCGGGGCGACGCCGCCGCCATCGGCCTTGATCTTCGCGAGGGTGGCCTCGAACGACTCCCAGGTGGCAAACGCCGTGTCCGGGTCCAGACCGGCCTTGGCCAGGACATCGGTGCGGTAGAACAGCGAGCGGATGTCGACCAGCCAGGGCATGGCGGTGGTCTGGGAGGAGCCGGCCAGGTGGCTGGAGCTCCAGCTGGCGGCCGCGAAGGCGGACTGGCCGCCGACCGCGGCGATCTCGGCCTTCGTGTACGGCCGCAGGGCCCCGAGCGCGCTGAAGCCCCCGACCCACGTGGTGCCGAGCTGGGTGACGTCCGGGCCCTCGCCGCTCGTCGAGGCGGTGCTGATCCGGGTCAGCGCGTCCTCCCAGACCACCCGCACGGGGTTGACGGTGATGTTCGGGTGGTCGGCGTGGAACGCCTTCGTCTCCGCGACCACCGCCTCGTCCTGGACCGCCCCGCCGGCCGGCATGTACCAGAAGTCGATGGTCACCGGCGGCCGGTCGGCGGCGTAGCCGAGCACGGCGGGTGCGTTGCCGGTGGCGGCCGCGCAACCCGTTACGCTGAGCGCGGCCACTGCCGCGACTGCCATGAGCCTGATCACGCCGAGGTCATCGGCGGGACTCCCGGGCGACTGAGCGCAAAAAATCCCGAAGTTCGGCCGAGTGGTGCCGATAGCTACTGGCATGCACAAGGGAGGGCCGGACTGGCTTCGGTGGCGGTGGCCGCGGGTCGTGGCGATCGCCGTGTTCCTGCTGGGCGGCGTCGCGCTGGCCAACATCCGGCTGCACGGCGAGAGCCGGCAGCACGAGGTGACCCGGGCCCGGCTCAGCGAGCTCAACATGATGCTGCACGAGGAGAGCTCGCTGCAGTGGAAGACCCTCGCCGACCGCAACTCGCCGGTGACCGTGGCCCGTGATCTGGGCACCCTGCGGGCCCGGGAGCGCGATATCCTGCAGAGCCTCGAGGGGGCCGGGGACCTGGGCCAGCAGGTGGACCGGTACCACGCGGTGCTGGACGAGGAGCTCGGACTGCTCGGCGTGGGCAAGACGACCGAGGCCAAGGCGCTCGAGCAGCGCGAGACCAACCCCCGCTTCGCCCAGCTCAACCTGTCGCTGCAGCGCCTCGCCCAGCAGGCGGTGGACGCCGCCGACCGGGCGAACGGGTTCGCCAACCTGGCCGTGGTCCTCGCGATGGTGGCCGCCGTCGCCGCGATCGGGATCCTGGTGTACCGCTTCGAGCGCGAGCACCGCGCCAGCCAGCGGGCCGACGAGGAGATGCTGCGCCAGCAGCGGATCGCGCTGGACACCCTGGCCGAGCACGAGGCGCTGGTGCGCTACCAGGCCTCGCACGACCCGCTGACCGGGCTGCCGAACCGGCGCGCCCTCAACGAGCTGTTCGACGACGGCGCCGCCCCGGCCGCGCTGCTGCTGGTCGACCTGGACAACTTCAAGCCGGTCAACGACAACCTCGGCCACGCCGCCGGCGACGAGCTGCTGGTCTCGGTCGCCGCGCGGCTGCTGGCCGCGGCCGGGCCGGACGACACCGTGGTCCGTCTCGGCGGCGACGAGTTCGCCGTGGTGGTCGCGACGGGGGACACCGCCGAGGGGGTGCGGGTGGCCAAGGCCGTCGTGGCCGCGCTGGCCGCGCCGTTCGACGTGGCCGGGAGCCAGGTGCGCATCGGGGCCAGCGTGGGTGTGGCGCCGGCCGACGGGAAGACCGGTGGCGGGGAGCTGCTGCGCCGGGCCGACCAGGCGATGTACTGCATCAAGCAGGCCGGCAAGGGCGGCTACGAGGTCTTCCGGCGCCCCACGCTCGCGGCGGCCTGACCGGCGCAGCGTGGGCCGACACGCCGCGAGGTGAATTTCATCCGCCGGAAACCAGTACCCCTCTGGATCACGGTAGATTCCCGGCATCCTTGACGACGTTGATCCCTTCATCGGCACCGCGGCGACGGCCCTGCCGCCGGCTCGTGGCCTGGCCGCGACCTGGTGGTGGCCGAAGCCGCAGGTCGGCAACACGCACCCCGGTGCGACCTCGCCGTTCGGCATGGTCTCCGCCTGTGCGTACTCCGGCGCGTACCCGACCGGCTACGGCAGGTACGGCAAGAACACGGAGGGCGTGCCGGAGGAGATGTTCGACCGCCTCCAGGCGTCGGGCTTCACCCACTTCCAGCAGTCCGGCACCGGCGCGATCCGCAAGTACTACAACTACATCCGGGTCACGCCGATGGTGCAGCAGCTCGACGTGCTGGGCGAGTCCTGGCCGCTGCGCGACGAGGTCGCCCAGCCCGGCTACTACGCGGCCACCCTCGACACCGGCGTGCGCTGCGAGATCACGGTCGGGGAGAAGGTGGCCGTGCACCGGTACACCTTCCCCGAGCACAGCAACGCCCGGGTCGTCATCGACCTGTCCTGCGGCGGGCTGGGCATCGAGCTGGGCCGCACCGTGCCGCTGCGCGCGCACGCGGAGAGCCTCGGCGGCGGCCGCGCCCAGGGCACCGTGGTGATGGAGGGCGTACCGCTGTCCGTCGCGATGGAGCTCAGCAGCCCCAAGTGGCGGCAGATGCTGTGGTACGACCGCAGGCTCATCGACGGCGGCACGCGCCTGGACTTCGACAGCATCCGGCACACCACGCTGCGCCCGTTCGGCATGCTCTTCATCGGCCCGACCAGCGCCGGCCAGACCGTCGAGATCCGGCTGGGGTTCTCCCTGCGCGGCTGCGAGCAGGCCCGGCGCAACCTCGAGGACGAGTGCGGGACGAACGGCCACGCGTTCGACACGGTGCGGTCCGCGACCCGCGCCCGGTGGCGCGAGCACCTCGGCCGGGTCCAGGTCGACGGCGGCACGCCGGCCCGCCGCACCGTGTTCGCGACCGCGCTGTACCACTCGCTGATCAAGCCGTGCTTCGCCGATGACGAGAGCCCGTTCTGGCCCAACAGCGGGCCGTTCGCGTTCGACGTGTGCACCATGTGGGACATCTACAAGACGCAGCTGCCGCTGCTGACCGCACTCGCCCCCGACCGGGCCCGGGACCTGCTGGAGTCGCTGATCCGGGTCTGCGAGGAGGAGGGCAACTTCCCGATCGGCTACCGGATGGCCCGCGGCGCCGACCGGTTCTTCCGCCAGGCCAGCGCCCTGGCCCACACCGTGCTGGCCGACGTGCACGGCCTGGCCCTGCCCGGCCTGGACCTCGACTGGAACTGGGCGCTCGTGCACATGGTCGACGATCTTCGCCGGATGTACGGCGAGGACTTCTGGGAGCACGGCGTGGTGCACCCGATCAGCCACACCCTCGACCTCGCCTACGCCCACTACTGCACCGCCCAGGTGGCCCGGGCCCTCAACGACGTCCACCTCGCCGACGACCTGGAGCGGCGCAGCCGCCAGTGGACGAACGCCTTCGACCCCGGCACCGGCCTGCTGCGCGACTCGGAGTTCTACGAGGGCGGCAAGTGGAACTACTCGTTCCGGCTGCTGCACGACATGGCCGGGCGGATCGCCCTCGGCGGCGGCGACGACGCGTTCGTGGCCAACCTGGACCGCTTCTTCGGCTACGGCGCCGACCCGGTCGTGCAGCCGGGCCGCCGACCGCAGCCGCCGGAGATGGCGGCCGGCTACGCCCTGCAGCGCTTCGAGGGCCTCAACAACGAGCCGGACATGGAGGCGCCCTGGGCCTACCACTACGCCGGCCGGCCGGACCGCACGGCCGAAATCGTGCACTCCGCGCTGACCTGGCAGTTCGGCACCGGCCCGGGCGGGCTGCCGGGCAACGACGACTCCGGCGGCCTGAGCTCCTGGTACGTCTGGGCGTCGCTGGGCCTGTTCCCGGTCGCCGGGCAGAACCTGTTCCTCATCAACGCGCCCGCGTTCGCCCGCGGCTCGCTGAAGGTCAGCGGCGGCGAGTTCGTCGTCGAGACCTCCGGCCACCGGGGCGCCCCGATCGGCGCCGACGGGGTCGAGTTCGACCCTCCGGCGCAGTACGTTCAATCGGCTACGCTCAATGGAGAGCCGCTCGACGCGACCCACATCAGCGCCGCCGACGTCCACCGGGGCGGCCGGCTGCACCTGCAACTCGGCCCCGAACCGTCCGCCTGGGGGCGCCGGGTCCGTCCGCCGTCCGCCTCCATGCTGGAGTCCAGATGACGTACCCCCGCCGCCGCCTCGTGATCGTCGTCCGCGCCGACCCGGTCATCTGCGGCCACTCCGGCGAGGCGCGCAACCTCGCCGAGGTCGCGCTGACCCGCGGCTACGACGACGTGCGCCTGCTGACCTGGCCGATCCCGGCGCTGCAGGCCGCGGGGCTGCCGCTCAAGCCGCTCGACCGGCTGCTGCCGTACTCCCCGGGCATCACCGTCGAACGCCCCGAGCCGGTCGGCGACTACCGGGTGCCGGACGGGCGCTACCTCGCCGGGCTCACCGGCCGGCTCGTCGAGCTGCTCATGGAGCCCGTGCCGACGACGTGCCTGTCGATGTACCTCGTGCCGCACACCCAGGTCGTCGCGGACGCGGTCAGCATCGCCCGGGCGGCCGGGTTCGCCCCGGACGTGCGCACCGCGGCCAAGGCGGTCGGCTCCGACGTCACCAACGTCATCCGGGCCTGCCTGCGCGAGCGCAACCACGGCGCGGCGATCGCGCTGTTCACCACGTTCCTGGCCAACGAGCAGGTGGTGGCGGTCTCGGCGTACACCCGCGACGAGATCGTGGCCGCCGCCGAGCAGGTCGACGCCCTCTGCGGCACCCGCTTCGCCGACCAGTGCCGGCGCCGGGTCACGATCAGCTACCCGCCGATCGACGTGTCCGCCTACCTCGATCTGGACCCGGCCGCGGTCGACCGGGCGCTGGCCCGCCGCGGGCTGCGCCGCGACGGGTACGTGCTGTACCTGTCGCGGGTCTCCCGGGCCAAGGGCATCTACGACCTCATCACCGCCTACGAGCGGATGCGCTGCCGCCCCGACGTCCGGCTCGTCGTCGCCGGCACCGGCCCGGCGCTGGAGCAGGCCCGCGCCCTGGCCGCCGACGACGACCGGATCGTCTTCCTGACCGACGTCGACGACGCCGAAAAACCGCTGCTCATGCGGGGGTGCGCGGCGTACGCGCTGCCGACCCGCCCGGAGCCGGACTTCGTGGAGACCTTCGGCATCGCCCTGGCCGAGAAGATGCTGGCCGGCGGCGGCCCCGTGATCACCACGCTGACCGGCGGCACGGGCGAGGCGGTCGGCGACACTGCCGTCATCGTCGAGCCGGGCGACATCGACGGCCTGGCCGCGGCGGTCGACCGGGTGGTGCTGGACATGTCGGCGGCGGAGCGCTCGGACCTGGAGCGGCGGGCCCGGGCCCACGCCATGTCCTTCGAGCGCACCGCGGTCTTCGACGACCTCTTCCCACTCACGTCGACCGCCGCGCCGTCCGGCTGGACGGCCCCGCCGCCCCGGCCGCGGATCCCCCAGGCTTGAACGGGGTCCACGCGGCGAAACTGCTCTACGACGGCGGGTTCGTCGCCGAACGGTACCCGCCGTCGGCGCCTACACCAGCTCCTGCAACCTCTTCGGCCTCAGCGCCGTCGCCGTGCCGGCCGGCGAGGCCAGCGGCACCAACTTCGGCGTCCCGGTCGTCGCGCGCGGCTTCGCCGACGCGGTCGCCGGCGACATCGCCGCCCTGCTGACCGGCGAAGCCCTGGCGGGCAGGGGCGGCCGAGGCCCGACGGTGATGGTGGTCGGCGCGAGCCGGACCTTCTCCAGCCCGGCCGCCGGGTACGGCCACTTGATCGTCGGTCCTCGCACTAGACCCTGAGATCATGGGCCTGTTCCGGAAGAAGCCCCGCCCCGAGGCGATCGCCGAGTTCTGGCAGTGTTGGGCGGCCGCCCGCACCGAGGTGGCCGCGGCCATCCCAGCCGGCACCGTGCGCACCTTCAGCGACGCGATCGGCCGCCGCGTCGACGCGATCCATCCCGAGCTGCAGTGGGAGCTGACCCCGGGCGGCACATCCGAGCACGCGCTCGTGGTCACTCCCGCCGGCAACCCCGAACTGCGCGCCATCGCTGACCGCCCTGCGCCAGTTCGAGGACGACCTGACCGCCGCCATCGGCGCCAACGGCACCCTGGTGGCCCACGAGTCCAACCGCCGCAAGCGAGCCCTGCACTTCTACGTCGACTCCCAGACCAACGCCCGTGCCGAGCTCGAGTCCCGCCTGCCCAAGTGGTCCGAGGGCCGCGCGTCGGCTTCGCCGAAACTGGACCCGGGTTTTGAGAAGGTCCGGCACTTGATGCAGTGAGCCGTCATCGGCTCTGGTGGCGTGCCTGCCGGCCGCCTGGGTCGCGCTGCGCGTGCACCCTGAAGCTGGATGTTGCTCCAGAGGAACGGATAGCCAAACGTCCGTTTCCAGGCCAGGGACAGCCCATCGGGACCAGTGATCGGCAGCGCGATTGCAAAGGCCCCGGCGCAGTTACCGCGCAGAAAGAGATCAAGCGGCGACCCCGGTTACGGCAGGGCAACGCCGGCCACCGCCGCGTCGAAACGATCGGCGAGAACGAGAAACTCCCCGGCCCATCCGCTGGACAGCGAGACCTCCTGAATCGGACCTGTCGGCGCGAACAGGACCCTGAGCGTCAGCAGTGGCGGATCACCGGCACGAACCGCAGCACTCAGCTCATCGACCTCCTGCAGCGCGGCATCCACATCAGGAAACGGCGACCACGAATAGTCATTGCCTTGCCGTGCCAAGCTTGCGTGCAAATCCGCGAGCACGGCCAACAACGCCTCAGTATCAACGCTCATGGTGCCGAGCCTCCGTCTGGCGAACGTTAGCGTCCACATGACTGTGCAGGCGCGCAAACGGTCCGGTCGGAGGGACTGCGTCGGCAGCCGCAGCGCTACGACCCGCGACGGCGTCCGCGACGGCCGCGACAGCGGCCTGATCGGGGTCGCGACCCTGCGCCTCGGGCCCGGCCACGTACGCGGCGAGCCATGCCGACACGCGGGTACGCGGATACTGCGCCAGGTCGTTGCGGTAGTGCTCCGGGAGCATCAGTTGATCGTCGGGAAAGGGTTGGTCACCGTAGTCGTAGTTCACAGTCGTCTCGCCGCGGTTCGTGACGGTCAGCAGCAGCCGCCACCAGGGCCCGGCCGGCATCCGCGCGGCAACCTCGCGCTGGCGGCGGACCAGCTCGCCGAGCGGATTCGGCACCGGTACGCGCCCCGATCGGCCCTGTACCCAGAAGTGCAGCTGGGCGATCTCAGCGGAGACGGTGTACGCGAACTCGGCCGAGAACCGGTCCCACCCGGCGGGACCGAGCTGGGCCAGCTGCTGCACGATCGGGTCGATCAGCCGTGAGGCTTCGGCCGCGGTCTCGGCGTTGTCGGTCGGGGCGTCGACGACACTGAACCCGCTGATCGCCGGCGCGCCCTCGGACGCGGCCTGGTTGAAGTGTTGCTCGAACTCGGCCATGCACTCTGACTCGTCGGAGCCACCGCGCCCGCCCCCGCTCCGGAGCTCGACCTCGATGAACTGGCCATAGGCCTGCTGTGGTGATACCGAGGACGACACCTCCTCGATGCGCCCGGAATCACCGATGAGAAACACCGATCGCCCCACCGGTATGTCCAGGAAGGCCATCGGATCGCTCTCGTCGATTTCCACCGGCGCGTATACGGCCCAGCCCACCTCGAAACGGTCCGCCTCCAGCCCCTCCGTGGGGTAGTCGATGTCCTGGGACGTGATCCAGTCCACCACCAGCGAAATCGCTCGCACCTCATTCATCCGCGTACCCTCCCGTGCTTCGGATCGAGGACGCCGCGCGGCAGTCGTCGCCGCCGGAGCGGATCTTCTCGCGGTGTCCGGCGAGCCCTCAACAGCGACCACGGCGCGCCCGGTGTCCTCCTTCGGTGGCGACATCGCAGCACACGGTAACCGGGACCGGTCCCGAACCGGATGGGTTAACGTGCGGTGGGGCCGCAGGGGATTGCGAGGTGGCGATGAAAGAGTTCGTGCCGCAGGTGTTACCTGCGTCCACCCGTAGCCTGGCCGGCGGAGTGCCGCAGGCGCCGCCGGGCACGATCTTCGCGCTGGCCGCCGATGGCGGGTTCGCCGTGCCGCCCCGGAAGTTCACGCTTCACTTCGGTCGCGACAAGGACGACGTCCATGTGCCGATCGGCGTCGACGATCCCTATGTCAGCCGACTGCATGGCGTGATCGTCGGCGACGGGCTGGAGTGGCGGATCCGCAACAAGGGTAAGCTGCCGCTCCAAATGCCCGGTGACGTGATGCTGTTGTCCGGTCACGAACTGCTGATCGAGCCGGGTTACAACCCGCTGTTCATCGGCTCCCCGAAGGGCCGGTCACATCTGCTCGAGATTCACGTCGTCGGTTCCCGGATCACCGACGCCTACGTCGAACAACGCAGCCGGACGAGGATGCCGGAGGTCTACGACCTGAGTCTGGTGGAGCGGCTGGTGCTGACCGCGCTCGCGCAGCGGTACCTGCGCCAGGTGCGCTATCCCCAACCCGTGTCCTGGAACCAGGTGGCCAGCGACCTCAACCGGGTACCGGACGGCAGGCAGTGGACGCCGAAGAACGCGGCGCACATCGTCGCCGCGGTGCGCGAGCGCCTGGCCGAGGGCCCCGATCCGATTCCCGGGATCCGGCGCGAGGACGGGGTCGGCGAACCGGTGGGCAACGCGCTGAACCACAACCTGATCCAGGCGCTGCTGCTCAGCACCACGCTGATGCCGTCGGATCTGCACCTGCTCGGCGAGGAGCAGGACGAGGAGCAGGGGTGAGCGTGTAATGACGTGGCAGGTCGGTGAGGTGATCGATGGCCGGTACCGGGTGACCCTCGTACACGAGCAGGGCGGGATGGGCTTGGTGTACCGGGTCCACCACCTGGCCTGGGGCATCAACCTCGCGGTGAAGAGCCCCCGGCCGGAGCTGTTCTGGCGACCGCAGGATCAGCAGCGGTTCATCGCCGAGGCGGAAACGTGGGTGTCGCTGGGCCTGCATCCGCACGTGTGCAACTGCTACTACGTCCGGGTGCTGGACGGCGTACCCCTGGTGTTCGCTGAGTACGTCCCCGGCGGCAACCTGTACGACTGGATCAGAAGCCGGCGGCTGTACGACGGTGACCTGCCCGAGGTGACGGCCCGGATCCTGGACGTGGCGATCCAGACCGCGTGGGGACTCGACTACGCGCACAGCCATGGCCTGGTGCACCGGGATGTGAAACCGGCGAATGTGCTGCTCGACCTCGAGGACGGCGCAGTCACCGCGAAGGTTACCGACTTCGGCATGGCCCGGGCCCGGGAATTCCCGATCACGGTCGGCACCGACGCGCCGGCCGGCGCCAGCATCCTGGTGCCCGGCGGCAGCGGAATGACACCGTTGTATGCCTCGCCCGAGCAGGCGGCGGGGGAGCGGGTGGGGCGGCGTACCGACATCTACAGCTTCGCTGTGTCACTGCTACAGATGTGCGCCGGCAAGGTGACCTGGATGGCAGGTACCGCCGCGGGGGCGGCGCTGACCGGTCTCCGCGCGAACGCCGCGGCAGGCGCCGTCGCCATTCCGCCGGCCCTCGGCGACCTGCTCGAGCGGTGCCTTCGCCAGTATCCCGCCGACCGGCCGAGTTCCATGCCCGATGTCGCCACCGAGCTGATCGACATCTACCAAGCGGTCACCGGCCACGCCTACCCCCGGCCGGCACCCGCCGTGGCCGACCTGCTCACCGATGAACTCAACAACCGGGCGGTGTCGCTGCTCGACCTCGACCGGCCGGACGAGGCTGACCAGGCGTTCGCTCAGGCGCTGGCGGCCGATCCACGCAACGCGCGGGCCATGTACAACGCCGGACTGGTGAAGTGGCGCCGCGGCGCGGTCACCGACGACGCGCTCCTCGCCGAGATCGAGGCGACCCGCGCGGACACCAGCGATCCCTGAGAGGTGCGGTACGCGCTCGCCCAGATCCACCTGGAACGCGGCGACCTGGGTACGGCCCGCACGCTGCTCGACGAGGTGGCCCGTGAGCGACCGGATGAACGCGAGGTCATCGAGGCCCTAGACCTGATCGCCTCCCCCGAGCTCATCGACGCGCGCTGCACCCGCGAGTGGCAGGTACCCTGGCCCCGGCGCCAGCGTGACCTCTACTCGGTCGGCGAGGACCCTTACCGGATCCCGCTCGCCGTCACCCCCGACGGACGGTTGATGCTCTCCGGGGGCTGGGACGGCGCACTCCGGCTCTGGGATATCCACAGTGGACGGTGCGTGCGGACACTCGACGGGCACCGCCGGCCGGTGCACGCGGTCGACCTCACGCCGGACGGACGCTGGGCCGTCTCCGTCTGTGAGGACGAGTCCGTGTGGTTCTGGGAGCTGACCGGCACCCGCTTCCGCGGCTCACCCAAGGGTCGCCGCCTGTACGCCAGCCCCAACCCGCCGAACTGGGGCAGCGGCGACCGGATCGGGGAACTCGCCCTGCGCGTCGACCGCACGGCGGTCCGGCTGACCCCCGACGGGCGCTGCGTCCTCTACGCGGGCCTGGACGGCGTGCTGCGAATCTGGGACACCTCCGGCCGACGGATGCGGACGCTCGACGAGGTCGCGGCCGGACGGTTGGTGTCGACGAGCGCCGACGGCCGCTGGGCACTGTCGGTCGGTTGGCGCGGGCGCGAGCAGGAGCGGGAGCGTGTCGTGCGGCTGTGGGATCTGGCCGACGGTCGGTGCCGGCAGGAGTTGGCTCCGCACGAGTCGGGGGTGACCGGCCTGTGTTTCAGCGCCGACGGTCGTTACGCCGCCACCGGATGCCACGGCGGCAAGATCCGGGTCTGGGATCTCGGCGATGGTCGCTGCGTACATGTTCTGGAGGGCGGAACCACGCCCGACGCCCTTTCCCTCGACGCCGGTGCGCGATTCCTGATCTCCGGCGGCGACGGCCGCAGCATTCGGCTGTGGGAACTGGACAGCGGCCGGTGCCTGCGGACGTTCGGCGCTCACCAGGGCGGCACCACCCTGGTCCGGCTGGATGCCGACGGCCGGTCCGCGCTGTCTGCCGGACAGGACAGGACGGTACGGCGGTGGGAGCTGCCCGGCCGGTACCGGGTCAGGCCGCGGCTGAGCCGGCCGCGCCGGCACGTCGAATTGAGCCGGCTCGGCGGCCGGGTGGACGCGCTGGTGGCCGAGGCGGAGCAGGCGATGGCGGGCGGCCGTTTCCCGGCTGCGCTCGACCTGTTGCGGCAGGCGCGCTCGACCGAGGGGTACGAGCGGGCGCCGCGCCTCATTTCCGCCTGGTGGGCACTGGGCCGCCGCGGCGTGCGCACGGGTCTGCGGTCGGCCTGGTCGTCGAGACTCCTGACGGGGCACACCAAGTCAGTGGAGGCGGTGGACCTGTCCGGTGACGGCCGGATCGGGTTGTCCGGCGGCAGCGACGCAACGGTCCGGGTGTGGGACCTCGACGCGGGTACGTGCCTGCGGGTTCTGGAAGGCCACCAGCACATGGTGGAGTCGGTCCGCCTGAGCGACGACGGACGGCGGGTCCTGTCCTCGAGCCGGGACGGCACGGTTCGCCTGTGGGACCTGGACACCGGCAGGTGCCTGCGCATCATCGAGCGCAAACGAGGGTTGACACACCGTTCATCGCCGGTGCGGTTCAGCCCCGACGGCACGCAGGCCGTGGTCGGCGGTCAGGACGGCATGGTCCGATACTGGGACCTGGAGACCGGGGCGCCCGTCCGGGAACTGAGGGGGCGGGTCTGGGGCATCGACGACATGTGCCTCGGTGATGACGGCCGTCTCGTCGTGACCGCGAAGGGCGGCGAGGTCGAGGTGTGGAGCCTGGTGGACGGCGGATCCGTGAGCCGGTTGCGAGGGGAGGGGAGCCGCCTGACCGCCGCCCGGATGCGTACTGTGTCGCTCAGTGCCGACGGATGTTCCGTGATGTCCGGCGGCGACGACGGCTTCCGCCTGTGGAATGTCGCCACGGGGAGGATCACGCGGACCTTGGATGGGTCGCCACCCCGCGGATTTCACACGGTCCGGATGACCGCGGACGGCCGCTTCGCCGTGTGCGCCGCTTTCTGGTCACCCATCGAGGTATGGGACATCCATAGTGGACGACGCGTACGGGTCCTCGACGGTCACGAACAGGGTGTCAGCTGTCTCGCGTTGACGCCCGACGGTCGCTTCCTGCTGGTCGGAGGCGGCGACTACCTGCGGTGCTGGGAGCTCGACTGGGAGCTTGAGGCCCGAGCCGCGGCCGACTGGGATGACGGCGCGACACCGTACCTCGAAATGTTCCTGCGCCGATACGGTCCACAGTGGATGACCCAAAACCTTGACGTCCTGCTGCGCCGGCTTCAGGACGTCGGATGCGGCTGGCTGCGCCCCGACGGCGTGCTGGCCCGGCTCGACCGCATGGCGGCCGACGAGGCGGCCCGGCCGCGGACCGAGGTCGGAAACTAGTTCTGGCCGCCGTCTCGAGGCGACAGCCTCGTCAGGATTGTGAGGATAGATGGACCCGCGACGAATCGACCTCAACCGCCAGCACAGCCGAGAAATGGGTCGGCTGTTCGCAGCGTTTCTCGACGCCCATCCAGATGTCGAGTCCGAAGCCGACGGAGGCGACATGACGGCGGAGCAGGACGCCGCGTGGCGAGCGTACAGCGATGAACTGCTCCGCCGGCATCAGGCCGAGCGGGCCACCCTCGCGACCGTGATCGAAGCCGAGCAGCGGGGGCACGCAGCACCGTGACCAACCCGGCTCCGGTACGGCGGCGCTGCCCCGAGGTGAACACCGGACACTCGGGACCGGGTCACGAGGCCCGCAGTTGCTCGGCGAGATCGCTCGCATCGTGCCCGTTGGTGGCCCGCGCCGGAGCTGGCGGCCAATGCCTGCGCACGGTGCGCTCGGACCGGCCGATCCTGGCCGCGATCTCGTCGGGGTGCCGGGACGAGCCGCGGTGGCGCCAGTAGACCCCCGCCGCCGTGTCGGACGGCACCACGCCCACGATTCAACATGATCGTCTGCCCACAGCCGCGGAACGGGGCCTTGACAAGCTTGCTCTTCCGGTCCCGGGTTCCCGACAGTAGGGCACATGATTCCGGGGCCGGTGGCGTTGTCGTTCTCGCGGGGCCGTCTGTTGGCCAAGTCGGCGTACCTGTGGCTGTAGACCTGACGGCGGGTCGGCCGGGGCGGCTGCGGTCCATGGGAACGAGCGGGGGCCGGTGCGGGTTCGCGCCCGGCAGGGGCGGTTGCGGCCGGGCTGCGCGCTGGGCATCGCGTGGAAAACGTTCGTGGTGCGGCGAGAGGAGGCCGGCGGCGTGCTCGCCGCCGCCGGCCTCGAGGTGCTCGACGACTTACCGTACGACGCCTTCTGCCACCGCGTGGACCAGTCCATCCAGCGCGACATCCTGGTCGCACGCAGGCCGGGGTAACCACCGGTCCATCAAAGCGGGGGAAGCTCAGGTGGCGAGGCACCGGCCCGCGTGCTACCAGGACGAGAAAGATCAGGCTAGTGCGAAGCCTTTGTTGCCGCTGCCTTCCCGTCGCGCCGGAAGCTCGCGCTGAAGAGCAGACCGATCGCGACGACGCCCATGGTGATGGACAGTGAGCGCAGGATGCCGACGTGGTTCGCGAAGAATCCGAGTAGTGGGGGCCCGGCCAGGAAGGCTGTGTAGCCGATAGAGGATACGACGCTGACGCGGATGGCTGCGCGGTCTGGGTCGTCGGCTGCCGCGCTGATGCCGAGCGGAAATCCCATTGCGGTCCCAAGTCCCCATGCGATGACACCGATGAGGGCGAGTATCTGATGCGGCCCGAAGACCGTGATTCCGAGGCCGAGCATGGCGAGCGCGGCGCTGGCGCGGGTGACCAGTCTTGGGCCGTGACGGTTGACGAGGGGCGGCCCGAACCATCGGCCGAGGGTCATCGCGGCGACGAACGTCGCGAAGGTCAGTGAGCCGGCGGCTACTGAGGTGTGGTGTCCCTCGATCATGGCTGATGCGAGCCAGTCGTTGCCGGTGCCTTCGGAGAATGCCATGGTGAGCACGAAGAGGCCGAGCGCGAGCGTGCGTGGCTCGGTCCATGCACGGAGAGTGTTGCGGGTCGTGTGGTGCGCGGTCCGCTGCGTGTCGGTGGCCAGGTAGCCCCGCGTGGAAAGCGGCACCGTTACGGCAATCAGGACCGCGACGACCGCCAGGTGGGCGACGACCGGGACGTGGAGTGCGGTGCAGGCCGCGGCGAAGGCTGCACCGAAAACCGTTCCAACGCTCAGGGAGGCGTGGAACCGCGACATGATCGACGCGTCGGTGCGTTGCTCGACGGCGGCGGCCTCAACGTTCATCGCCACATCCCAGACGCCGGTGCTCAGTCCGAGCAGCACAAGCCCTGCCGTCGTCAAAACCGCTGTGCCGTGCGCGCCGGTGCCGGCCAGGCAAAGCCCTGCCGCGCCGGTCAGGCTGGCGATAGCCACGACGCGGCGTGGGCCGAGGTGCGCCACGACCGTTCCAGCCGCCAATAGCGACGCGATCGACCCGACAGGCAAGGCCAGCAGCAGTAATCCCAGCTGTTTCGGGTTGAGGTGAAGCTGCGACTTGACGTCCGGGATGCGGGAGGCCCAGGTCGCAAAGGTGAACCCGCTGCTGATGAAGGCGAGGTATACCGCAGCGGTGGCAGCCCGTGCCGGCCCGCGGCCGGTGCCCGTCGACCCGGCCGCCGGCAGCATTGGCGTGTGTGCGTCCATCGGGCTACCGGTCATCCGAGCACATCCCCGGTGCGAAACGACGGATCGAGTCCCTGATCTTTCGGGCATCGACCGGCCGAGTGGACAGTGTCGCGTGCAGAATCAGCCCCTCGATCAGCGCGTCGAGTGCTTCTGCGGTCTCGGGATCGAAATGCCGCTGCAGTGAGCGGCGGCTGTTGTCCATCCACGCCTGCGTGATCACACGAAGTTCGGGATTGCGCGCTGCTGCGGCGTACAGCTCGTAGGCGAGGACGGCGCTTCGCCGGTTGTCGGCCAGGTCGGCCAACATCGCCTCGACGACTTTGCCGCAGGCATCGGTCCCGGGCTCGATCGCCGCCATCTGCGCGTCGAACGCTGCCGCTGCCGTCTCCGCCATGTGCGTGAACGCTGACGTCAGGAGATCTTCCAAGCTGGCGAAGTGGTACGTGACCGACCCCAGCGGCACGTCAGCGGCGGCAGCCACCCGCCGGTGCGTGGTACCGGCCACGCCGAGCTCGGCGATGACGTCCAGCGTGACCTCGATCAGTCGCTGGCGTCGGTCCGGTTCATACCGGCGCCGTGCCCCGCCGGTGGCCTGCCGCCTGGTGGTCATCTGTCGTAGACCGACTTGATGACCCGCGCGGGGTTGCCCAACGCCACGACGTCGGCGGGGATATCCTTCGTGACGACCGAACCGGCGCCGATCACCGAGTTGTTTCCGATGGTGACGCCGGGGCAGATCACGGCCATGCCCCCGATCCAGACGTTGTCCCCGATGGTGATCGGCAAGGCCGCCTCCCACTTGGCGCGGCGAGGTTCGGGGTCGATCGGATGGGTCGGCGTCAGCAGCTGCACGTTCGGGCCCATCATCACGTCCTCGCCGATACGGATTTGCGCGACGTCCAGGGCCATCAGCCCGAAGTTGATGAACGTCCGAGCGCCGATGTGCAGGTGGCTGCCGTAGTCGACGTGCAGCGGCGGACGGATGTCCACGTCGGTGCCTACGGAACCCAGCAGCTGTTCCAGCAGCGTCCGGCGCCGCTCAGGGTCCTGCGGATCGCTGTCGTTGAACGCCTTGGTGAGCATCATTGCCTGACGCATCTCGGCTTCCAGCTCCGGATCGGCGCCTCGGTACAAATCACCAGCTAGCATGCGCTCTCGCATCGATCGCGAGTCATCAGAGGCAAGATCAAGGGAAGGCATGCGTACGATCGTACACTGTTTGTACGATCGTACGCATCGGTAAGCGGAAAGTCGGGTCATGCCGAGGCAACAAGCCGCGGCGCCGACCGGCACACCGTCAAGGACTGACCAGACTCAACCGGCAACGCGGCCGCCGCCCAGCTTGACCTGGAGTCGAGCTTGGACCCCAACGGGCGGCCGGGACGGCGCCGAATGGGGCGGGCCTCCAGTTCGGCGGCGAGCCTCCCGTCGGCCGTCAGTTCGGAGCGGGCGAAGGACTGGCGGGCCTTGGTCTCGGCCTCCTGGGCGTCAGGTGGCGAAGGCGACCTCGCGCGGCGGGGCGGTGAAGTCGCGGGGCGGCAGCGGGGCCAGGCCGTCGTGTTCGACCCCGGCGACCGCCCCGACGGCGCCCTCGGACACACCGGAGCCGATCTGGGCCGTGCCGGCGTTCGCTCCCGGCGCGCCCGCGATCATGCCGGCGGTGACCAGCTGCGGCCCGGCGACCACCACCGAGACGGTGCCGACCTGGCCGGACACCGGGCGGCCGACGGCGTCCCGTACGGTCGCGGCCGGGGCCTTGCCGGTGCCGCAGCGCTCGCCGCCGAAGGCGGATTCGTCGCCGAGGGGGCAGCGGCCCGCGTCGATCGCCGCACGGGCCACCTCAGGGCGCAGCACCGGCTCGCAGTGCGGCCCGACGCCGGGCGCCGGCCGGCCACCGGCGTCAACGACCCGGGCGACGGGGAGCAGGTCGCAGTGGGTGCCGTCGGCGGCCAGGGTGGCGTACGCGTTGGCCAGGTCCAGGGTGGTGGTCGCGGAGACGCCCAGCGTGAACGCGCCCCAGTGGGTGCTGTTCGGCGACAGGCCGTACTGCTGGTCCACCGGGCTGCGGAAGGTGATGCCCAGGCGCTGCGCCATGGCGACCGCCTTGTCCGCGCCGACCCGCTCCTCGAGCGCCACGAAGTACGTCACCACCGCGTGGCCGAACGCGTCCCACATGGTGCGTCGCCCCGACAGGTATGCCGGGTCGCCGGTGTTGGCGGGGCACCAGTGCGGGCCGTGGCAGGCCGCCGGGCTGTTCGGGTCGATGACGAAGTTCGACTCGTACACCCGCTTCGTGTCGATCGCGTGGTCCAGCGTCAGGCCGCCCTCCAGCGCCGCGGCCAGCGTGAACATCATGAAGGGCGCGCCGGCCGCGCCTCCGGGCGTGTTCGCGTCGCCGGCGACGAGCGCGTCCACCGAGTCCGCGCCGGCGGGCCGCGACGGCGGCTGGTCCGGATCGGCCGGGCTTGCGGAAGTGCCCGGCGGGCGGCGGAAGTTGCGGTTCACGGCCATCGTCCTGACCAGGCCGGTGCCGGGCTCGATCGTGGCCAGCGAGAACACCTTCGGGTCGCCGACCGGCAGGACCTGGTCGACCCGCTGCTTCGCGCCGGCCTGCAGCCGCGGGTCGAGCGAGCCGCTGATGCGGTAGCCGCCGTGGCGCAGCCGGTCGAGCCGCTGCGCGTCGTCGGCCCCGAAGGCGTCCTGCGCCCGCCACCACGTGACCACGTAGTCGCAGAAGTAGCCCCAGTCGTTGACCGGCACGCGCAGGCAGCTCTCGCGGGGATCGTCGGTGTCGAACCGCGCGATCAGCGTCGTGTCGTCGGCCGCGTACAGCTCCGAGGCCCGCGGCCCGGGCGACGCCGGCGCCGCGCCGGGCTCGGCCGTGTCCCGGGAGCGCCAGACGGCGACACCCACCACGGCGCCGACCACCAGGACGAGCGCCACCGCCAGCGCCGCCCGCCGGCCACCCGGCCCGGATCCGTGCGCCGACTCGATGATCGACTCGCTGTGCGATTCCCCCGCCATTGCCGCCCCCGCCGCCGCTTGCTGAGGTGTCGATGATATCGATTGACCTCGCCGTTTGCCGCCCCGTCAGGACCGCAGATCGCCGACGGCCCGCAGCGCCGCCTCGAGCGCGGCCCGGGCCTGCGGGCCGGAGACCGTGCCGCGGCGCGCGGCGAGCCGCGCCGCGAGGTCCGGGCCGGTCAGCCAGGCGACCACCTGCGCCGGGCCCGGTCTGACCGCGCCGTACGGCCCGCTGGGCTCCCCGACGGCAAGGAACGCGTTCCAGTCGCGCTCCCCGGCAAGGATGCGGGCGATCTCCTGGGCGTACCCGGCCAGGTTGGCGAGCGTCGCCGCGTCGTCCGAGCGCTCCCAGTACTCCAGGTACGCCGTGAGATCGTCCTCGATCAGCATGATGCCGGTCAGCACCGGCTCGAAATGGACCAGGTCCACGCCCTCGGCGAGCGCCATCCGCCAGTGCGCCATCGCCAGGTCGCGCACCGCCGCGCGCTCGGGGGCCGGCCAGGCGGCGAAGGAGCCGTACGCGAGGTGCCCGTACACAATCTCGACGTCCGGGAACTCGAAGCCCTCCGTCGCGGCGATCTCCAGGATCCGCGGCAGGAAGTGCTTGAGGTCGCCGAGGTTCCCCCACAGCATCAGGGAATCGGTGGCGTACCACCGCAGGTCCTCGGCGGTCAGTTCGCGCAGCGGCGCCCGGCGCAGCGCCCGCTCGTCGTCCGCCGTGTGACAGTGCGGGCACGGGTCGGTCCAGTCCCGCAACGGGTAGCCGGCGAAGACCTCGTAGAGCGCCGCGACGGCCGCTCGAACCATCCGCAAAGGGTCGTCGAGCTGATGCATCAGGCCGAACTGCCGGGCTGGTGGATCAGGTCGAGCAGGGCGGGCACCCAGTGCGGGCCGTATCGGCGGCGCAGTTCGGGCAGTTGCCAGTCCCCGCCGGTCACCACGCCGCGGCACAGGGGCCCACGGCATTCGCAGCGCATGGTGAAGCCGGGGGCGGCGGTGCTCGTCGCGTAGTCGTTTGTCAGCTCCTCGTCCGCGGCGATGGGGCGGCGCGCGGCGAGGGTGTAGGCGTCGATCCACCACAGGTTCGGGTCGCAGCTGTGGTTGCCCTTGCCGTTCGGGCGGCCGGGCGGCAGCACGAGGTGCAGCGTCTCGGTGACCGTGATGGTGTCGACGTACGGGTGGCCGGGCTGTCTCGCGGCGTCGTCGAGCAGGTCCCGCAGGTCCGGCCAGGTGACCAGGCGGCCGCCGAGGCGCGAGACCGCCGTGCCGGCCGCGATCGGGGCCCGGGCGAACAGGCCGGCGCCCTCGATCGCGGACGGGCGTACCTCGGCATCGGGGTGCAGCCAGCAGTCGGGCTCAGGGGCGTCCGGCATCCGTCCAGTCTGCCGCAGCGGCCGGCTGTCGAACGGCCGGCCCGGACGCGAGCGTGTCCCAGGCGGCCATCGCGCAGGCGATGACCGTCTCCAGGTCGGACCGGCTCGCGCCGTCGCGGGCCTGCACGGACAGGCCCTGCACCACGGTGGTGTAGTAGCGGGCGATGCCGTCCACGCGGGACGCCGGGGCCGCGAGGTCGCCGTCGGCGACGCCGCGGGCGAGCCGGTCCCGGATCGTGGCGAACATGTCGCGGCGCAGATCGGCGAGGAACTCCCGCACCGCGTGGTTCTCCACGGCGCCGGTCGGCGCGGCGAGGATCAGCATGCAGTAGTGCGGAGAGTCCGGCCGGGTGATCTCGTCGGCGGTGGCGCGGAGCATGGCGTGGATCGCCGCGCGGGCCGTGGGCTGCTCGCGCAGCGCCCGCCGGGGCGGCTCGCCCGCGGTCGCGCCGTAGAGCGCCATGGTCCGGCGGAACAGCTGCTCCTTGCTGCCGAAGCAGGCGTAGATGCTGGCCGACGCGACGCCCATGGCGGCGGCCAGGTCATTGAGCGAGGTCCCCTCGTAGCCCCGCGCCCAGAACAGGTCCAGCGCCTGGCGCAGGGCGGTGTCCGGGTCGAAGCCGCGCGGCCGGCCGCGTGCAGCCATCTCGTCACCTTTCTTGGTCGTTCGACAAAGTTTACCTTGACGGCCGGACGGTCGTCATGGGACCTTCTTGGTCGTTCGATAAAAAAATACGACCGGGAGGGGATACGCCCATGCGCGCCCTGCAACAGACGTCGCTGAACGGCCCGCAGGATCTCCGCTTGATCACCGATGCGCCGATACCCCGGCCCGGCGCGGGCGAGGTCCTGATCCGGGTCGCCGCGGCGGGCGTCAACTTCGGCGACGTCCTGCAGGCCCGCGGCGCGTTCCCCGGCGGCCCGCGGCCGCCGTACGTTGCGGGTTTCGAGGCGGCCGGCGAGATCACCGCGCTGGGGGAGGGGGTGACCGGCCTGCCGCCGGGCGCGCACGTGATCGGCGCCGGCATCGCGGGCGGCGCGTTCGCCGAGTACATGGTCCTGCCCGCCGCCGCGGCGGTGCCGGTGCCCGCGGGCTGGACCGACGAGCAGGCGCTGGGCCTCGTCGTGGCCTGGCCGACCGCGCTGGCGGCGCTGCGGCCGCTCGGGCGGCTCGTGGAGGGCGAGACCGTGCTCATCCACGCGGCCGCCGGCGGGACGGGCCAGGCCGCGGTGCGGATGGCCAAGCACTACGGCGCGACGGTGCTCGCCGCCGCCTCGCCGGGCAAGCACGCGACGCTGCGGGCGCTGGGCGCCGACCACGTGCTCGACTCCCCCGGCCCCGGCCTCGCCGCCGAGGTCCTGGGGCTGACCGGCGGCGCCGGGGCCGACCTGGTGCTGGAGTCGGCCGGTGGCGCCACCCTCGGCGCCAGCCTGGCCGCGGCCAAGCGGGTCACCGGCCGGGTCGTGGTCTACGGCACGGCCGGCGGCGACGCCGCGATCACCAACCGGGAACTGGTCTACGAGCACCAGGTCCACGTCATCGGCCTGAACATCGGCGCGCTGATCCAGGCCGCGCCGCAGATCTTCGGCGAGGTGATGGGCGAGCTCTTCGCGCTCATCGCGGCCGGGGTGCTCACCCCCGGGCGGCCGACCGTGTACGACCTCGCCGACGGGCCGAAGGCGCTCGCCGAACTGGAGTCGCGGGCGAGCGTCGGCAAGCTGGCCCTGTTGCCGTGATCCGCCGCCGCGCCCGGTTACCGTCGGAAGATGCGCGACACGCCCAGCATCCTGCACGTGGACCTGGACGCGATGTTCGCCAGCGTGGAGCAGCGGGACAAGCCGTCGCTGCGCGGGCGGCCCGTCGTGGTCGGCGGGATGGGCGGGCGCGGGGTGGTGGCGACCGCGTCCTACGAGGCGCGGGTGTTCGGGGCCCGATCCGCAATGCCGGTCGCCGAGGCGCGGCGGCGCTGCCCGTCCGGCACCGCGTTCCTGGCCCCGCGCTTCGCCGCCTACCGGCGCACCAGCCAGGTCGTCATGGAGCTGCTGGCCGGGCTGTCGCCGCTGGTCGAGGCGGTTTCCATCGACGAGGCGTACGTCGACCTGGCCGCCACGTCGACGGGCGGCCTCGACATCCGGGCGGTGACCGAGCTGGCCCTGGACCTCAAGGCCCGCATCAGGGCGGCGACCGGCGGGGTCACCGGGTCGGTCGGGGCCGGCACGTCGAAGCTCATCGCGAAGATCGGCTCCGACCTGCACAAGCCCGACGGGCTGACGGTCGTGGCGCCGGGGCAGGAGCGGGCGTTCCTCGGGCCGCTGCCGGTGACCGCGCTCTCCGGGGTCGGGCCGGCCACGGCCGAGCGGCTGCGGCGGGCCGGGGTGCACACGATCGGCGACCTCGCCGGGCTCGCCCCGGCCGAGCTGATCGAGCGGCTCGGGCAGGCACACGGGGTGGCGCTGTACCGCCTGGCCCGCGCCGACGACGGCCGGCCGGTGGTCGGCGAGCGGGAGGCCAAGTCGGTCTCGGCGGAGGAGACCTTCGCCGCCGACGTCGCCGACCCGGCCCGCCTCGGCGCCGAGCTGGACGTGCTCGCCGCGCAGGTCGGTGCGCGGCTGCGGGCCGCGGGGCTCTCCGGGCGGACCGTCACGCTCAAGGCGCGGCACTTCGACTTCACCACGATCACCCGTTCCACCACCCGCGCGCAGGCCACCGACGACCCCCGCGTCATCACCCAGGCGGCCCGGCGGCTGCTCGGCGACGTCGACGTCTCCGGCGGGCTGCGGCTGATCGGGGTGGGGGTCTCCGGGCTGACCGAGTTCGCGCAGGACGACCTGCTGTCGCTGCTGGACCCGGCGGCCCGGCGGGAGACGGCGGCCGACCAGGCCCCGGACGAGGCCGCGGAGCCCGAACCGGAGCCGGCCCGGGCGGGCTGGCGCACCGGCGAGGACGTGCGCCACGCCGTGCACGGCGCCGGGTGGGTGTGGGGCAGCGGGCGCGGCCGGGTGACGGTCCGGTTCGAGGGGCCGCGCACCCCGCCCGGGCCGGTGCGCACCTTCGCCGCCGACGACCCGGCGCTGCACCCGGCGGACCCGCCCGACTGGCACGGGGCCGAAGGATAGGTGCCGATCCCATTTGCGGCGGATTTTGTGGGTATGGCGGCAATCGAGCTACGTTCGCGGCATGCGACGCCGACACGTTCTCACCCTGGCGGCCGCTGGATCGGTCGCCGGCATCCTCCGCCCGGCCACCGCGGGCGCCGCCGAGGCCATCCCGGTCACCTTCCCCGCCCGCTTCGGCTGGGGCGCGGCCACCTCCGCCTACCAGATCGAGGGCGCGGCCCGCGAGGACGGCCGCGGCCCGTCGGTCTGGGACACCTTCTGTCAGGAGCCGGGCCGCATCCGCAACGGGGACACCGGCGACGTGGCCGCCGACCACTACCACCGCTACGCCGCCGACCTCGACCTCATGCGCGACCTCGGCCTGACCTCGTACCGGTTCTCCGTGTCCTGGTCCCGGGTCATGCCCACCGGCCGTGGCGCGGTCAACCCGAAGGGCATCGACTTCTATCAGCGGCTGGTCGACGGGCTGCTCGGCCGTGGCATCGCGCCCGTCGTCACGCTCTTCCACTGGGACACCCCGCAGGCGCTGCAGGACAAGGGCGGCTGGGAGAACCGCGACTGCGCCAAGTGGTTCGCCGACTACGCGCACGCGATGTTCCAGGCGATGGGCGACAAGGTGCCGATCTGGCTGACCCTCAACGAGCCGAAGACCGTCGTCGACAACGGGTACACCGCAGGCACCCACGCGCCGGGCAAGCGCGACCGGGCCCTGGGCAACGTCGTCGGCCACCACCTGCTGCTCGGGCACGGGCTGGCGGTGCAGGCGCTGCGCAGTACCAACGGCAGCTCCCGCATCGGCCCGGCGCTCAGCCTCTCGCCGACGTATCCCGCCGACGGCACCGACGGCGCGCGCCGGCACGCGACGATCGCCGACGGCGAGGAGAACCGCCGCTGGCTCGACCCGGTCCTGCTCGGCCGCTACCCCGCGGACTGGCTGGCCCTGCAGGCCCCCGACGCGCCCGTCCGGTCCGCCGTCAAGGATGGCGACCTGGCCGTCATCGGCGCCCGCAACGACATCCTCGGCGTGAACTACTACGGCACCACCCACGTCACCGGCACCGGCGCCCGGGTCATGCTCCACCCGACCTCCCAGGCGACGTGGCAGGAGATCGACCCGAACGGCCTCTACGACCTGCTGACCCGGATCCGCAAGGACTACGGCGACCTGCCGATCACCATCACCGAGAACGGCATGCCGACCACCAACGCCATGCAGGACCCCGACCGCATCACGTTCCTGCGCGACCACCTGACCGCCGCCCACCGGGCCATCCAGGCCGGCGTGCCGCTGGAGAGCTACCACCTGTGGTCGTTCATGGACAACTTCGAGTGGGCGGAGGGGTACACGCAGCGCTGGGGCATCGTGCATGTCGACTTCTCGACACAACGCCGGGAACCCAAGGCCAGCGCGGACTGGTACAAGGGCGTCATCGGCCACAACGGGCTCTGATCCCGGATAGTCCGGGCCGCGCGGCATCCTGCCATGATGTCGCGCATGGATCGGCACGAACTTCGGCTCGCCGTCACGGTCGCGGGCGGGCGGGTGCACACCGTCGCCACCCTCGACGGGGCCGCGCTGGGCGAGCAGGACCGGCCGCTGCCCTTCGGCAAGGACGAGGTCTGGTCCCTTGTGGACCTTCCCGACGCCCCCGCCCGGCTGGCCCGCCTGGGCGAGCGGCTGTCCGCGGCGATGTTCGACGGGGACGTCCTCGATGACGTCACCGAGCTGCTCGCCCCCGGCACGGTCCTCGACGTCGTCGTCGAGGGCGACGGGCCGGTGCACGAGCTGCCGTTCGAGCTGCTGCGCCTGGCCGACCACCGGGCGTTGTCCACTGTGGACGGCGTGCGCTTCACCCGGGCCGTCACCGGCGTGCGCATCGCGGACCACCCGCCGGCCCCGGGGCCGTTGAAGATCCTGGTCGCCGTCGGCGCCCCCGAGCACACCGGCATGCCTGCGCTGGACGTCGAGGCGGAGATGCAGGCCATCGTCTCCGTGGTCGGCGCCGTCGGGGCCGAGGTGACCATCCTCGAGGTGGCCGGGCCGGGCGAGATCGCCGAGGCGCTGCGCCGCGACGCCTACCACGTGCTGCACCTGTCGGCGCACGGGTCGCCGTACGGGGTCGAGCTGGAGGACCGCGACGGCAACGCGGTCGACGTGCGCGCCGAGGACCTCGTCCGGGTGCTGCGCCGGGGCGGGCGGCCGGTGCCGCTCATCGTGCTGTCCAGCTGCGGCGGCGCCGCGGACGCCGACGCCGGCCTGGCCGTCACGCTGCTGCGCCACGGCGCCGACCGGGTCATCGCCATGCAGACGTCGGTCACCGACAAGTACGCCACCGCCCTGCTCACCCGGGTCTACCAGGCCCTGGCCGACGGCGGCACGCCCGTCGCGGCGGCCCTGGCGGCGGCCCGGGCCGAGCTGTTCGAGGAGTCGGCCGGCGAGTTCGCCATCCCGGCCCTCTTCGCCGCCTCCGACGGACCGCTGTGGAACCCCGCCGCCGCCCCGGTGCCGCTGTCCAACCCGACCGAGCTGCCCACCGGCGACGGCGTGCGGGAGCGGCTCATCGGCGACCTCATCGGCCGGCGCGGCCTGCTGCGCGTCATCACCCAGACCCTGCGCGACGAGGTCATCGGCGCGCCGCTGGTCAGCGGAGTCGTGCTCACCGGACCCGGCGGCATCGGCAAGACGGCCCTGGCCGGCCGGGTCGTCACCCGGCTGCGCGACGACGTCGACGACCCGTGGACCATCGTGGTGCACACCGGCGTGTGGGACCCGAACGAGCTGGTCGACGCCGACGCGATGCGCACCGAGCGGATCCTGCTCGTCCTCGACGACTTCGAGCAGAACCTCACCGCCGGCGGCGCCGCGTTCACCGACCCCGGCTTCGCCGCGGCGCTCGCCGCGCTGTGCGCCGCCGCCGAGCGCGGCAAGGTCCTCGTCACCAGCCGCTACCCGATCCCGGCCGACGTGCCGCTGAGCCGGCTCGAGGTGCCGCCGCTGTCCGACGCCGAGCTGCGCCGCCTGCTGCTGCGCATGCCCGGCCTCAGGGACCTCGCCGGCGAGGACCTGGAGACCGTGGTGCGCACCGTGGGCGGGCACCCGCGGCTCGTCGAGTTCGTCGACGCGCTGCTGCACGACGGCGCCCGCCTGCCCGACGTCGCCGCCCTGCTGGAACGGCTCGAGGCCACCGCGCAGCGGACCGTGTCCGGGGCGACCCGCGAGGCCGTCGCCGTCGGCGCCCGCGACGTGCTGCTCGCGCAGCTGCTGGACGGGCTCGAACCGGGCGCGCGGGAGGCGCTGCTGCAGCTGTCGATGTCGCGTGTCCCGATGGCCACGGAGGACCTGGCCTTCGCCGTCACCGGCGCCGACCCGGTGCCGGAGGAGGCGACCGCCGAGCACGCCGCCCACCTCGCCCGGCTGCACGACCTGACCCTGGCGCGGGCCGGGGACGACGGCACCGTCGTCGAGCCGTGGCTGCGCGAGGCCCTGGCCCCGCACCGGCACGAGCGCGACGCCCGGGCCGCGGGCCCGCACCGGCACGAGCGGGCCGCCCGGGCCGCGTGGCGCGCGGTCCGGGCCGGGCGGGGCGAGTTCCGCATGCTGACCGAGGTGGTCCACCACCTGGGGGCCGTCGGTCAGTACGACGAGATCGCAGAGTTCGCCGAGGAGGCGCTGCCGAAGCTCGCCAACGAGGCGACCGTCGCGGCGTTCCTCGGCGAGCTGACCCCGGCCCTGCCGGCGGGGCACCCGGCGTACGCCTCCCTGCTGCACCGCGAGCGCGATGCGCTGGAGGCGATCGGCAGCACCGCCGCGGCCGCGGTCAAGGGCGCGGAGGCGGTCGCGCTGGCCACCGAGGCCGCCGAGGCGACCCCGGACGACCGGGGCGCGCAGGTCGGCCTCAGCGTCGCCCTGGACCGCCAGGGCCGGCTGCTGCACCGCCTCGGCCGCCTCGCCGAGGCCCGCGAGGCGTACGAGCGCGCCCTCGCCCTCGACGTCCGCCTGGCCGAGGCCGAGCCGGACGACTCCACCCTGCGGCGCAACGTCGCCGTGAGCCGCCTGACCGTCGCCGCCGTCGCGCTCGACGACGGCGAGCTCGCCGGGGCCCGCGCCGCGGTCGACGAGTCGCTGCGCATCCGCCGCGCCGTCGCCGAGGAGCGGCCCGACGACGGCGACGCGCTGTGGGACCTGGCCCTGGGCCTGGACACCTCCGCCGCCGTGCACACCGCCGCCGGCCGGCCCGATCTGGCGCTGCGGGAGCGCGAGGAGGCCCTGGCGCTGTGGCGGCGGCTCGCCGAGGCCGCGCCCGACAACGCCCGGGTCCAGGCCCTGCTCTTCGACAACCTCAACGAGGTGGCCGGCCTGATGTCCGACGGCCTCACGGACGACGACGACCCGGCCCGGTTCCGCGACCTCGCCGTCGAGGCGGCCGGCATCGCCGCCCGGCTGTGCGAGGCCGCCCCCGGCGACGTGGGCCACCAGCGCCGGCAGGTCGCCGCGCAGTGGCGCCTCGGCGACATGGACCTGGCCGCCGGCGACGTGGCCTGCGCGGCCACGCACTTCACCGGCGCGCTCGATGCGGCCCAGCGCAACGCCTCCACCGACCCCGACGACGCCGGCGCCCAGCGCGACCTGAGCACCGCGCTGCGCCGCATGGCCGACTCCTATGTGGCCAATGACCAGCCGGAAGAGGTACGGGGCAATCTCGAGCGGTCCCTGGAGGTCGCCGAGGCGCTCGTGCACCGCCACCCGCGCGACGGCGGCGGGCACCGCGAGGTCGCGCAGGCCCGCGAGCGCCTCGCCGCCTGGCTGCGCGACACCGGCGAGCCGCAGGAGGCCCGGGCCCTGTACCGCCGGGCCCTGGCCAGCTGGCGGCGCCGCGCCGCCCTCGACCCCGAGGACACCGGCGCCCGCCGGGCCCAGGCGGAGGTCTACACCCGCATCGCGGAGCTCGACGAGGCGTCCGGCAACGCGGACCGGGCCCGCCGGCAGCGCCGCGCGGCCGAGGAGATCCTGGCGGGGCCGGCGGCTACCAGCGCTGCTCGGTAGCCGCCGAGTTGCGGGTGATGTACTCCGAGCTGGTGTGGTGGAACACCGACGACACCGCCACCCGGCCCGGCCCGATGAGGCGCAGCCAGATGTTGCGCTGGCTGAACGAGCCGCCCCAGGAGAACTTCGGCGTCCCCCGCGGGTACTCCAGGTGCAGGTGCATCTGGACCGACACGTCGCGGTAGAGCAGCGCGCCCGGCTGCACCAGGATCCGCTCGCCCGGCTGCAGGTCGCGCAGGAACGTGTTGCCCGGCGCGTGCAGCAGCAGCAGGCCCGGGCCCTGCTGGGCGGTGAACAGGTCACCGAACCGGCCCAGCGGGTAGTGGGTCTCGCGGTCGTCGCCGGAGCCGGTCGAGTACCACACGCCGGTGTCCTGCCAGGTGTACGTCACGTTGCCCGTCGCGGTCAGGAACCGGTGCTCGCGGACCCACATGACCCGGCCGGGGGCGAGCGGCAGCGCGATGAGCTCGCCCGGCCGGTCGCCCGACAGGGCCAGCCCGCCCGGGCCGCGCGCCTCCACCATGATCAGCGGCAGGCCCGACAGCATCCGGTTCCAGCCGCCCGCGAGGGAGGTGTTGCTCAGCTGTACCGAGGGATCGGTCCACAGCAGCGCGTGGTGCGCGAAGTAGATCCACTCCGGCCCGCTCAGCCGGAAGTCGGCGACGGGCACGTACTTGCCCTCGATCTGCACGCGCGACTGCCCGAACTGGATGCGGGTCATGTCCTTGATCGGCGGCTGCTCGATCCAGCCGGACCGGGTGACCGCCCGCCGGATGTCTAGCGCGGCCCCGCAGCTCGGGCAGGACGACACGCCGGCCGGGTGGGGCAGGCGGCAGTACCGGCAGACGGTGTACCCCTCGGGGGTGCTCATCGGTGCGGCCCCCTCAGTCGGCGTTGTGGTGCACGTACATGGACTGGATGCCGACCCGGCCGGGGCCGGTCATCTCGGCCAGGTACATCCCGCGGCGCAGCAGCCCCGTCTTGACCGGCATCTGCACCGCCTGCATGTTCACCGAGGCGTCCTTGTAGAGGAAGCCGCCCGGCTCCACCATGATCTTCTCGCCGGGCCGCAGCCAGCGCTCGAAGACGTTGCCGTACCCGTGCAGCACCAGCAGGCCGGGGTGGGAGTGTGTCACGAACCGGTCCAGGTACATGCCGTTGCCGCCGTGCAGCACGTTGGCGAGGCCCTGGATCCGGATGAAGTCGTACCCGATCGTGTGCGAGGCCAGCACGAACGCGTGCCCGCGCACGTCGAGGTGCACGCCGGGGGCCATCGGCAGCACGACCAGCTCGCCGGGGGAGTCGCGGGAGAACGCCACCCGTCCCGGCCCGTGCGCGAGGGTCAGTACGAACGGCATGCCGCCGAACACCCGCCGCATGCCGCCCTGGGTGGGCATGGCCACGACCGGCGTCTGCTCGTCCTTCCACAGCAGCACGTGGTGTTCGAAGTAGACGGCGTCGCCGGGGGCGAGCGCCATGTCGATCACTGGCACCAGTTCGCCCTCGACCTGGGCCACCGAGTTGGCGAACCGGAACTCGGTCATGTCCCGCAGCCGGGGCGCCTCCCGCCAGCCGGAGTCGCTGACGAGGTTCTTGACGTCCAGGGGCGCGCCGCAGGACATGCAGGACGCGGACCCGGGCGCGTTCTGCAGCCGGCACCACTGGCACTCGATGCGTTCCACGCGCCGGAAGGTAACAGATGTGTACCAGGTAGATCACCGGGTACGTCGCGTCAATGACTGAGTGCACCGTCGGTGACTACCTCCTGCGGCGCCTGCAGGAGGTGGGCGTTCGCCACGTATTCGGCGTGCCGGGCGACTACCAGCTGGAGTTTCTCGACCAGATCGAGGCCACCGAGGGCCTGTCCTGGGTCGGCAACTGCAACGAGCTCAACGCCGCGTACGCCGCCGACGGCTACGCGCGCCTCAACGGCATCGGCGCGCTCGTCACCACCTTCAGCGTAGGGGAGCTCAGCGCCCTCAACGGCGTCGGCGGCGCCTGCGCCGAGTCGGTCCCCCTGGTCTCCATCGTGGGCACCCCGGCCACGTTCGTCATGCGCCGGCGCCGCCTGGTCCACCACACCCGCGGCGACCGCGACTTCACCCACGCCGCGCGGTGCGCCGCCGAGTACACGGTCGGCCAGGCGATGCTCGACCGTAACAACGCGGCGACCGAGATCGACCGGCTGCTGGGCCTGTGCTGGCTGTGGAAGCGTCCGGTGTACTTCATGCTGCCCTCGGACGTGGCGACCCAGACCATCGACGCGCCGTCGGCCCCGCTGGCCCTGCCGTCGCCGACCAGCGACCCCACCGACCTGGCCGGCTTCATCGACCAGGCGAGGACCCGGCTGCACCGCGCCGCCACCGTCGCCATGCTGGTCGGCCACGAGGTGGACCGCTACCGCCTGTCCGCCGAGGTGCTCGAGCTGGCCGAGGCGCTGGCCTGCCCGGTCGCCACCCTGAGCAGCGCCAAGGGCGTCTTCCCCGAGCAGCACGACCTCTTCACCGGCGTCTACTCGGGCGCCCTGAGCGACCCGGCGGTGCGCCGGATCGTGGAGGAGGCCGACTGCCTCATCGCTGCCGGGACGGAGTTCGCCGACTCGGTGACCGGCGGCTTCACCGCCCACCTGGCCCGCAGCCGCGTCATCGAGCTGCACCCGTCGACCGCCACGGTGGCCGGGGTCTGGCACGGCCAGGTGAGCATGCGCGACGCCCTGCGCGCGATGACCGTGCCCCCGGAGCGGAAGACCTTCCCGCGGTACCGCCCGGCGCCCGCGTCGCTCGGGAGCGCCTCGGGCCCGCTGTCGCAGGAGCGCTTCTGGCAGCGGCTGGGCGCGTTCTTCGAGCCGGGCGACGTCATCATCGCCGAGCAGGGCACCTCGTACTTCGGCAGCGCCGACATCCTGCTGCCGACCGACTGCACGTTCATCGGCCAGCCGCTGTGGGGCTCGATCGGGTACACGCTCCCGGCCCTGCTCGGCACGATGCTCGCCGCCCCCGACCGCCGGCACGTCCTGCTCATCGGCGACGGCTCGTTCCAGCTGACCGCGCAGGAGCTGGCCACGATCCTGCGGCTGCGCCTCAACCCGGTCATCGTGCTGGTCAACAACGAGGGGTACGCGGTGGAGCGCTGCATCCTGGGGCCGGAGGCGGCGTACAACTCCATCACCCCGTGGCGCTACGACCGGCTGGTCGAGGCCTTCGACCCGTCCGGCCGGGCGGTGACCCTGCAGGTCAGGACGGAGGAGGACCTGACGGCGGCCCTGGCCACGGCGTCGGCCGACCGCGACCGCCCGCTCTTCATCGAGGCCTTCATGCAGCCGCTGGACGCCCCGTCCTCGGCGGTGGCCATCGGGCGTGCCTTCGCCGCGTCCGACTATCACCGATTGTAGGCTTTTTCGGACGCCCGCCGGTCGCAGTCGTCAGACTGCGACCGTTTGCGTGTCTGTGGGAGCACCGTCCGGTAAGCAGCGCTCCTTCGTTGACAGTTCTGTTACGGGCGCATGTCCGCACTGTCCTTGACACGCTCGTCGGCCCTGGCCAAGATGTAAAAACCAAGCGCTTGTTAGGTTTTGAATCTGGCAATCACTCCACCCGACAGGGGTTCACATGGGCGTTTTTGCGACGAGGTACCGTCGTATCGCCGGCTGTCTGGCGCTCACGGCGCTCGCGGTGGCCGGCTGCGGCGACAAGGCGGGTGACCAGAAACCGAGCAACGGAACGGCCACCGGCGCCCCGATCATCATCGGCATGGACGAGGACAGCACCGGGTCCGGCGCCTCCTACAGCACCATCGCCGGGAAGACGATCCGGATGGCGGTCCAGGACGTCAACAACAAGGGCGGCGTGCTCGGCCGGCCGTTGCAGCTCGTGGTCGAGAACGACGAGTCCGACCCGACCAAGGTCCCCGCGGTACTGCAGAAGCTCAAGAGCCAGGGCGCCAAGGCCCTGTTCCTGCAGAGCGGCAGCGCGGCCATCATCCAGGCCAAGTCCACCCTCACCCAGCTCGGCATCCCCGCCATCGCCCCGACCGGCGTCACCGCGACCCTCGTCGCCCCGCCGGACAACGAGCTCATCTACATGCTGGCCAACACCACCACCGACTGGGCCCAGGTGTACTGCGGCGCCTTCAAGGCTGCCGGCATCAGCAAGCTCGGCGTGCTCACCGACGACACCACGACCATCGCCGCGCTCGACAAGGCCCTGTTCGCCGCCATGAGCTGCGTGGAGTTCGTGGCCACGGAGAAGGGCGCGGGCAACGCCAGCGACCTGTCGGCCCAGGTGGCCCGGCTCAAGAACGCCAAGCCTGACGCGGTGCTGGTGACCAGCGTCGGCGGCGCGTTCGAGGTGCTGGCCCAGAACACCCTCGGCACCCAGATGGCCGGCGTCAAGCGGTTCTCGCTGGCCTCCATCGGCAACCAGCCCGCCTCCTGGAAGCTCGCCGCACCCGGCGCGCTCAACGGCCTGATCTTCATGGGCTCCATCAACAACGAGAACCCGCGCACCCAGGCGCTGGTGAAGATGCTGCAGGAGAAGAACGGCAAGGACTACGACATCACCGCGTACGACGCTCAGGCGTGGGACTCGGTGCAGCTGCTCAAGCAGGCCATCGAGAAGGCCGGCGGGGTCGACGACCCGAAGAAGCTCAACGAGGCCCTCCAGAGCATCAAGAGCTACCCGGCGACGTTCGGTCAGGCCAACTTCACGCTGAGCTTCGGCGCGGACAAGCACCTGGGCGCGGATGGGCCGTGCGGCCTGTCTCTCGTCGAGTTCGGCTCGGACAACAAGCCGAAAGGCCCCTGGGCGACCTTCCAGCCCCCGTGTAACAAGTAACGACCAGCGCGCCAGTAACACAGAAAGGGAGGCGACGTCGTGGGCCAGTTGCAGCTGTGGTTGTCCGCGCTGGAGATGGGATGTTTCTTCGGCCTGCTTGCGCTGGCCTACTACCTAGTGCTCGTCGGCGCGGGGTTCTTCAACTTCGCGATCGGGCCCTACGCCATGGTCGGCGGCCTGTGCACCTCGTACCTCGTGCTCTACGAGGACATGAACGTGTGGGCCGCCGCCGCGGTGGCCGTGCTCGCGTCGGCCGCCCTGGCCGTCGTCACGGAGCTGGCGGTGGTACGGCAGGTGCAGCGCAGAGCCGGCCGGGGTGAACTGCCGGCGCTGGTAGCGGTGGCCGCAGTGCTCTTCGCCATCCAGCAGCTCGGCGGGTACCTCTTCGGCTACACCACCTTGCCGGGCCAGAACCTGTTCACGTTCGACCCGGTGCCGATCGGCGACACGATCGCCCAGCCGAGCACGGTGGTGCTGCTCGGGTTCACCGTGGTGGCCTTCGCGGCAGCCGCGCTGTGGATCCGCTCCACCCGCACCGGCCGGCTGCTGCGGGCGGTCGGCGACAGCACCCACGCGGCCGGGCTGCTCGGCCTGCCGGTGAACCGGATCCGGCTCATCGCGTTCCTGGTCTCCGGGCTGCTGGCCGGGATCACCGGCCTGCTGTTCGCGCCCAAGGCCGGGGTCAGCTCGCTGTCCGGGCTGAGCTGGGCGCTGTCGGGCTTCCTGGCCATGGTGGTCGGCGGCACCGGCTCGGTGTGGGCCCCGCTGGCCGGCGGGCTGCTGCTCGGCCTGGTGGAGGTCTTCGTGCCGTACTACTTCGGCGGCCAGTCGCACGTCTACGGCCTGCTGCTGGTGGCCTTGCTGTTCTTCGCCTTCAAGCCAAACGGGCTGTTCGTCAGAAGGATTCGCGCATGAAGCGGGTACCGGGCTCATTCGGTCTGGTCTGCGGCATCATCGGGGCGGCCCTGATCCTCGCCTGGGTCGGCGCCGACGGCTACCGGCAGACCCTCATCACCACCACGGCCACCTACGCGCTCATCGCGCTGGGGATGTACGTGCCGTACCTCATGGCCGGCTCCCTGTCGATGGCCTACGGCGCCTACGCGGGCATCGGCGGTTACGCGGTCGGGCTGCTCTCGGCCCGCACCGGCCTGCCGCTGGCGCTCGCGTGGGTCGCCGGCCCGGTCGTCGCGGCGGCGGTCGCCGTGCTGCTCGGCCTGGCCACCCGCCGGCTGTCCGGCTTCTTCCTGGCCGCGGTGACGCTGCTGTTCGGCATGGCGTTCACCGCGCTGCTCGTCGACGCCGAGGGCCTCTCCGGCGGCTCCGGCGGCCTCGGCTCGCTGCGCCCGCTCAACCTGTTCGGCTGGGTGCCGTCGCACTACCAGATCGTGGTCGGCTCGGTCGTGGTCGTCTGCGTCATCGCGTTCCTGCTCGACCGGCTGCGGATGTCGCCATGGGGCGTGATCGTGCGGACCATGCGCGACGCGCCCCGCGCCGTCGAGGCGGCCGGGGTGCGGGTCCCGGTGATGAACCTCGTGGCGCTGGCCATCGGCGCCGCGATCGCGGCCGTCGGCGGCGGGCTGTTCACCTACTCGGCCGGCAGTGTCACCCCGGACACGTTCACGCTCAACCTGGTGTTCCTGGCGATCTTCATGCCCCTCATCGGCGGCTCGGCCACCCCGTGGGGCGCGGTGCTCGGCGCGGTCATCGCCGTCGAGCTGACCCTGAACTTCCCGGTCATCCAGACCAGCGGCACGCTCATCCTCGCCCTCGGGGTGCTTGTCATCCTGCTGCTCGCCCCGCAGGGCGTGATCGGTTACGTGAGCCGCCTGGCCCGTCTGGGTGCTCGATTCGTGGGAGGCCGACGTGGCTGAGACCCTGCTGGTCGGCGAGGGCCTGACCAAACGCTACGGCGGGGTGACCGCCCTGCAGGACGTGTCGTTCACGCTCGCGGCCGGCGAGATCCTCGGCCTCGTCGGGCCCAACGGGGCCGGCAAGACGACCCTCGTCGACCTCATCTCCGGCGCCCAGCCGGCCACCGAGGGCACCCTCACCCTGCGGGGCCAGCGGTTGACCGGCCCCGCCGCCCGCCGGGCCAAGGCCGGGCTGGCGCGCACGTTCCAGTACCCCCAACTGGCTCTGGAGCTGAGCGTCGCGGACAACCTGCTCCTCGGCCGGGCGGCCCGCCGCCACGGCACCATCGGGCAGATGATCGCGGGCGCGTTCGCCGGCGCGTTCCGCCCGCACCCGGCCGGCGACGCGGATACGGTCCGCTCGCTCGCCGACGAGCTCGGCATCGACCGGCTCGACCGCCCGGCCGGCGACCTGTCCCTCGGCGAGCAGCGCCTCGTCGAGGTCGGTCGCGCCCTCGGCCAGGACCCGCTCGTGCTGCTGCTCGACGAGCCGTTCGCCGGCTCCGACGCGGGCGGCGTGCACGGCATCGTCGAGGTGATCCGCACCGTCCAGCGCCGCGGCCACGCCGTCATTCTCGTGGACCACAACGTCGATCTCGTCGCCGGCCTGGTCGACCGGATCATGCTGCTCGACCGCGGCCGCAACGTGTTCGACGGCGATCCGCGCGAGTGCCTCGCCAGCCCGCAGATGCAGCAGGTGTACTTCGGGGTCGCCGACAATTCGGATGAGGACGTGTCGCATGTCGTCTCATGAACTGCGCCTGGAGTCGCTGACCGTCCGCTACGGCCACGCCGGGGCGGTCACCGGCCTCGACCTGACGGCTCCCGGCGGCGTGGTGACCGCGCTCGTCGGCCCGAACGGCGCGGGCAAGAGCAGTGCCCTGCTGGCCGCCTACGGCTCGGTGCCGTCGACCGGCCGGGTGTACCTCGACGGCGAGGACGTCAGCCGCCTGAAGCCCGCCGCCCGCGCCCGCGCCGGCCTGGCCATCGTGCCGCAGGGCCGCCAGCTGTTCCCGAAGCTGAACGTGGCCGACAACCTGCAGGTGATGGCCGAGCTGCTGAAGCTGCCCCGCTCGGCCGTCGACACCGCGCTGGACCGCTTCCCGATCCTGCGCACCCGTCTGCGCAGCCTGGTCGGCGTGCTCTCCGGCGGCGAGCAGCAGATGCTCGTCGTGTCCCGGGCCCTCATGGGCTCCCCGCGGGTGCTGCTGCTCGACGAGATGATGACCGGCCTGGCCCCGCTGGTGGTCCAGGAGCTGCTGCGCACGGTCACCCAGCTCGCCGACGAGGGCGTGGCGGTGCTCATGGCTGAGCCGGCGCTCGGTGCGGTACGGGGGGCCGTGGAGCGCGGCTACGTGCTGGTGCGCGGCGAGGTCGTGGCCGCGAGCGAGGACGGCGGCAAGGCCCTGGACGCGGCCTACCAGGCCAAGATGGGCGTGCTGAAGACCGCCGTCGGTTAATGGCTTTACCCCGATCGCGGGGCCCTCGCATGCTGGCGCGGCCCGTGTAGTGGGGCGGCCGGACCTTCTACCGCCTGCCCACGCCGCACGGCGCGCGCGGGCACAAGGGCGGGCACGCCGACGCGCGGGAGCGCATGAACGCGGCCGCCCGGCGTGCCCGTGCGCGCGCTGCTGCACCTGCAGCGTGGTCGTCCGCTCGCCGCTGCTGTCCGGCGTGATGCGCAGAGTAGGGGTGTTCTCCGGCCAGGCGTGAGGAAGGGGTTGCGCGGCGGACCGCATTGGGCCACCCTGGGGCCGTCACGGCGGTAGCTCAGCGGGCCGGAGGAGGCTCCGGCCCGGCAGAGCGAGCGGCTCACCGACCTTCCGCTCCGTCCCCGTTTCGGCCACGGGCCGCCGTGCACCCCTTCCTTCCATGGGATATGTTGACGATTGTCAATGTGTCACTGGGGGAGGACGCCATGAGGAACGTGCACGTCGTCGGGCGGCGGGTGCTCGCCACCATCATCGACCTCGTCGTCGCCGGGCTGTTCGGCGCCGCCCTGCTGCCGGTCTTCGGCGAGGACATGCAGGCGGGAGACTTCAGCTACACCGCGCTGAGCAACACCGGCCGGTTCGTGGTGCTGCTCTTCATCATCGTGTACCACGGGGTGCTGGAAGGGACCACCGGCCGCACGCTGGGCAAGCTGGCGACCGGCATCCGGGTCGTCGACGAGGCCACCGGCGCCACGCCCGGCCTCGGCAAGGCCTTCCTCCGCAGCGTGCTGCTCGTCATCGACGGCCTGTTCATCTACCTGGTCGCCATGATCGTCATCCTCACGAACGACCGCCGCCGGCGGCTCGGGGACATGGCCGCCAAGACCCTCGTCGTGCGGGCCTGACCGCAACGGGGTTCCGTGAACGTTCACTACGTGATCACGCGGTGGCCGAACGGATGATCGGCCATCTCCTTAACGTCCGTTGGGTCAATGTGCACCCGACGGAGCGGAGTTCCCGATGTCCCTGCGCCATGTCCTGGTGAGCCTGGCCCTGGTGCCCGCGCTCGCCTCGCTTGTCGCACCAACCGCCGGCCATGCCGCATCGGCCGGCAAGCCCGGTGTAGTGCTGCCCCAGAAGACCCACTTCGACCTGCAGGCCCACCGTGGCGGCATCGGCATGACGACCGAGGAGTCGCTGGAGGGTTTCGGCAAGGCGTTGCGCCTCGGGGTCAGCACCCTGGAGCTGGACACCCACGTCACCAAGGACGAGAAGGTCGTGGTCAACCACGACCGGCAGATCAGCGCCCAGAAGTGCCGCGACACCGCGCCGGTCACGCCTGGCGACCCGATGTACCCGTACGTCGGGAAGTACATCAAGGACCTGACCCTGGCCCAGATCAAGACGATGAACTGCGGATACCAGCAGCTGCCCGGCTTCCCCGAGCAGGAGGTGGTCTGGGGTTTCCGCATGGTCGAGCTCAAGGACGTGCTGAACCTCGTCAAGAGCTACCACGCCAACCAGGTCAAGCTGAACATCGAGACCAAGGTCGAGGCGGGAGCGCCCGAGCAGACCGCGCCGCGTGAGCTGTTCGTCCGCCGGGTGTACGAGGAGATCCACACCTCGGGCATCGAGGACCAGGTCACCATCCAGTCCTTCGATTGGGGCGCGCTGAAGGTCATGCACCAGCTCGCGCCGAGGTGGCCGCTGGTGGCGCTGACCAACTACGACTTCCTCCAGGTGGGCAAGCCGGGCGCCTCGCCGTGGCTCGGCGGCCTCGACGCCGACGACTTCGGCGGCGACTTCGTGAAGGCCGCCGCCGCCATCCCGGGCGTCACGGCGCTTTCGCCGGTGTACGGCTTCCCGCAGGACGGCAAGATCGGCAACCCGGGCTTCCGCTTCTACGTCGACGAGGCGATGGTGTCGGAGGCGCACGCCCGGAACCTGAAGGTCATCCCGTGGACCTGTGACGACCCGGCCACGATCGAGGCCCTCATGGACATGGGCATCGACGGCATCATCACCAACTACCCGAACCACGTCCGCCAGATCATGGCCGACCGCGGCATGCGCCTGCCGAAGGCCTACGAACCGCGCTGACCCGTATTGCTCGCACGACGACCTCCGGGTGTGACCTTCGCACCACACCCGGAGGTCCTGCGTTCGACCAATGCTCGCCCTGCACGCGACGTCGGACATCTGTCTGTGTGGGCGGTCCCGCACGTGGGCAAGGTTCGTTATCCTGCGCACGTGATCGTTGTTGACGGGCAGTCGAACGAGCGCCTCATCCTCGACGGTGGTTGGCTGGAGAAGCAGCGCGGCGCCCAGCCTGTCACCCGGACACCGGCGTCCTCGTTCAGGGGTGCGCAGTGGAAAGACCTGGAGCGGCGCGTCAAGCTGTTCGGGCGCGAGAAGGAGCAGTTGGTCCAGGTCACCCTCACCTTCGAGGGCGGCCCGTTCGTCGGGCTCATCACCGACGCCGCCAAGCGCCCTGAACTCGAGGCCATCGTCGCCGGACTCGAGGCGGCACGCTCCGCCTGAGCGGCCCGCGCAAGATCTGCTCACTGCGTAGCGACGCGTGGGTGTTCGCACGATCGCGGGCACTCCCATCCGCGCCGCCTCATGCACCCGAGTCGACGGCCGACCCGACGTCCAACGGACGATAGCGGACGCCGATCGGTCTATTCGCGCAGTGCCGCGGTGAGGAGATCCCGGGCCGGCTCGTCGAAGGCGACCAGTCGGATCTGTTCGACAGCGGTTGGTGTGGAGCGAATCGTGGCCACCGCGATACTGGCTGCGTATTCGGGTGGGAACCCGTACAGGCCGGTGGCGATGGCGGGGAATGCGACGGTGCGTACCCCGAGTTCGTCGGCGAGTTGCAGACAGCGCCGGTAGCAGGAGGCCAGAATGTCGGCCTCGCCGTAGGCGCCGCCGTCCCAGACCGGTCCGACGGTGTGAATGATGTACCGGACCGGCGGGTCGAGGTCGAACGCCGGGGTGGCCTTGGCGTCGCCGGGCTGGCATGGCGCGATCGCCGCCCCCGCCTCGGCCAGGCGGGGGCCGGCAGCCTGGTGTACCGCCCAGTCCACGCCACCCCCGCCCAGCAGGGACTCGTTGGCTGCGGTCACGATCGCATCGACCCGCTCCTGGACAATGTCGCCCAGCACAACCTCAATCATCGCCACGGCGACGATGATGACATGGGCTGAGCCGTCGTCCGGGCTCCTGAAGGCCATAACGGGAGATCGTTCCATGAGCCCACAATCGGTCTCCACGAAGCGTGACGATCCTCGTGCAGGATGTCGTCAACTCACATCGGGCCGCCCGGCGCTATCGTCGGCGTTGTGCACGCCGCTTCCCGTCTCACTGGCCTGCCCGAGCTGACTGACGTCCGGAAATTGTGGTTTAGCGACTGGTACGACGGCCCGATCACGGGCCTTGCCGCGCAGGGTGATCGCGAATACTGGTTCGTCATGGTTGCCGATGACAGTGGCGGTGGGTTTTGGGACTTCGACCCTCGCGTCTACATTCTCCACCGGATATCTCCCGAACAACTGGCGCAGGCTTGGGACGCGCACGGCAGTTTCGCGGCTGCGGGACTTCCGGGATGCCTGCACTCGCCGCCGTGTGCCACCACTGATGCCACCGACAACGACATGTTGGCCGCTCTGCGCGATCGTTGGCCGCCTGAGAATGAGGACGACTACATGAACGCTCCAGCAGTCGGGTGGTTCCGGGATACGTAGCGCAGTGATCGATTCACTGACATCGCGACCTCGTCACTCCGATCGCGACGTGAGCGCGCGCAGCATGCTGCAGAGGATGTACCCCGGGAGAAGGCGCCCTACTCGTCGTTCGGAACCGCGGCGACAACACGGACGAGAAAGCCGGCGAAGCGCCGGTCACCCAAGTCGCTGTTCCATTTCTCGGCCGCGACGACGGGCGTCACAACCCCGGAACCGGCAACCGGCTCAGGCGCGAAACGACAGTGGACCGTGGCGATCGAGACAACAGTGGCCATCGTCGGCGGGACGCTGGAATCACCGTGATGGTCTTCGATCGCATCGATGGTCGCGGCAACGCTGTCGTGGAGTACGGTGTCGAGCCACCCGACGTCGGTCGGGGGCCGCAGTCTCCACGAGACCGACGAACCGACTTGGAAGGGTGTACCGCAACACTCCATCTGCCAACCGGCCATCCACACGCAGAGCGTCACCGGTCCAGCGTGCCAGACCCCCACCCGCCGGCGAGCCTCAACGGGCGCCGGACGGCGGACCCATTCGATCAGTGCGTCGCATCCTGCTCCAACATGCGCCACATCTGCTCGGCGGGTAGGGCAGGGTTGGCCGCCGCGTGTTCCGCCAGCTCTGGGGCGTCAAGCAGCGCTGTGATGCGCTCCAGGGGCAGCCGCGGGCAGCCGGCCATCGCTGTTCGCACGGCGATGTCCGGATCGGCGGACAGGCGGCCGACGAGCTCGGCGTCGGCGTGCGGGTCGAGTGCGACCAGTCGCCGCACTGCCGGGTCGGGGTGGTCGGCAAAGCGGGCCAGCCCGGCCTTCGGGAACTGCGGGAGCGCACTGAGCCTGTCCCTACCACGGTCATATTCCAGGAAGCAGCGCAGCAGCAGCGCCGCGGGCGCGTGCGGGTGGTTGTGGGCCAGCAGGACACGTACACCGAGATCGGGATCATCGGCGAGCGCGGCGACCAGGTCCTGCGGCAGGTCGGGGCGGCGTGCCGCGCGCCGGCGCAGCAGCCGATTGCCCGAAACGGCCCACTGCCGTGCCTGGTCGAGTCCGGCCACGCTCGCGTCGCCGTGGCCCGCTGACCGGAGTCCTTCCAGAGGACCGAAGTTGGTGTCGCTGGCGCCGATGTCGATGTCGGCCCGTTGCTGTTCGGTGAGCCCCGGATGGGTGGAGACCGCCGTGCGTACCTCGACCGCCGGATCAGTGACGAGGCGGAGCAGTTGCCCGCTGGTCAGGTCGGCGCGAGTGGCGGCTCTGCAGCGTATGCCGATGTCCGGGTGGTGCAGGAGCGTCTCGACGACGTCGGGTGGGGTCGTCGGATTGATGGCAACGAAGTACAGGGCTTCCACATCGTCGGTGGCGAGCACGCGGTCGACCAACGCTCGCGACAAGGGCCGCTGCAGCACGTACCAGAACGCATGACAGTGCTGCTCGGGCAGGTCGGTGGGCTGCATGACGCGTTCATGTTCCGCGAGGGACTCGGCCGCGGCCGTCCGTACCTCTGGCACCGGGTCAGTGAGCAGCGTCCGAAGGTCGTCACGCCAGACGGCGAGGACCGCAACCCGCCGGCGCACCTCGGGATCGGAATGCGTGGCGGCGAGGTGAACCAGATGCCGGTCGTACCGCGTCGCCTCGAACAGCTCACCGAACAGCTCTTCGCTGGTGTGCGGCATGCTCGGCGAAGGTTGGGGCAGCTCGGCCAGTAGCTGGATCAGGACCTCGTCAGGCAGCGGACGCTGCCCCCGGCGGCCGAAGGCCCGGATCCGCACACGCCAGTCCGGATCGGCGAGCAGACGCGTTCGTATCGCCGGGGCCACGTCCGGATGTTCGGCCAGCGTTCCACGGACCTGCCGCGACGGATGGAGCGACATCACGTCCTGCACCCGCCCCGGCAGCGCACCGCGATCCCGCAGTCCCACACATGCCAGTTCCGGGCACGTTCGCAGAAGGTGCAGCAGCAGGTCGGCAGGAGCCGCCGGGTTTCTCGCCAATCCATGCACCAGCGGCGCAAACGCCGGCGCCCGTTGAGTCATGGCGGCGAGCCTAGATGGCGTTCCGCTAGAGCGGGCGTGGGCGGCCGGGCGCTCGCGTGGTGACGAGCGCATCCGGGCGGGCTGCCCCCTGGGTCAGATGCCGAGGGGTGCGCTGATCCGCAGCTGCCGGTCCACGGCGGCGACGAGTGGATCGGCCAGTTCGGCAGCGATGTCCTGTGCCCATGGACGCAGGGCGATCAGGAAACCCGCGAGGTCCCGGTGAACGGCATCCAGAAGCCTCGGCAGGTCGGCACGCGGGACGTCGATGTGCGGCTCGCCCGGGCCGGGCAGCTCTCCCGGAAGGAGCTGGCGCTTGTCCTTCCAGATGCGCAGCACCGGCCCCCGGTGCTCGACCAGCACGTCAGGGTCGTGCCCGAGGTCGATGACCTCGCCGCCGAGGACGTGCAGCCAGTCGCGCCATTCGTCAAGGCCGACGCAGCAGCCCGGGTCGATCACGACATCGCCGGTGCTGACTCGCAGGCCGCCGGGCGCGAAGTCCCCTTCCTCGTAGGTCAGATACTCCTCGATCGCTTCTTGGGTGTCGGTCGCGGTGATGGACAGGTCGTCCGCGGTCACGCTGCGGCCGATCAACGTCCACACCACGGTTCCCACCCGGCGCGGAGCCGGCAGACGCGGGATCGCGAAGAAGAGGTCGGTCCGATCGACAGGCCAGAATGGGCAGTCCGCGAACCATCGCTCCAGCACCGGCGTCAGCGTGATCATCGGCCGAGGCTAGCGGCCGTGGCCGACGCCTGCGACCGCTTTGACCGGGCGGCCGCTTAGACGTACGCGAGCAAGAAGCGGCGCAGGGTGTGTGGGGCGCCGGCCAGGGCGTGGTTGGCGGCGGCGCGCTTGAGGTACCGGTGCGCCGGATGCTCCCACGTGAACCCGATGCCGCCGAGGAGCTGGATCGCCTCCCGCGTCACCGTGTAGGCGGCCTCGGTGGCGGCCAGCTTCGCCAGGGCCGCGGCGACCGGGAACTCCTCGGTTCCGGCCACCCGCAGGGCGTGCCGGGCCGTGGAGGTGGCCTGCTCCAGCTCAACGTACAGGTCGGCGACCCGGTGCCGCAGCGCCTGGAACGTGGCCAGGGGCACGCCGAACTGCTGCCGGGTGCGCAGGTGCTCGATCGTGATGTCCAGGGCGGCGCGGGCGACGCCGATCGACTCGGCGGCCAGGGCGGCCCGCAACAGGTCGAGGGCGTGGGAGGCGCGGCCCGGGCCGGCCGGGCGGGCCGGGACGCTGTCGAAGACCAGGGCCGCCTGGCCGCGGGTGGTGTCCAGGGTCGGCATCACGGTGACGGTGACCTGCGACGCCTCGACGGCGTAGAGGTCGTCGCCGGCCGCCACGACGAACAGGTCGGCCACGTCGCCGTCGAGGACGTGCTCGACCCGGCCGTGCAGGAGGCCGTCCGAGAACGTGGCGCCGAAGGCTACGGCGCCGATCGTGGTGCCGGCGGCCAGGCCCGCGAGCGCGGGGTCGGCGGGGTCCAGGGCGAGGGCGGCGACGGTGGTGGACAGCAGCGGCGCCGAGAGCAGGGCCGCGCCCGCCTCCTCCAGGGCGATGCCGGCCTCGAACAGGGTGGCCCCGAAGCCGCCGCCCTCCTCGGGGACGGCCAGCGCGGTCAGGCCGAGCTCGCCGGCGAGCCGGTCCCAGCTGTAGCCGTCCGAGGTGAGGAAGGCGCGAACCGAGTCGCGCAGGGCCAGCTGTTCTGCGTCGAAATCCACAGTGGACACCCCTAACGGCCCAGGAGCCTGTTGGCGATGATGTTGCGCTGGATCTCGTTGGAGCCGCCGTAGATGGTGTCGGCGCGGGTGAAGAGGAACAGCCGCTGGGCGTCGGTCAGCTCGTACGGCGCGTCGAGCAGTACCGTCCCCGCCGGCCCGTCGACCGCCATCGCCAGTTCGCCCAGCCGCTGGTGCCAGCTCGCCCACAGCAGCTTCGCCACCGAGGCCGCGAGCGGGTCGGGCTCGGTCGCCGACAGGGTGCGCAGCGCGTGGTGGCGCAGGCCCTGCAGCCCCGCCCAGGCGGCGGCGATCCGGTCCGCGACGATCGGGTCGTCGAACGTGCCGTTCTCCCGGGCCCGCTCGACGATCCCGGACAGTTCCTGAGCGAAGCCGAGCTGCTGGCCCAGCGTCGCCACGCCCCGCTCGAACGCGAGGGTGCTGGTGGCCACGCGCCAGCCGTCGCCGGGCGCGCCGACCACGTGGTCGGCGCCGGTGACCGCCTCGTCGAAGAAGACCTCGTTGAACTCCGACGTGCCGGTGATCTGCACGATCGGGCGGACCGTGACGCCGGGCTGGTCCATCGGCACCAGCAGGTAGGACAGGCCCTGCTTGCGCCCGCCCGGGCCGGTGCGGGCCAGCACGAAGCACCACTGGGCGATGTGGGCCAGCGAGGTCCACACCTTCTGCCCGGTGACCCGCCACTGGTCCCCGTCGAGCTCCGCCCTGGTCTGCACGCCGGCGAGGTCGCTGCCGGCGCCGGGCTCGGAGTACCCCTGGCACCACAGCTCCTCGGCCCGCGCGATCGGCGGCAGGAACCGCGCCTTCTGCTCCTCGGTGCCGTGCGCGATGAGGGTCGGGGCGAGGAGGTACTCCCCGACGTGGCTCAGCCGTCCGGGTCCGCCCGCCCGCGCGTACTCCTCGAAGAAGACCACCTGTTCGGCAATGGTGGCCCCGCGCCCGTACGGCCGCGGCCACCCCAGCCCGATCCAGCCCCCGGCGCCGAGCTCCCGCTCCCAGGCGGCCCGCAGCTCGAGGTGCTCGTGCTCGCGGCCCGGCCCGCCGGTGCCGACCAGCGGCTCGAACTCGCCGGTGAGATGTTCGGCGAGCCAGGCCCGCACCTCCGCCCGGAAGTCAGGCGCCATAGACGGCCGCCGGCTGCGGGGCGCGGGCGAGCAGGTCGCGCACGACCGGGCCGAGCTCGGCGGGGTCCCAGCGGCGGCCGGCGTCGGCGGCCGGGCCGTGCTGCCAGCCGTCGGCGACGCTCACACTGCCGCCGGAGACCTCGAACACCCGGCCGGTGACGAAGCCGGCCTCCTCCGAGGCGAGCCAGACGACCAGCGGCGAGACGTTGTCGGGGGCCATGGCGTCGAACCCTTGCTCCGGCGCGGCCATCGTGGAGGCGAAGACCGACTCGGTCATCGCGGTGCGGGCGCTTGGCGCGATCGCGTTGACGGTGATCCCGTAGCGGGCCAGCTCGGCCGCGGCCACCTGGGTCAGGGCCGCCACGCCGGCCTTGGCGGCGCTGTAGTTGACCTGGCCGACGCTGCCGAGCAGCCCGGCGCCGGAGGTGGTGTTCACGATCCGCGCGGCCACGGGCGTGCCCGCCTTGGCCTGGGCCTTCCAGTACGCGGCGGCGTGGCGCAGCGGCGCGAAGTGGCCCTTGAGGTTGACCCGGACCACGTCGTCCCACTCGGCCTCGCTCACGTTGGTGAGCATCCGGTCGCGGACCAGCCCGGCGTTGTTCACCAGGGCGTCGAGCCGTCCGGTGTCGGCGACCGCCCGCTCGACGAGCGAGGCCGCGAAGCCCCAGTCGGCGATGTCGCCCGGGATGGCGAGCGCCTGCGGGCACTCGGCGGCCACGGCGTCCAGACGCGCCGGGTCGAGGTCGTTGAGGACCACCCGGTGCCCGGTCGCGGCGAACGCGAGCGCGTGCGCGCGGCCGAGGCCCTGCCCGGCCCCGGTGACGATGACCGTTCTCACGACGTCAGCATCTCCTTCTGGTAGTGGCGCACCTTGTCCCGCACGCCGACGAGGTCGTCCGGATCGGCCCGGATCACCACCCGGGACACGCCGAGGGAGCGCAATGTCTCCAGCTCGCCGCGGTCGCCCGGGGCGCGCACGGTCACCTCGACCTCGTCCGGGTCGCGGCCCAGCGCCTCGCATTCGCGCCGCAGCAGTTCGCGCCGCTCGGCGAAGGCGGCGCCACGCACGCCGAGCGGGTACCAGCCGTCGCCGAGGCGGGCGGCCCGCCGTACCGCCGCCGCGCTGTGCCCGCCCACGACGATGGGGACGGTGCCGCGGACGGGGCGGGGGCGGCTGTGCACCGGGCCGAAGGACACGAACCGGCCGTCGTACCGCGCCGGGTCGCCCGTCCACAGGGCACGCATCGCCTCGAGGTACTCGTCGGCCCGGGCGCCCCGCTCGGCGAAGGGCACCCCGACGGCGTCGTACTCCTCGCGCAGCCAGCCGACGCCGATGCCCGCCAGGAGCCGTCCGCCGCTGAGCGTGTCCACTGTGGCCAGTCGCTTGGCCAGGGCCACCGGGTGGTGCTCCGGCAGGATGAGCATTGCCGTGCCGAGGCGCAGCGTGCTCGTGCAGGCGGCGGCGAACGTCAGCCAGTGCAGCGGGTCCGGGATGTCGTCGTGCGGGCCGAGGCTCATCCGGCCGCTGCGGTCGTATGGGTAGACGCTTCCGTAGTCGTCCGGGACCACGACGTGCTCGACCGCCCAGACCGACTCGCACCCGAGGTCCTCCACCAGCCGGACGAACCGGGCCGTGGTGGCCGCGTCGGCGCATCCGCGTGACGGCATGACCCCGAGTTTCAGCTCCACGGCCGGTACCCTACCAAACGCTTGCTTGGTAGGGTACCCGCCATGCACAGGGATTTCGCCTACCGTCAGGGCGTCGCGGTGGTCACCGGAGCCACCGGTGGCATCGGCGCCGCCATTGCACAGATGCTCGCCGAGCGCGGCAGTGCCGTCGTGCTCGCCTACCGCTCCAACGCCGCGGCGGCCGAGGAACTGGCCTCCCAGCTTCCCCGGAAGGCCCGGGCGATCCAGGCCGACCTCACCGACCCCGCGGCCTGCGTCGAGCTGTTCGCCGCCGCGGGCGAGGTGCACACGCTGGTTCACGCGGCCGGCCCCCACGTGCCGATGATGCACCTGAGCCGGGTGGAGGCGGACCAGTTCGCCGAACAGGTGGCGCAGGACGTGCTCGCCTGCTTCAACGTGGTCCGGGCGGCCCTGCCGGCGCTGCGGTCCAGCCGCGGCAGCCTGGTCGCGGTCACCACCGCGGCGACGCGGCGGTTCCCGGTCCGGGATGGTCTGTCGGCGGTACCGAAGGGTGCGGTCGAGGCGCTCGTGCGCGGCATCGCCGCCGAGGAGGGCCGCTTCGGGGTCCGCGCCAACTGCGTCGGCCCGGGCATGCTCACGGACGGCATGGCGACCCGCCTCATCGCCTCAGGCGATCTGGACGAGCGTGCCCTGGACGTGGCCCGGGCCAACATCCCGCTGCGCAGCTTCGGCTCCGCCGCCGACGTGGCCGAGGCGGTGTGCTTCCTGGCCAGTGACCGGGCCCGGTTCATCACCGGCCAGAAGCTCGACGTCGACGGCGGCTACACGGTGTGAAGGCGTCGGCGGCGGCTACACGGTGTGAAGGCGCCGGCGGCGGCTACACGGTGTGAAGGCGCCGGCGGCGGCTACACGGTGTGAAGGCGCCGTCGGCGGCTACACGGTGTGCATCAGGGCTCGGGGCGGGCGGTGTCCCAGTAGCGGGGCACCTGCCCGCCGCCGTCGACGACCAGCGAGGCGCCGGTGACGTAGCCGGCCAGCGGGGAGGCCAGCAGCAGCACCGCGTCGGCAACGTCGTCGGGGGTGGCCATCCGGCCCAGCGGCACGGTGGCGGCGACCGCGGCCAGGGCGGCCTCGTCGCCGTAGTGCGCGGCGTTGTCCTCGGTGCGCACCGCGCCCGCGGTCACCGTGTTCACCCGCACCTTCGGCGCCCACTCCAGGGCCAGTGCCCGGGTGAGGACCTCGAGGCCGCCCTTGGCCGCCGCGTACGCCGCGGTGCCGGGGGCCGGGCGCAGCGCCGACACGCTGCCGATGTTCACGATGAGGCCGCCGTCCGGCTGCTCCTGCATGACGGCGTTGGCCGCCTGGGCGACGAAGAACGGGGCGAGCAGGTTGAGCCGGACCACGGCGGTCACCAGGCCGGGGGAGGCGGTCGCGGCGGGGGCGGGCGGGCCGCCGCCGGCGTTGTTCACCACCAGGTCCAGCCGGCCGAAGCGCTCCACGGCGGCGGCGACCAGGCCGGTCGCCTGCTCGGGCTCGCGCACGTCGGCCTGGTGGAAGGCGACCCCGTCCGGCAGTGAGTCGGGCTCGCGGCGGCCGCAGGCGAGGACCTGGTACCCCGAGGCGGCGAGCCGCGCGACGATGGCCCGGCCGATGCCGCGGGTGCCGCCGGTGACGACGGCGACGCGGTCAGAGGCGTTCGATGATGGTGACATTCGCCGTACCCCCGCCCTCGCACATCGTCTGCAGGCCGTAGCGGCCGCCGCGGGCCTCCAGGGCGTGCAGCAGTGTGGTCATCAGGCGGGCGCCGGTCGCGCCCAGCGGGTGGCCGAGCGCCACCGCGCCGCCGTCGGCGTTCACGCGCGAAGGGTCGGCGCCGGTCTCGCGCAGCCAGGCGAGCACCACCGGTACGAACGCCTCATTGATCTCGACCAGGTCGATGTCGCCGATCGTGAGGCCCGCGCGGCGCAGGGCGTTGGCGGTGGCCGGGATCGGGCCGGTCAGCATGTAGACCGGGTCGTCGGCGAGGACCGACAAGTGGTGGATGCGGGCCCGGGGCAGCAGGCCGTGCTCGCGGACCGCGCGCTCCGAGGCGACCAGCAGGGCGGCGGCCCCGTCGGAGATCTGGCTGGCGAGGGCCGCGGTGACGACTCCGTCCGGGGTGAGCGTCGGCAGCGTGGCCATCTTCTCCAGGGTGGTGTCGCGGCGCGGGCCCTCGTCGCGCGCGACGCCGGCGATCGGCTCGATCTCGCGGTCGAAGCGGCCCTCGTCGACGGCGGCCGCCGCGCGGCGGTGGCTCTCCAGGGCGTACCGCTCCATCTCCTCGCGGGTGAGCGACCACTTGGCGGCGATGAGCTCGGCCGCGCGGAACTGGCTGACCTCCTGGCCGCCGTAGCGGGCCTGCCATCCGGCCGAGCCACCGAACGGGTCGTCGAAGCCGTACTGGCGCCCGGCCAGCATCGCCGAGGAGATCGGGATGGCGCTCATGTTCTGCACGCCGCCGGCGACCACGAGGTCGGCGGTGCCGGACATGACGGCCTGCGCGGCGAAGTGCACGGCCTGCTGTGATGAGCCGCACTGGCGGTCGACGGTCACCCCCGGGACGTGCTCGGGCAGGCCGGCGGCGAGCCAGCTGGTGCGGGCGATGTTGCCGGCCTGTGGGCCGAGCGTGTCCACGCAGCCGAAGATCACGTCGTCCACCGCCGCCGGGTCCACGCCGCTGCGTCGGACCAGCGTGCCGAGCACGTGCGCGCCGAGGTCGGCCGGGTGGACGCCGGCCAGGCCGCCGCCGCGTCGGCCGACGGGCGTGCGGACCGCCTCGACCAGGTATGCCTCCGTCATGTCCGGACCTTACCAAACGAGCGCTTGATTGGTAAGGTGCCGTGCATGGAACCGTTGGACGCCCGTACCATTCCAGAACTGGTCCGGGCCGGCGCCGTGCACTACGGCGACCGCGAGGCCGTCGTCGATGGCGATGTGCGGCTGACCTACGCCGAACTGGCCGACCGCGTCGGCGCGTTCGCCGAGGCCCTTGCCGCCCGGGGGGTCGGCAAGGGCGATCGGGTCGCGCTGTGGGCGCCGAACGGCTGGCGCTGGATCGTCGCCGCTCTCGGCATCGTCGCAGCCGGCGGGGTGCTCGTGCCGCTGAACACCAGATTCAAGGGCGCGGAGGCGGCCTACATTCTGGCCCGCAGCGGCGCCCGGCTGCTGTTCGTCGACGACGGCTTCCTCGGCAACCAGTACGTCGCCGGCCTGGCCGAGGCGGCCGCCGAGACCCCGCTGCCGGCGCTGGACGGGACCGTGACCCTCGCCGAGTGGGACGAGTTCCTGGCCGAGCGCCGCCCGGTCGAGGCGGTCGTCGAGCCCGACGACCTCTCGGACCTGTTCTTCACCAGCGGCACGACCGGGCAGCCGAAGGGCGCGATGCTCACGCACCGGCAGAGCACGCAGCTGTACGTCACCTGGAGCGAGCTCGCGGACCTGCGCGAGGGGGACAGGTACCTCCTGGTGAACCCATGCTTCAACACCTTCGGCTACAAGGCCGGCGTCATCGCCTCCCTGCTGCGCGGCGCGACCATCGTGCCGCAGGCCGTGTTCCACGTCCCCACCACGCTGGAGCTGGTCCAGCGGGAGCGCATCACCGTGCTGCCGGGCCCGCCGACGCTCTACACCTCGATGCTCGACCACCCCGGCCGCGGCGACTACGACCTGTCCAGCCTGCGGGTCGCGGTCACCGGTGCGACGACCGTGCCCGTGGTGATGATCGAACGGCTGCGCGCGGAGCTGCGCCTGCAGACCGTGATCACCGCCTACGGGCTGACCGAGTCCTGCGGCACCGCGACCATGTGCCGCCCCGACGACGACCCGCAGACCACCGCCACCACCTGCGGCGCCGCGGTGCCCGGCGTCGAGGTCCGCATCGACCCGGTCACCGGCGAGGTGCTGGTGCGCGGCTACAACGTCATGCGCGGGTACTTCGACGACCCCCGCGCCACCGCGGACGCCGTCGACGCCGACGGCTGGCTGCACACCGGCGACGTCGGCGAGCTCGACGAGCGCGGCTACCTGCGTATCACCGACCGTCTCAAGGACATGTTCATCGTCGGCGGGTTCAACGCCTACCCGGCCGAGATCGAACAGGTCATCGCCCGCCACCCGGGCGTGGCCGAGGTCGCCGTCATCGGCGTGCCCGACGAGCGGCTCGGCGAGGTCGCCCGCGCCTACGTGGTGGCCCGCTCCGGCCCGCCGCCGGACCCGGACGACCTGGCGTCGTTCTGCCGGACCCGGCTGGCCAACTACAAGCAGCCGCGGTCCTTCGTGCTCGTGCCGGCGCTGCCCCGCAACGCCAGCGGCAAGGTACTCAAGACCAGACTTCGGGCGGGTGCGCTGTGAACGGGTTCATCGAGGGCGAGACGATCGTGGTCACCGGCGGGGCCAGCGGCATCGGGGCCGCGACCGCCACCCTGGCCGCACGGCTCGGGCTGCGGGTGGTGGTATGGGACCTCGCCCAGGTGCCGGGCGGGTCCATTGTGGACGTGCGCGACCCGGACGCCGTCGCCGCCGGGTTCGCCGCGGCCGGGCCGGTGCGCTACCTCGTCAACAACGCCGGGCCGGCCAGCGGCGGGCCCGCGCTCGCCTTCACCGACGGGCTCACGGCCACCGCCGGCAGCGTCGAGGCCGTCACCTCGGCCTGGCTGGCCACCGGGCCCCCGGACGGGTCCGCCGTGGTGAACGTCGCCTCCGTCGCCGGGAACCTCGTCGGGACCGACTCCGCGTGGTACTCCGCCGGCAAGGCCGCCATCGCCGGGTACACCCGGCACCTGGCGACCCGGATCGCGCCGCGCATCCGGGCCAACGCCGTCGCACCCGGGTTCATCGACACGCCCCGGATGGCCGGCTTCGCCGATACCCCGCTCGGCCGCGCGCTCGTCGAGCGCAACCCGATGCGCCGGGCGGGCCGCCCCGAGGACGTGGCCGCCGCGGTGCTGTTCCTGCTGTCCCCGGCCGCTGCCTACGTCAACGGCGTCCTGCTGCCGGTCGACGGCGGCTGGGTCGTCACACAATAGCCTCAGAAAGGGGTCCACGTGGACGCCGTCATCGTCGCCACGGCCCGTTCGCCGATTGGCCGGGCCAACAAGGGCTCGCTCGCCGGCGTGCGCGCCGACGACCTCGCCGCGCAGATCGTCGGCAAGGCCCTCGCCAAGGTGCCCGCCCTCGATCCGGCCACGCTCGACGACCTCATCCTGGGGTGCGCGCAGCCGGCCGGCGAGCAGGGGTACAACCTCGGCCGCCAGGTCGCCATGCACCTCGGGTTCGACATGGTGCCCGGCACCACCGTCAACCGGTACTGCGCCTCGTCCCTGCAGGCGATCCGGATGGCCTTCCACGCCATCCGGGCCGGGGAGGGACACGCGTTCGTGGCCGCGGGGGCCGAGATCGTCTCCCACTACGGCGCGGGCAAGTCCGACGGGATGCCCGGCACCCGCAACCCGCGCTGGCCGCAGCGCACCGCCACGCTGCCGTGGAGCGACCCGCGCGAGCGCGGCGAGCTGCCGGACGTCTACATCGCCATGGGCGAGACGGCCGAGAACGTCGCCTCGCTGTGCGGCATCAGCCGCCGCGAGCAGGACGAGTTCGCCGTGCGCAGCCAGAACAACGCGGAGAAGGCCCAGGCCGACGGCTTCTGGGACCTCGACATCACCCCGGTCACCCTGCCCGACGGCACCGAGCTGCGCCGCGACGACGGCCCCCGCCCGGGCGTCACCCTGGACAAGGTCGCCGCGCTGCAGCCGGTGTTCCGGCCCGACGGCACCGTCACGGCCGGCAACTGCTGCCCGCTCAACGACGGCGCCGCCGCCCTGGTCATCCTCAGCGCCGCCCGGGCCCGCGAGCTCGGCCTGGCCCCGCTCGCGCGGATCGTGGCCACCGGCGTGTCCGCGCTCAGCCCCGAGATCATGGGCCTCGGCCCGGTCGAGGCGAGCCGCCGGGCCCTGGCCCACGCCGGGATGAGCATCGGCGACGTCGACCTCATCGAGATCAACGAGGCGTTCGCGGCCCAGGTCATCCCGTCCTACCGGCAGCTGGGCGCCGACCCGGAGCGGGTGAACGTGCACGGCGGCGCGATCGCCGTCGGTCACCCGTTCGGCATGACGGGCGCGCGGATCGCCACGACGCTGCTCAACGGCCTGATCCACCGCGACGCCACGATCGGCCTGGAGACCATGTGCACCGCCGGCGGCCAGGGCATGGCCCTCATCGTGGAGCGGCTCTCATGACCGGTCATCTGGACGGCAAGGCCGTGGTCGTCACCGGGGCCGGGCGGGGCCTCGGGGCGGCGTACGCGCGGCTGGCCGCGGCCGAGGGGGCCGCGGTCGTGGTCAACGACGTCGACGGGGCCCAGGCCGAGGTGGTCGCCGCCGAGATCCGGGCGTCCGGCGGGCGGGCCGAGGCGGTCGCCGGCTCCGTCGCCGACTGGGACGGCGCCGGCGCGATCGTCGCCGCCTGCGTCGACGCGTTCGGCGCCATCGACGGCCTGGTCAACAACGCCGGGATCTTCCGGCTGGCCGGCCCCGCGGAGCAGGACCCGGCCGACTTCCGGGCCGTGCTCGAGGTCAACGTCCTCGGCACCGCCTACTGCGGCCTGCACGCCATCCGCGCCATGCTGCCCCGGGGCCGCGGCTCCATCGTCAACGTCACCTCCGGCTCGCACGCCGGTTCGGCCGCGATGGGCGCCTACGGGGCCAGCAAGGGCGCCGTGGCGTCGCTGACCTACTGCTGGGCCGCCGACCTGGCCGGCACCGGCGTGCGGGTCAACGCCGTCTCCCCGAACGCGCACACTCGCATGGCCGACGCCTACGAGGCCTACCTCGGCGCCGCCGCCCAGGGCCAGAACGTCCACAAGCCGCCGGCCCAGAACGCGCCCGCGGTCGTGTACCTGCTCTCCGACGCCGCCGCCGCGCTGCACGGCCAGGTGGTCCGCATCGACGGCGACGAGCTGTCGATGGTCGCCCACCCGACCGTCATGGGCCACGGCGCGACCGGCCCGGCCTGGACCGTGGAGTCGGTGGCGGCCGCGTTCGCGGCCGGCGCCGTCGGTCCGCTCAGCCCGGTCGGGCTCCACCGCGCCTCAGCGGCGGGAGAGCCCGTCCAGGAAGAGTGAGGTGCAGTCCTCGGCGAGGCGGCCGATCGGGTAGTCCGCGGTCGGCTTGAACCAGCGCACCGACAGCCAGACCGCGTCACGCATCAGGCGGTAGAGGATCTTCGGGTCCAGGTCGTCGCGGACGACGCCCTGCGCGATGCCGGCCTCGATCACCTCCAGCCAGGTGGCCTGGACCTCCTTGCCGGCATTGCGCAGGTATCCGAACCGTTCGATCTGGATGAGGTAGTTGACGTCGTTCTGGTAGATCTCGGTGGCATGCGGGTGCGCCTCCACCACCTCGAGCGAGGCCACGATCAGGTCGTGCAGCCGGGTCCGGGGGTCGGTGTCGGCCGCCATCACCCGCTTGTACCGGGTGCGCAGGTCGTCCAGGTAGGAGGTGACGATCTCGTCGACCATCGCCTCCTTCGACTCGAAGTGGTGGTACAGGCTGCCGGACAGGATGCCCACCTCGTCGGCGATCTCACGCACCGTGGTCGCGGCCACGCCCTTGTTAGCGAACAGCGCCGCCGCGCTGGCGAGAATCCGCTCGCGTCGGTCCCCAGAATCTCGCGCCATCCCGTGTTCCTTTGCAGTGAAGGTGATGTATCCCGCCGCACTCAGCACGGAGTGTACCGAGCCTGTGAGAAAACGAGTGTAGCCCAAACAAGCAAGCGCTTGGTACGGTCGCTGGGTAAGCGACCTCCGGGAGTTAAGGCGGCCAAACACTGCGATGGCGAACAAACAGATGTCCCCGGACGAGGTCGTGGCGCGGCTGCGCTCCGGCATGACCATCGGGATCGGCGGCTGGGGGTCGCGGCGCAAGCCGATGGCCCTGATCCGGGCGATCCTGCGCTCCGACCTGACCGACCTCACCGTGGTCAGCTACGGCGGGCCCGACGTCGGCCTGCTGCTGGCCGCGAAGAAGGTCCGGCATTTGGTGTACGGTTTCGTCTCCCTCGACTCCATCCCGCTGGAGCCCCACTTCCGGGCGGCCCGGCAGGCCGGCGCCGTCGAGGTGACCGAGTACGACGAGGGCATGCTGCGCTGGGGGCTCTACGCCGCCGCCTGCCGGCTGCCGTTCCTGCCCAGCCGGGTCGGCCTCGGCTCCGACGTGCTGCGGGTCAACCCCGCGCTGCGGACCATCTCCTCGCCGTACGGCGACGAGGAGCTGGTGGCGGTGCCGGCCCTGCCGCTGGACGCCGCCCTGGTGCACCTCAACCGGGCCGACGTGCACGGCAACGCGCAGTATCTCGGCGCCGACCCGTACTTCGACGACCTCTTCTGCAGCGCGGCCGAGCGCGCGTACGTCTCGGTCGAGCGGATCGTGCCGACCGCGGAGCTGACCCGGGACGCGCCCGTGCAGTCGCTGCTGCTGCAGCGGTGGATGGTGCACGGCGTGGTCGAGGCCCCGGGCGGCGCCCACTTCACGTCCTGCGACCCGGACTACGGGCGGGACGAGGCATTCCAGCGCGAGTACGCCGCGGCCGCCGCCGACCCGCAGACCTGGACCGCGTTCTACGAGCGGTACCTGGCCGGCGACGAGAGCGCCTACCGGGCCGCGGTCGAGCAGAGAGGGGTGGCGGCATGAGCACCGCGACTCGGGCCGAGGTTTGTGTGGTCGCGTGCGCCGAGGCGTGGCGCGGCGATGGGGAGATCCTGGCCAGCGCGATCGGCCTGATCCCGACGATCGCCGCCCGGCTCGCCCGGGCCACCTTCGAGCCGGACCTGCTGCTCTCCGACGGCGAGGCGCTGCTGGGTCGCGGCACGTGGGCGATCGGCGAGGCGCCGCCCGAGATCGAGGGCTGGATCCCGTTCCGCGCCGTCTTCGACCTGCTCTACGGCGGTCGCCGGCACGTGATGATGGGCCCGAGCCAGATCGACCGGTACGGCAACGCCAACATCTCCGCCATCGGCGACTTCGCCCGCCCGACCCGGCAGCTGCTCGGCGTGCGCGGCGCCCCCGGCAACACGGTGAACCACCCCACCAGCTACTGGGTGCCGCGGCACGGCAAGCGCTCGTTCGTGGCCACCGTCGACATGGTCAGCGGGGTCGGCTACGACCGCGCGGCGGCCCAGCCCTCGGCCGGCCGCTTCCACGAGCTGCGCCGGGTGGTCAGCAACCTCGGGGTGTTCGACTTCCGCACCGAGGACCACCGGATGCGCCTGGTGTCGGTGCACCCGGGCGTGACGGTCGACGAGGTGCTGGACGCCACCGGTTTCGACCTGGTGGTACCGGACGAGGTGCCCGAGACCCGCGAGCCCAGCGACGCCGAGCTGACCCTGATCCGCGAGGTGATCGACCCGACTGACATCCGCGCGCGCGAGGTCGCCGGATGAGCGGATCGCCGCTGCGCACGCCGATCTGCGATCTGTTCGGGGTCAAGTACCCGATCGTGCAGACCGGCATGGGCTGGGTCTCCGATGCCCGCCTGACCGCGGCTACTGCCGAGGCGGGCGGGCTCGGGATCCTGGCCAGCGCGACCCTGACGTACGAGGAGCTCGCCCAGGCGATCGCGGACGTGCAGGCCCGCACGGACCGGCCCTTCGGGGTGAACCTGCGGGCCGACGCGCCCGACGCCGCCCGCCGGGTCGACCTGCTGATCCGCGAGAAGGTCCGGGTCGCCTCCTTCGCGCTCGCCCCGAAGCCGGAGCTCATCGACCGGCTCAAGTCGGCGGGCGCGGTGGTCGTGCCGTCCGTCGGCGCTCGCCGGCACGCCGAGAAGGTCGCCGGCTGGGGCGCCGACGCCGTGGTGGTGCAGGGCGGCGAGGGCGGCGGCCACACCGGCCCGGTCCCCACCACCCTGCTGCTGCCGCAGATCGTCGACGCCGTGGACATCCCGGTCATCGCCGCGGGCGGGTTCTACGACGGCCGGGGGCTCGTCGCGGCGCTCGCCTACGGTGCCGCCGGGATCGCCATGGGCACCCGGTTCCTGCTCACCACCGACAGCCCGATCGCCGAGGACGTCAAGCGGCGCTACCTGGCCGCCACCGTCACGGACACCGTCGTGACCGACGCGCTGGACGGTGTGCCGCAGCGGGTCCTCAAGACCCCCTTCGTCGAGGAGCTCGCCGGGCGGTCGGCCGGGCGGCGCCTGGCCCGGGCCGTCGGCTCCGCGCGGGCGTTCCGCCGGCTGACCGGGCGGTCGTGGCTGTCGCTGCTGCGCGAGGGGCGGGCGATGCGCGGGCACGGCCTGCGCTACGACCAGGTGCTCCTCGCCGCGAACACGCCGATGCTCATCCGCGCCGCCATGGTCGAGGGCCGCGCCGACGCCGGGGTGATGGCCAGCGGCCAGGTCGCCGGGCTCATCGCCGACCTGCCCAGCTGCGCCGAGCTCATCGACCGGATCGTGGCCGAGGCCGAGGCGACGCTGAAGCGGCTCGCCTGATGCCCGCCTACGCCATCGAGGGCGTCGTCCCCGTCGTGCACCCCACCGCGTTCGTGCACCCGACGGCCGTGCTCATCGGCGACGTCCACGTCGGCGCGGACTGCTACGTCGGCCCGCTCGCCAGCCTGCGCGGCGACTTCGGCCGCATCGTCATGGAGGAGGGGTCGAACCTGCAGGACTCCTGCGTGTTCCACACCTTTCCCGGCACCACCGCCGTGCTGGGCCGCGACGGGCACGTGGGCCACGGCGCGGTGCTGCACGGCTGCCGCATCGGCGCCGGGGTGCTCGTCGGCATGAACGCCGTCGTCATGGACGGGGCCGAGGTCGGCGAGCTGGCGTTCGTCGGCGCCCACGCGTTCGTGAAGGCCGGGTTCGTCGTCCCGCCGCGCACCCTCGCCGCCGGCTCGCCGGCCCGGGTCGTGCGCGAGCTGACCGCCGAGGAGCTGGCCTGGAAGGCCAACGGGACCCGGGTGTACCACGAGCTGACCTCCCGCAGCCTCGCCACGCTGCGGGAGGTGGAGCCGCTGCCCGAGGCGGAGGCGGACCGCCCGGCGCTGTCCACGACCGCGGCGACGGCCGTGCCCCTGGACGTACAACGTGCTGGCAAACCAAACAAGCGCTTGGTAGAGTGACGCCATGGTGAGCAAACCGGCCGGTCACGGCCTGCTCGAGGGCCGCACGGTGCTCGTCACCGCCGCGGCCGGCACTGGTATCGGCTTCGCGACCGCGCAGCGCTGCGCCGAGGAGGGCGCCACGGTCGCGATCAGCGACCGGCACGAACGGCGCCTCGCCGAGGCCGCCGAACGCCTGGGCGCCCTCGCGGTGCCGTGCGACGTCACGGACGAGGCCCAGGTGCAGCGGCTGTTCGACACCGTCGCCGATCGGCTCGGCGGCCTCGACGTGCTAGTCAACAACGCCGGCCTGGGCGGCACCGCGAACATCGTCGACATGACCGACGAGCAGTGGGGCTCGGTGCTGGACGTCACCCTCACCGGCACGTTCCGCTGCACCCGGGCGGCGCTGCGGCACATGATGCCGCGCGGCCGCGGGGTCATCGTCAACAACGCCTCCGTCATCGGCTGGCGGGCCCAGGCCGGGCAGGCCCACTACGCCGCGGCCAAGGCCGGCGTCATGGCCCTTACCCGGGTCTCGGCGGTCGAGGGCGCGTCGGCCGGGGTGCGGGTCAACGCGGTCGCGCCCAGCCTCGCGATGCACCCGCACCTGGCCAAGGTCACCACTTCGGAGCTGCTGGAGGAGCTGTCCGCGCGGGAGGCCTTCGGGCGGCCGGCCGAGCCGTGGGAGGTGGCCAACGTCATCGTGTTCCTGGCCAGCGACTACAGCAGCTACATGACCGGCGAGGTCGTCTCCGTCAGCAGCCAGCACCCCTAGTTCGCTTTGGAGCAGCGCAATGGTTGACGACAGCGCGGCCGGGGTCACCGGCGAGCCCTTCGTCCTCGACGTCGAGCGCGGGAAGATCCGCGAGTTCGCCCGCGCGACCCACTCGGCCAACCCGGCCTACCTGGAGGCCGAGGCTCCGGTGGTACCGCCGACCTTCCTCACCACCGCCTTCTTCTGGCAGACCGGGGCCAGCGACCCGTGGACGGCGGTGGCCATGGACCAGCACAAGGGCCTGCACGCCGAGCAGGAGTTCGTGTTCCACGGGCCGCCCCCGCGGGCCGGCACGCGGCTCATCGGCCGCTCCCGGATCGAGTCGGTCACCCGCAAGGAGGGCCGGTCCGGACCCCTCGCGTTCGCCGTGATGGTGACCGAGTTCCACGACGAGAGCGGCCGGCTGGTCGCCACCGCCCGGCTGACGGGGGTGGAGGCCGGATGAGCGGTCCGGAGCGAAGCGGAGGTGACGGCATGAGCGCGCTTGTTATCGGACCGCTGACCCGCACCGACCTGGTCCGGTACCAGGGCGCCTCGGGTGACTTCAACCCGATCCACCACGACGAGACCTTCGCCCGGGCGTCCGGGCTGGACGCACCGCTGTCGCTGGGCATGCTCCAGGCCGGCTTCCTGGCCACCTGGGCCACGGACCGGTTCGGCGCCGCCGGCGTGCGCGCCTTCCGGGTCCGGTTCGCCGCCCGGGTCTTTCCCGGGGACACCGTCACCTGCGACGGCACGGTGACCGCCCGGCGCGCCGGCGAGTTCGACGTCGAGATGACCTGCACGAAACAGGACGGGACCGTCGCCGTGTACGGCTGGGCGACCTTCGCAACCGATGGGGACCAATGATCGAGGCAAGCGTGGACGAGCTCGGCGTCGCCGAGATCGTCGTCAACAACCCGCCGGTGAACGCCCTGCCGGTCAAGGGCTGGTTCGACCTCGCCGCGGCGCTGCAGAGCGCCGGGGCCGACCCGGCCGTGCGGGCCGTCGTGCTGCGCGCCGAGGGCCGCGGGTTCAACGCCGGGGTGGACATCAAGGAGCTGCAGGCGGCCAAGGACTTCGGCGCGCTCGTCGGCGTCAGCCGGGGCTGCGCGGCCGCGTTCGCCGCCGTCTACGACTGCCCGGTGCCGGTGGTCGTCGCGGTGCAGGGCTTCTGCCTCGGCGGCGGCATCGGCATCTGCGGCAACGCCGACATCATCGTGGCCGCCGACGACGCCACCTTCGGCCTGCCGGAGGTGGACCGGGGCGCGCTGGGCGCCGCCACCCACCTGGCCCGGCTCGTGCCGCAGCACAAGATGCGCGCCATGATGTACACCTCGGCCACCGCGACCGCCGCCGAGCTGCAGGCCTTCGGTTCGGTCCTGACGGTCGTGCCCCGGGCCGAGCTGCGCGCGGCCGCGTTCGAGGTGGCGCACGGCATCGCGGCCAAGGACCCGGCGGTCATCCGGGCGGCCAAGGAGTCGCTCAACGGCATCGACCCCTGGGACCCGAAGCGCAGCTACCGGTACGAGCAGGGCTACACCTACGAGCTGAACCTCACCGGCGTCGCCGACCGCGTCCGGGACGAGTTCGGTCGATGACCGGCGTCGACCTCACCGACACCCCGGCCGAGGCCGCCTTCCGGGCCGAGGCCCGCGAATGGCTGCGGGCCAACGTGCCCGCCGAACCGCTGCCGTCCGGCGACACCCGCGACGGCTTCGCCGCCCACCTGGACTGGGAGCGGCGCCTGTTCGACGCCCGCTGGGCCGTGGTCTCCTGGCCGGAGGCGTACGGCGGCCGCGACGCCTCGCTGTGGGAATGGCTGGTGTTCGAGGAGGAGTACTACGCCGCCGGCGCGCCCCAGCGGGTCACCCAGAACGGCATCTTTCTGCTCGCCCCGACGCTGTTCGAGTTCGGTACGCCGCAACAGCGCGACGTGCTGCTGCCGCGCATGGCCGCGGCCCAGGACCTGTGGTGCCAGGGCTGGTCGGAGCCCGGCGCCGGCAGCGACCTCGCCGCCATCGCCAGCCGCGCCGAGCGGGCCGACGGCGGGTGGCGGCTGCGCGGCCAGAAGACCTGGACCACCCGCGGCGCGTTCTGCACCCACCTCTTCGGCCTGTTCCGCACGAACCCGGAGGCGCCCCGCCACCGCGGGCTCACCTACTTCCTGGTCCCGCTCGACGCCCCCGGCGTGACCGTGCGCGGGTTCGGCCGCCTCGACGGCGACGAGGGCTTCGCCGAGGTCTTCTTCGACGACGTGTTCGTGCCCGACGACGCCGTGCTCGGCGGCGTGGACCAGGGCTGGCGGGTCGCGATGGCGACCACCGGCTCGGAGCGCGGCCTCACCCTGCGCTCGCCCGGCCGCTTCCTGCACACGGCCGAGCGGCTCGTCGCCCTCGCGATCGCCCGCCGGGACCGGCTGCGCCCGGCCACCCGCGAGCGGGTGACCCGCGCCTGGCTGCGCGCCCGCGCCTACCGGCACTTCACCCTCCACCAGGTGACCGGGCTGGTCGAGGGCCGCCCGCCGGGCGCCCGGGCCAGCCTCAACAAGCTCTACTGGTCGCAGCTGGACATCGACCTGCACGAGGTCGCGCTGGAGCTGCTCGGCGCCGAGGCCCTGCTGGACTCGCCGTGGACCCGCGGCTTCCAGTTCTCCCTCGCCGGGCCGATCTACGCCGGCACCAACGAGATCCAGCGCAATATCGTCGCCGAGCGCGTGCTCGGCCTGCCCAGGGCCTGAACGGGGGCTTGTCATGCGTTTCGCACCGAACGAGGAGCAGTTGGCCCTCGCCGACGCCGTCCGCGAGCCGCTCGCCGCCGCCGACTGGGGTGCCCTCGCCGCGATGGGCGTCTTCGACTCCGGCCTGGCCGAGACCGACCTCGTCGGCGTGCTGGAGGCCGTGGGGTACTCGGCCGTCGCGCTGCCGGTGTCGGCGACCGCGTTCGTGGCCGGGCCGCTGCTGGCCGCCGCCGGGGACCCGCGGGCCGCCGGCGTCGCCGCCGGCCGGGTCCGGATCGCCCTCGCCGGGCCGGACGGGCTCACCCCGTTCGGCGGCGCCGCCGACTGGGTCCTCCACCTCGACGGGCCCAGCGCCCGGCTCGGCGCGGCCGCGGGCGACCCGGCGTCCACCGTGGACCCGTTCCTGGACGCCGCCCGGTCGACCGAGGCCGAGGTCGTCACCTCCGACCCGGCCCTGGTCCGCACGGCGCGGCTGCGGGCCGGGCTGGCCGTCGCGGCCGAGCTGGTCGGGGTGGGGCGGCGGATGCTCGACCTCACCGTCGGCTACGTCAAGCAGCGCCACCAGTTCGGGGCGCCGGTCGGCAGCTTCCAGGCGGTCAAGCACCACCTCGCCGACGCCGCGCTCGGTATCGAGTTCGCCGCCCCCGAGGTCCTCGCGGCCGCCTGGGCCGTCGAGCACGACACCGACGCGGACCGGGCCGTGGACGCCGCCGTGGTGCTCGCCGCCGAGGCCGCCCACGCCGCCAGCCGGGCCGCGATCCAGTGCCACGGCGCCATCGGCTACACGGTCGAGTACGAGCTGCACCGGTACGCCAAGCGGGCCTGGGCCCTCGAGGCGCTCGCCGAAACCGGGGCCCGGCTCGACCGGCTCGCCGCATCCCTCGACCTACCGGAGGCCGCCCGATGAGCGAACAAGAAGCAGAGGTCGTGCTGTACCGCACCGAGGGGCCGGTCGCCGTGGTGACCATGCACCGGCCCAGGTACCGCAACGCGCAGAACTCGGCCATGACGTACGCCCTCGACGACGCGTTCGGCCGGGCCGCCGCCGACGACGACGTCAAGGTGATCGTGCTGGCCGGCGCCGGGGACCACTTCTCCGCCGGGCACGACATCGGCACCCCCGGCCGCGACATCGACCAGTCGTTCCCGCGCCGGGCCGGGCTGTGGTGGGACCACGTCGGCAAGGAAGGTGCGGAGAGCCGCTTCGCCCGCGAGTCCGAGGTGTACCTGGGCATGTGCCGCCGCTGGCGGGAGCTGCCGAAGCCGACCATCGCCATGGTCCAGGGCGCCTGCATCGCCGGCGGCCTGATGCTCGCCTGGTGCTGCGACCTCATCGTCGCCGCCGACGACGCGTTCTTCGCCGACCCCGTGGTGCGGATGGGGATCCCCGGCGTCGAGTACTTCGCCCACCCGTGGGTCATGGGCCCCCGGTACGCCAAGGAGTTCCTGTTCCTCGGCGAGCGCGTGCCGGCCGAGCGGGCGCTCGCGCTCGGCATGGTGAACCGGGTCGTGCCCCGGGCCGACCTCGAGGCGTCCACGATGGACATCGCGAACCGGATCGCGGCCATGCCCCGGCTCGGGCTGGCGCTGACCAAGAAGGCGGTCAACCAGGCCGAGGACCTCATGGGCCTGCGGGCCGGCATGGACTCAGTCTTCGGCCTGCACCACGTGGCACACGCCCACAACGCCGAGGTCGGCCGGGACTCCCTGGCCGGGCACGACGCCCGCACGATGCGCGACGGCGGCCGCTCGTGACGTCCCGGTACGCCGGCCGCGTCGCCCTGGTCACCGGGGCCGCCTCCGGCATCGGCGCGGCCACGGTCCGCCGCCTGCTGGACGAGGGCGCCCGGGTCGCCGCCCTCGACCTGCGCCCGGTCGAGGAGGGGCCGGACCTGCTGGCGCTCGAGGGCGACGTGCGCGACGAGGCACAGGTCGCCGCCGCCGTCGCCCGCGCGGCCGAGTGGGGCGGGCGCCTCGACCTGCTCGCCAACGTCGCCGGGGTCGCCTCCTACCAGCACACCACCGACGTGACCCTCGCCGAGTGGGAGCGGATCGTCGGGGTGAACCTCACCGGCCCGTTCCTGGTCTGCCGGGCCGCCCTGCCGCACCTCGTCGCCGCCGGCGGGGCGATCGTCAACGTGGCCTCTCTCGCCGGGGTGCGCGGGTGGCGGTACAGCGCCGCGTACTCGGCGGCCAAGGGCGGCGTCGTCGCGCTCACCCGGTCCCTCGCGGTCGAGTACGCGCCGCACGGCGTCCGGGTCGCCTGCGTCTGCCCCGGGTCGGTCGACACGCCGCTGCGGGACGGGCTCGTGCCGGTAGCGAATCCGCATCCAAAGCTTGCCGAGCGCGGTGGGGCGTTGCTCGACCCGCCCGTCGCCGACCCGGCGGAGGTGGCGGCGGCGATCGCGTACCTCGGCGCGGCCGAGGCGCGGTTCGCCACCGGCGCGATCCTGAGGCTGGACGGGGGAGCCGGTGCCTGAGACCATCGCCGACTTGGTCGCCCGCAACGACCCGGAACGAGTCGCCTTCTACGCGCCCGAGGGGATCATCACCTGGGGCGAGTACGACCGCCTGTCCTCCCGGCTGGCACAGTCCTATGTGGACTCCGGCCTGAAGGCGGGGGACCGGCTGGCCGTGCTGCTCACGGGCGGGGCGCTGACCCACGTGGCCTACCTGGCCGCGCAGAAGGCCGGGATCGTCACCGTCGGCATCGGGCCGCGGGCCGGGGACGCCGAGATCACCCACCTCCTGCGCAAGACCGGCGCCTCGCTGGCGACGCGCGCGGTGCACCGCGGTCGACCCGGGGCGGACATCGCCGCCCGGTGCGGTGCGCCGCGGCATCTGGTGGTGGACATGTCCCTCTCCGGAGAAGGCGCCCTGGGACCGGGGCTCGGCGCCGACGACATCTTCTTCCTCAACTCCACATCCGGGACGACCGGGCTGCCGAAGGTCGTGCGGCAGACCATGAACAACCGGAAGTACTTCGGGCCGCTCGCCCACGCCGCCGGGCGCTTCGGCCCGGACGAGGTCTTCGCCTCCGTGCTGCCGGCGCCCTACGGGTTCGGGCTGTGGAGCGCCCACGTGGTCCCGGCCATGTACGGCTACCCGACCGTCCTCACCGCCGAGTTCGACGCCGCCGAGACGCTGCGGCTCATCGAGGAGCACCGGGTCACCGTGCTGTGCGCGGTGACCGCCCAGTTCATCATGCTGCTCAACGACCCCGGCTTCGCCCGCGCCGACCTGTCCTCGCTGCGGGTCATGTTCACCGGCGGCGAGCGCGTGCCCTACGCCCGGGCGCGGGAGTTCGAGGAGCGCACCGGGTGCGTGGTGCTGCAGTTCTACGGCTCCAACGAGGCCGGGCCGATCTCGGTGACCACGGTGGACGATCCGCCCGAGCGGCGCCTCACGACCGCCGGCCGGCCCATCCCCGCCGTGCGGCTGCGGCTGCTCGACGGCGGGCAGATCGCGGTCAACGGGCCGGGGTGCACGCCCGGGTACCTCGACGACGAGCCGGCCAACGCCGCCCTGTTCGGGCCGGACGGCTGGCTGCGGACGGGGGACCGCGGGGCGGTGGACGAGCTGGGGTACCTCTCGATCACCGGGCGGATCGCGGACTTCATCATCCGCGGCGGGCACAACGTCAGCGCCCTCGTCGTCGAGGAGGCTGTCGCGAGCCACCCGGCGGTCGCCGCCGTGGCCGTGGTCGCGGCGCCCGACCCGGTGCTGGGCGAGCGGGTCTGCGCCTACGTCGTGACCCGCGAGCCGCTCACCCTGGACGAGCTGCGGGTGCACCTGGACGCTGGCGGGGTGAGCAAGCAGAACTGGCCGGAGCACCTCGTCGCGCTGCCGTCGCTGCCGCTGGGCACCGGCGGCAAGGTGGACAAGGCCGCCCTGCGCGCCGATGCCGCGCGCCGGTTCGCTATTCCAGGCTGATCAGCGTCTGGGCGACCTGGCCGTCGCCGACCGGGCGGCCGTCCGCCGCGGCCCGGACGTCGAAGAGGTACCGGCGGCCGCGCGTCTCCACGAGCGCGGCCGTCACGATGACCGTCTGCCCGATCCGCGCCGGGCCGGTGTGCCGCACGCCGATCCAGGTGCCCAGCGAGGCGGTGGCCGGGCCGAAGTGCGGCCGCAGCACGTCGGCCGCGGTGTCCTCCATGAATGCGATCAGGGTCGGGGTGCTCAGCACCGGCTCGGCGCCGGGCACGTGGTCGGTGGTGTGCTTCTCGCCCACCGTGAAGCGCCGCGTGTACGTGGGTCTGCGGGTGACGCCGGGGCCGAGCAGGCCGTGGGGCTGGGGCGCGCGGGCCGGGCCGCGGCGCACCCGCAGGTCGGCCACGACCCGCTCGCCGGCCGCGATACGCACGGTGACAGTGTGCGCGTCGCGGGCCGCGACGTAGACCCGCGCGTCCGGCCCGATGCCGTCGCCGTGCCAGATCAGCTGGTCCACGTGGGCGTCCGGCGGCAGCGGGACGGGTGGTAGGGCGGTCGCGACCGGGAGGTCCAGAGGTACGCCGATCGGGGCCTGCCAGATGTCGTCCACGCGCTCGCTCCCGCCTTGACACCGTTGATCTGCCGGGAACAGAATGGCACAACCAAGCGCTTGTTTGGTAGGAGGTTCATGGTGAATGTGCACGAGCGCTATGTCGCCGACCGGCTCGCCGAGGCCGGGCGGTGGGGCTCGGAAACCCTGCCCGACGTGGTACGGCGGCACGCCTCGGAGGATCCGGACGGGCTCGCGTTCATCGCGGGCGAGGACCGGATGACCTGGCGGCAGTTCGACTCGTGGTCCACCGCTTTCGCCCGCCGGCTGGTCGCCGCGGGCCTCGAGCGCGGTGCGCGGGTCGGGGTGCTGCTGCCCGACGGGGTCGAGGTCCACGTGGTGTACCTGGCGGCGATGAAGGCCGGCGTGGTCGTGGTCGCGATCGGGCCCCGCGCGGCGCGCCTGGAGATCCGGCACCTGCTCACGGTGGGCGGCGCGACCGCCCTGGTGAGCTTTGCCTCGCACCGTGGTACGCCGATCGTCGAGCTGGTCGACGGGCTCGACATCGCGGCGTTCCTCACGCTTGACGGTCCGTTCTCGGACCTGTCCGACGCGGTGGACCTGTCGGGCCGGGCGCTCGGGATCGAGGAGGTGCACCTGCTCAACTCGACGTCGGGGACCACCGGCATGCCCAAGTGCGTGGTGCACAACCAGAACCGCTGGTTCTACTACCACGAGCTCGCGGTCGAGTGCGGCGACCTGCGCGGCGACGACGTGTTCCTGACGCTGATCCCGGCGCCGTACGGCTTCGCGCAGTGGACCGCGAACTTCACCCCGACCCTGCTGGGCTCGCCGACGGTGGTCATGCCCCGCTTCAGCGCCGACGAGGCGCTGCGCCTGATCGAGCGCGAGCGGATCACCGTGGTCTGCTGCGTCAGCACCCAGTTCATCATGATGCTCAACTCGCCGATCCTGGAGGAGGTCGACCTCTCCTCGCTGCGCTGCATGTTCACCGGCGGCGAGGCGGTGCCGTTCGAGCGGGCCGCCGAGTTCGAGCGCCGCACGGGCGCCAAGGTCCTGCAGTTCTTCGGCTCCAACGAGACCGGCGCCCTGTCCCGCACCTCGGTCCGCGACACGACCGACCAGCGCCTGCGCACGGCCGGCCGGGTCATCGACGAGATGCGGGTGCGGCTGTTCGCCGAGGACGGCTCCGACGTGACCGCCGTGGGCGGCCCGGGGCAGGCCGCCTGCGCCGGCCCCGCGACCTGCCTGGGGTACTACGACGACCCGGCCGCCAACGAGCGGCTGTTCACCCCCGACGGCTGGATGCTGACCGGCGACATCTGCACCATCGACGCGGACGGCTACCTGCGCGTGGTGGACCGCAAGTCGGACTTCATCATCCGCGGCGGCAAGAACATCAGCGCCGCCGCCGTCGAGGACCACGTCGGCGCCCACCCGGCGGTGGCCATGGTCGCCGCCGTGGCGATGCCGGACCCCACGTTCGGCGAGCGCGTCTGCGCCTTCGTGGTCCTGCGCGAGTCCGCCACCCTGGCCCTCGACGAGCTGCGCGCCCATCTGGACGCCAGGGGCGTGTCGCGGGAGAACTGGCCCGAGCGCCTCGAGATCGTCGACGACCTGCCCCGCGGCTCAGGCGGCAAGGTCGCCAAGGCCCAGCTCCGCCAACGCTTCAAGACGCCGGCCTGACCTTTCGCGGGTGTGCCCGGCCGGTCCCCGGCCGGGCTTCCTGAGCCTTTCCTATTGAGTCGATCGGAAAAGGCTACTACGGTCACGACGTGTTCTCATCGAAGCCCATGTCTCGCCGTGCCGTGCTGGCGACCGCCGCCGGTGCGGGCGCCGCCACCGTGCTGATACCGTCACCGGCCGGCGCCGCCGCGCCGCGGATCGACACGCTGCTCGAGTGGTACGACCTCACCGCTACCACCATCGGGGTCATCACCGGCCCCCAGCAGGTGACCAACAGCCGCACCTGGGCGGTCGCCTGGATCGCCGCCTGGCGCGCGGTCTCGTCCGTCCGTGCGGGCGCCGACGCCGAGCTCGCACTGGCCGCCGCGGTCCACGAGACCCTCAGCGCCACCAACCCCGCCGCCGCCCCGGCGCTGGACGCCGCACTCGCGGCCACCCTGACCCGGCTGAGCGTCCGGCGCCCGGACCGGCCCGTCGCCGCCGGCGTCGACGCCGCCCGCGCGGTGCTCGCCGAGCGGGCCGGCGACGGCCTCGATCCCGCCTCGGTCAACCGGCCGTTCACCCCTCCGCCCGCCGCGCCCGGCGTCTGGCAGCCGACGCCACCCGCCTTCGCCGCGGCGGTCCAGGCCGGCCAGGGCGACGGGCGCCCGTTCCTGGTGCGCGGCGTGGGGCCGCTGCAGCCGGGCCCGCCGCCGGCCCTCGGTAGCGCCGTCTACCTCCGCGACCTCGCCGAGTCGCGGGCGGTCGGGGCCGTGGACAGCAGCGTGCGCACGCCCCAGCAGACGGCGGTGGCGCGGTTCTGGTCGCAAACCTCGCTCAACGGCTTCACCGGCGCGCTGCGCACGACCGTGGCGCCGCACGGCTCGCACGCCGCGGACCGGCGCCCGCTCGCCCAGCGCATCGCCCTCGTCGCCCTGTTCCACGCGGCGACCATCGACGCGCAGATCACGACCTACAAGGCAAAGTACCGGTACCTGTTCTGGCGCCCGGTCACCGCCATCCGCACCGGCGCCATCGCCCCGGACCCGTCGTGGACCCCGCTGATCGCCACGCCGGCCCACCCGGAGTACCCCTCGGGCCACACCACGTACGCCGGCGCCGCCCAGGCGGTACTGGAGACCCTCGCCGGCCCGCCGAGGGCAGCGTTCTCCCTGACGAGCGCGGTGGCCACCGACGTGACGCTGACGTACCGCCAGTGGTCGGAGCTGACGCGGGACAACATCGACGCGCGCGTCTGGGAGGGCGTCCACTTCCGCAACACGGACGAGCTGGGAGCCGCCGTCGGCAGGCGGGCCGCCCTGGCCGCACTTGCCCGCTGGCACGGACGGCCGCTGTAGGCCCCGGCCGGGCACATGCCTCCCGGACCCCTGGAGCATGAGCCCGGTCCGCGCCGAGGTCGCCCGGCACCGGTAGTGGCCCGCTACGGCACGAGGACCAGCCGGCCACGCAGGCCGCCGGTCTCCAGGCGACGGTGGGCCTCGGCCACGTGGGTCAGGGGAAGCGTGGCGGCCACGCGCAGGGTCAGGTCCGCCGCGGCCAGCGTCGCCAGGCGCGGGCCGTCGGCGCGGATCCAGACGTTGGCCACGCGGATGCCGCGCAGCGGGGGCGGTGCCGCGCCGCCGAGCACGGACACGAAGGCGCCGGCGCCGCGGACCGCGTCCAGGGCGCCGATGCCCAGGCCGGCCGCGTCGACGGCGGCGTCGACGCCGCCCGGGGCCAGGGCGCGTACGTCGGCGGCCAGGTCAGCGGAGGGCGGCACGACCTCGGCGGCGCCCAGCGACCGCACGAGCGGCCCGTCGCCCGGGCGGGCCACGGCGATCACCCGGGCGCCCGCGCGGGCCGCCAGTTCGACCGCGTAGCCGCCCACCGCGCCGGCCGCGCCCGTCACCAGAAGGGTCTCCGGCGGCCGGGGCAGCAGGTCCAGGGCCTGGGCGGCGGTCAGGGCGTTCAGCGGCAGGGTGGCGGCGGCGACCAGGTCGGCACCGTCGGGCAGGCGGGCGGTGGCGGCGGCATCCAGTACCACCTGATCCGCCTGGGCCTTCAACGCCAGTCCGGGGCGGTCGGACAGGCCGATCACCCGGTCGCCGGGGGTGAAGTCCTCGACGGCCGGGCCGACCGCGTCGACGGTGCCGGAGACGTCCCAGCCCAGGCCCACGACCTCCCGCGGCGGCATGATGCCGGCCCGGGCCAGCGCGCCCGAGCGGGTCTGGACGTCGACCGGGTTGACGGTCGCCGCGGCGACGCGGATGCGCACCTGCAAAGGGCCCGGCAGCGGTACGGGAACCTCGCCGATCTCCAGGACGTCGGGCCCGCCGAACTCGCGGATCGTCACAGCTCTCATGGCGCAACCGTATGGAGCGTTACTCTCCATCGGGAAGTACGCACTCCGGGGTGCGTACCGCACCCGGGGGTGAGGGCGATGGCGACGCGGACGGTGGCGCAGCGGCGGGAGCAGCAGCGGCGCGAGTACGACGCGTTCATGGCCACCTGCCCCGCCCGCAAGCTGCTCGACCGGATCAGCGACAAGTGGGTGAGCCTCGTGCTCACGGCGCTGACCGGCGGGCCGCAGCGGTACAGCGACCTCAGCCGCCGCATCGCGGGCGTCAGCCAGAAGATGCTCACCCAGACGTTGCGCACCATGGAGCGCGACGGGCTGCTGACGCGCACCGTCACGGCCGCGGTGCCGGTGCGCGTCGACTACCGGCTCACCGCGCTCGGCGAGAGCCTGCTGCCGCTCATGGCCGCCATCAAGGCGTGGGCCGAGACGCACATCGAGGCGGTCGAGCGGGCGCAGGCCGCCTACGACGAGGCCTCAGCCCAGTAGCTCACGCAGGCGGGTGCGCTGGATCTGGCCCGTGGCCGGGGTGCGCGGGATCGCCGGGACCACGGCCACGCGCCGCGGCAGCTTGAACGAGGCCAGGCGGCCGTCGACGTGCTCGCGGATCGCGGCCGGGGTCGGGGCGTCGGTGCCGGGCGGGAGCACGAACACGGCGCAGACCGTCTCGCCCCACTTCGGGTCGGGCAGGCCGACCACGGCCACGTCCAGGATGCCCGGCAGGTCGCGCAGGGCGTGCTCGACCTCCGCTGGGCCGACCGACTCGCCGCCGGTGCGGATGACCTCGCGGGTTCGGCCGGTCAGGTACAGGTAGCCTTCGTCGTCGATGCGGCCGACGTCCCCGGAGCGGTACGGGCCGGTGAGCGGGTCGGCGCCCAGGTAGCCGTTCATGAGCGCCGGGCCGGTCGTGCACACCTCGCCGTCGTCGAGCCACAGCGCGTTCGGGGTGGCCGGGCGGCCGACGCTGCCGGGCTTCCGATCGAGCTCCCAGTCGTGCAGGGCGGCCATGCGGCCGGCCTCGGTCGAGCCGTACAGGATCGTGGTCGTAGTGCCGGGCAGTCGCTCCTTGATGCGCTCGACCAGCTCGGCGGCGACGCTGGACGTGCCGGTGTCGGCGTGCTGCAGCGAGCGCAGGTCGGCGTGGCGGTGCTCGCGGTCCAGCAGGCGCTCCCAGACGGCCGGGATGCAGTACAGGGCCGCGGGGCGGCGCCGCTGCACCACGTCGATCATGTCCGCGGCGTCGGCCCGGCGGACCAGGTGCACGGCCGTGCGGTGCTGCCACGCCTCCATGACATAGTGCCAACCCCCGTAGTGGTACAGCGGGAAGGTGCACACCACGCCACCGTCGCCCCGCAGCCCGCTGGTGAACGTGCCCCCGCCCGGCGCGGCGCGCAGCCAGCTCGCCCGGTGGCTCACCAGGGCGCCCTTCGGGACGCCGGTGCTGCCGCTGGTCAGGTACAGGATGTGCGGCGCCCGGTCGTCGACCGGCACCCGGCGCAGCCCGGACGCGCCGCCGTCCAGCACGGACGGCGGGAGGGCGGGGACGGTGAAGTCCACATCGGACAGCACGACGCGAGGCTCCACGTAGGCCACCACGCGGTCGCGCTCGGCGAGCGGCAGGGCCGGGTTGACGGGGGCGAAGACGGCGCCGATGCGGGCGCAGGCGACGAAGACCTCGACGGAGCGCAGGGTCGGCGTCACGCACCACAGGACCGTGTCGCCCGGGCGCACGCCGAGGCCGACGAGGGCGTTGCCGGTGCGGTCGGCGGCCGCGTCCAGCTCACGGAAGGTGAGCTGGTCCGGGCCGAGGGTGGCGGCGGGCGTGTGCGGCACGGTGAGCGCCGCGGTCGTGACGATGTCCCCGATGAGCAGGCTCATGCCGTCGCCTCCGCTTCGCTCCGGCGCCGGCCTGAGCCAACCCTGCACCAATTGTTCGCGGCCCCTCCGCTTCGCTCCGGACCGCTCATGCCGTCGCCTCCGCTTCGCTCCGGCGCCGGCCTGAGCCAACCCTGCACCAATTGTTCGCGGCCCCTCCGCTTCGCTCCGGACCGCTCATGCGGCGCGGTCCCAGTCGAAGAGGTCGACCTGGGCCGGGCCGAGCGCGCCGTAGCGCTGCTTGTCCCGGGTGATCGCGAGGGCCTCCGGCAGCGCCTCGACGCCGGCGAGCCGGTGGCTGATGAGGCAGTCCACGTCGACGTCGCCGCGGGCGACCAGGCGCAGGGCGTGCTCGAAGACGCCGCCGCCGGATCGCGGGTGCACCACCGTGATCCCGCGCTCCCGGAGGCGGGCCAGCGGGGCGCCGGCGTGGTCGGGCAGCACCGAGACCATGACGATCGTGCCGCCGCGGCGCACGCAGCGGGCGGCCAGCTCGAACGTGCCGGCCCCGGCCGCCTCGAACACGACGTCGGCGCCGACGCCGCCGGTCGCGGCCAGCACGGCGGCCTCGACGTCGCCGACGGCGTCCATCACGAGGTCCGCGCCGGCGCGCCCGGCCAGCTCCCGCTTGGCCTCGCTGCGGCCGCTGACCATGACCAGGCCGGCGTTGCCGTGCCGGGCGACCTGGGTGTGCAGGACGCCCATGACGCCGGCCCCGATGATCAGCACGCTGTCGCCGGGGTGGACCGCCGCGGCGGCGTGGCCGTGCAGGGCGCCGGCGAGCGGCTGGATGGCGGCGGCCTGAGCGGCGGTGACGCCGTCGGGCACGCGCACCAGCGTCCGGGCCGGGACGAGCACCTGCTCGGCGAACGCGCCCGGGCCGGTGAAGCCGAGCACGGCGGGCGACGGGCACGCGTGCGGGTGGCTCGCCCGGCAGGCGGCGCAGCGGCCGCACGGCGCCGTCTCGACCGCGGTGACCCGGTCGCCGACCCGGATCCCGTCGGGCGCGCCCGGGCCGAGCGCCCGGACCACGCCGGCGAACTCGTGGCCGCCGAACCGGACCGGGCCTTCGGCCAGGCGGGCGGCGAGAACGGTGTGCATGGCGATCGGCTCGCCGGCCAGCAGCATGCACTCGGTGACGCTCGGCTGTACGCAGGCAACGTCGACGACGGCCTCGCCCGGCCCGGCAACCGGGTCGGGGACCTCCTCGACGGCCGCGTCGCCGAAGCCACGCAAGACCAGTGCCCTCAATTCGCGACCTCCCTTGACGCTCGAATCAGATTTTGTATTCAATATTCAAACCACGTCAAGGGAGGTCGAGGGTGGAGCGCGAATTGCTCGTCACCGGCATCGGTGGGCAAGGGATCCAGCTGCTCGCCAAGACGCTGGCGCTCGCCGCCACCCGGGAGGGCCGCTACGCCATGCTGGCGGCCGACTACGGGGGCGAGATGCGCGGCGGCCCCTCCAAGGCCGGCGTCGTCATCGGCGACGAGCCGCTGAAGGCACTGCCCATCCTCCCGTCGGCCGGGTCGGCCATCTTCGCCCACCGCAAACACGCCGAGGGCGTCGAGGACCGGCTGCGGCCCGGGGCGCTGGTCGTGGCCAACACGCCGCTCGTCGACCCCGAAGGATTCCGCAAGGATCTGCGCGTGGTCGCCGTGGACGCGGCGGCGCTGGCCAAGCAGGCCGAGGCGCCGAACGCGCTGGGGTTCGTGCTGCTCGGGAAGTACAACGCGCTCACCGGCATGGTCGCGCCGGAGTCGCTGGCCGAGGCGATGGAGGAGCTGCTCCCGCCGTACCGCCGCCAGCACGCCGCGGCCAACAAGCGAGCCCTGGAGGTGGCCATATGACGCTGGAATTGCTCGAAGGGACCGCGGCGATGGCGGAGGCGGCGATCGCCGCCGGGTGCCGGTTCTTCGCCGGGTACCCCATGTCGCCGTTCACCGGGCTGCTGGAGCAGATGTCGCGGCGGCTGCCCGAGGCCGGCGGCATCTGCATCAACGCGGAGAGCGAGATCGAAGGGGTCAACATGGCCCTGGGCGCGGCGGCGGCCGGGTCGCGGGCCGCCACCGGCTCGTGCGGGCAGGGGATCGCGCTCATGCAGGAGGCGATCGCCGAGGCCGCGCTCAACGAGACGCCGTTCGTCGTGTTCAACCTGGCCCGCAACCAGCAGGACTACTTCCAGGCCACCCGGGGCGGCGGCTGGGGCGACTACCGGACCATCACGCTCGCGCCCAAGGACATCCCCGAGGCGGTCGAGCACACTCAGCTGCTGTTCCACCTGGCCGACAAGCACCGCGCGCCGGTGGTCCTCTACGGGGACCCGCTGCTGGCCCAGACCCGGGTCGGGGTGTCCGTCGAGCCGCTGGACTTCGGCCCGCTGCCGGCGAAGGACTGGGCGCTGGACGGCACCGGCGGCGGGACCGGGCGCAGCAGGCAGGTCTGGACGTGGGCGATGGGCAAGGCGACCGACCCCGGCCCCGGTCCGGACGGGCACTGGCGGGCGATCGCCGAGAAGTTCGCGCGGATCGAGCGGCTGGAGGCCCGGCACGAGCAGTCCGACGTGGACGGCGCCGAGACCGTGGTGGTGTCGTTCGGGTCGGCCGCGAAGTTCGTCGAGCACGTCGTGGCCGAGCTGCGCGCCGAGGGGCACTCCATCGGCTGGTTCCGGCCGGTGACGCTCTGGCCGTTCCCGGGTGAGGCCCTGGAGGCGGCGACCCGGACGGCGAAGAACGTGCTGGTGTTCGAGCTCAATGCCGGGCAGATGGTCGACGACGTGCGCATCCACGCACACGACCGGCGGGCCGTGCGGTTCGTCGGCGGGGTCAGCATCGCCGAGTCCGGCCTGTCGTACGGCCCGCTGCTGGACGCCCCCGAAATCCGCCGCCGCATCCTGGAGTCGCTATGACCATCGACACCACCCGGCCACCCGAGCGCGACGCCAAGCAGGTCGCCGACTTCCGGCCGAGCCTCATCCTCGGCGAGCACTCGCTGTGCCCCGGCTGCGGGGAGCCCGTCGCGTTGCGCATTCTCCTGGAGGTACTCCAGGAGCTCGACATCGTGCAGAAGACCATCGGCGTCGTCGGGCACGGCTGCTACGGCAGCTTCGTGCGCATCATGGACGTCGACGTCCTGCAGTGCCTGCACGGCCGCGCGCCGGCCTGCGCCACCGGGATCAAGCGGGTGCGGCCCGGCGTCGCGGTGTTCACCCTGCAGGGCGACGGCGACATGGCCAACGAGGGCCTGCAGGAGGTGCTGCACGCGGCCGCCCGCGGCGAGAACATCACCTGCGTCATGCTCAACAACGGCGTCTTCGGCGACACCGGCGGGCAGCAGACCGCGACCACCGTGCTCGGCCAGCGGACCAAGACGAGCATCGAGGGCCGCGACCCCGAGCGGCACGGGTACCCGATCCCGGTCGCCGACCTCGTCGCCGGGCTGCGCGGCGTCGGGTACGTGGCGCGGGGAGCGGTCTCCACCGCCGGCTCGGTGCTGCAGACCAAACGCATGCTGCGCAAGGCGTTCCAGACGCAGCTGGCCGGCGGCGGGTTCTCGCTGGTGGAGATCCTCACCATGTGCCCGACCGGCTGGTTCGTGCCCACCGCCGAGGGGCCCGGATACCAGCAGGACACCATGGAGCAGACCTATCACCTCGGCGAACTGGTGACGACGTGAAGCTCGAGCGGGCCAACACCAGCGAGGCGGTCGCCGCCTACGTGCTGCGCCGCCTCTTCGACGGCGACCTGCGCAGCGGCCAGCGCCTCGACCTCGACGCGATCGCCGAGGAGCTCGGGGTGAGCCGCGTGCCGGTCCGCGAGGGGCTCATCCAGCTCGAACGCGACGGGCTGGTCGAGCGGGCCCACTACCGGCGCGCGTTCGTCGCCGAGTTCGACGACGCCACCGTCCGGGAGGCGTTCGAGCTGTACGGCATGTTGAGCGCCCTGACCAACCGGCGCGTCGCCCGCCGTGGCGACCCGGCCGTGCTGGAGGCGCTGGGCAAGCTCGACGAGGCCCTCGCCGGCTGCGAGAGCCCGGACGAGTACGAGGCCCTCGCCCGCGAGTTCCGCCGGGTGGTCAACGTCGCCGGGGCGGGCAACCATCTGCGGGCGCTGCTGCGCACCTTCAGCGGCCTGGTGCCGGCCGCCGCCCGGTTCTCGATCGACGAGGCCCTGGCCGAGGAGCGGGCCGCGCTGCACGCCGAGTACGTCGCGCTGCGCGCCGGCGACCCCGGCGCGGCCGGCGCGGCGGCCCTGGCCCACCTGCGCCTCACGGCGGACAACGCGATCCGCGCGTTGCGCCGCCGCGGCGTGTTTCCGGCGCCGGACACAGTGGACGATCCGGAGTGGACGGACATCGCGCGGATCGTGGAAGGGAGCGAAGCATGAGCCGGGTCGCCCGCGGCACGCTCGTCATCGATGTGGAGCGGTGCAAAGGCTGCGAGCTGTGCATCGCCGCCTGCCCGCCCGACGTGCTGAGCATGTCGGCCGCCGTGAACGAGCAGGGGTACCGCTATCCGGTGCTCGACGACGGCTGCACCGGCTGCACCGCCTGCCAGCTGGTCTGCCCCGACCACGTGTTCGCGGTGTACCGGTACACCTGAGGCCTGAACCCGACCGCCGGGGGAAGATTGCCGTCATGGACACGATGACCGCCTGGCAGGTCGACCGGCCCGGGTCCGTCGCGACGCATCCCCTGCGCCGGGTGACGCTGCCCGTGCCCCGCCCGTCCGCCGACGAGGTGCTGGTCCGCGTGCGCACCTGCGCGGTCTGCCGTACCGACCTGCACCTCGCCGAGGGTGACCTCCCGCCGCGCCGGCACGGGACGGTCCCCGGCCACGAGGTGGTCGGCACCGTCGAGGCACTCGGCGCGGACGTGACCGACCCGCCGGTGGGCACCCGCGTCGGCGTGGCCTGGCTGCGGCGGACCGACGGCGTGTGTCGCTACTGCCGGCGCGGCGCGGAGAACCTGTGCCCGAACTCGAAGTACACCGGCTGGGACGCCGACGGCGGGTACGCCGAGTACTGCGTCGCCCCGGCCGCCTACGTCTACCAGCTGCCGGCCGCCTACGGCGACGAGGAGGTCGCGCCGCTGCTGTGCGCCGGGATCATCGGGTTCCGGGCGCTGCGCCGGGCCGCCCTGCCGCCGGGTGGCCGCCTCGGCATCTACGGGTTCGGCGGGTCGGCCCACCTCGCCGCCCAGGTGGCCATCGCCGAAGGGGCGACCGTCCACGTGGTCACCCGATCGGCCGCGGCCCGGGAACTGGCCCTGTCGCTCGGCGCCGCGTCCGCCTCCGACACCGCGCCGCCCGAGCCGCTGGACTCGGCGATCCTCTTCGCGCCGGTCGGCTCGCTGGTCCCGCCGGCGCTGGCCGCGCTGGACCGGGGCGGGACCCTGGCGATCGCGGGGATCCACCTCACCGACATCCCGCCGCTCAACTACGCCGACCACCTGTTCCAGGAGCGGAAGCTGGTCAGCGTCACCGCCAACACCCGCGCCGACGGCCGCGAGTTCCTCGACATCGCGGCCCGGCACCGGCTGCGGGTGACCACGACCGGCTACGCGCTGGGCGAGGCCGACCGCGCCCTGGCCGACCTGGCCGCGGAGCGTTTCGCGGGGGCGGCCGTGCTGCACTGCGCTTCTTGACGACCGCCACCGGCTTCTTGACGACCGCCACCGCGGACCGTTTCGCGGGGGCGGCCGTGCTGCACTGCGCTTCTTGACGACCGCCACCGCGGACCGTTTCGCGGGGCGGCCGTGCTGCACTGCGCTACTTGACGACCGCCACCGGGCAGGTCGCGTGGCGGATGGCGGCCTGGCTCACCGAGCCCAGCAGCATGCCGGTGAAGCCGCCCCGGCCACGCGAGCCGACCGCCAGCAGCAGCGCGCCCTGCGAATGGTCGACCAGCGCCTCGGCCGCGCGGCCGAGCACGCCGTGGTAGCGGGCGTTGACGTCGGGGTACTTCTCGGTCCAGCGGCCCACGACCTCGGCCAGGCTGTGGTTCTCGGCCGGCCGGTCGTAGACGTGCAGGGCGGTCAGCCCGGCGCCGTAGGCCGAGGCGTGGTCGAAGGCGAACTCCAGCGCCAGCTCACCCTCGTGCGAGCCGTCCACGCCGACCACGACCCGGCCGGCGGCCGTCCCGCCCTCACTGCCGCGCCGGACGACGACCGTCGGGCAGGTGGCGTGCGCGGCCAGGGCCACCCCGACGGAGCCGAGCAGCATGCCGGTGAACCCGCCGCGGCCGCGGTGGCCGACCACGACCATGGAGGCGTTCGCGGCCGCCTCGAGGAGCGCGGGCCCCCGGCTGCTGCATCCGGATCTCGGTCTCCACGTCGGCCCGGGGCGCGGCGAACCGGGCCCGCTCGGCCGCCTCGTCCAGGATCTGGGCGGCGGCCTCCTGGATGCCCGACTCGTAGGGCGCCGGCACCGGCGCGGCGAACGGCGCGTACACGGTCGGCCACACGAACGCGTGCACGATCCGCAGCGGGCGGCGGCGGACCTCGGCCTCGACCGCCGCCCAGACAACGGCGTCGAGACTCTCGGGCGAGCCGTCCGTCCCGACGACCACTGGCAGAGCGGTACCCATCGCAGCACCTCCTGGTTTCCCTTGCGGGCAGTCACTTCCAGGGTGCCGCGCCCCGCCGCGCGGAGACCACGTCAGTACGGGGCCACGCCGTACGCCGAGGCCGCCCGCGCGGCCGGGGAGAAGTAGCCCGCGCAGCCGCTCCCGCCGGACGTCATGCCGATGCCGGCCGTCGCGGCGAACAGTGGTCCGCCGCTGTCGCCCGGCTGGCTGCAGACCGACGCCCGGATCAGCCCGGTCACCGTGCCGTCGGCGTAGTTGACGGTCACGTTGAGTGCGGTGATGACCCCGGTGCGCAGGCCCGTCTGGCCGCTCTGGGTCACGGTCTGCCCGACGTGTCCGGTGCCGAAGCTGGTGATCGGCGCGAGCGTGCCGTTGTGCAGGTCGACGGCGCTCGGCCTGGCGATCGTGGCGTTGGTGTAGCGGACCAGCGCGTAGTCGAAGCCGGCGTTCTTCGTCGCCACGGTGCCCAGCACGACGGCGTGCGCGGCGTCGGCGTACACCGTCGAACCGACCGCGCCGACGCAGTGCGCCGAGGTGAGGAAGTAGTAGTCGGGCAGGGCGCGGGCGTTGAAGCCGACCAGGCAGCGCCCGCCGGCCGCGCCGAAGAACGGGTCGGCGCCCGCGATGTGCTGATGCAGCACGCCCGGGTCGCGGCGCACGGTCCCGCCGGCGCGGGTCACCGCCCGGGTGAGCGCGGCCGCGACCGTGCCCTGGACCGTGTCGTCGAGGCCGACCGCCGGGCGGCCGGTGGCCTCATCGCGCCACCACGCGGTGCCGGCGACCCCCGTGAATGCGGCGACGCCGGGCGACGCCTCGGCCGCTGCGCCGCTGAGCACCACCGCGCCCGCGGCCACGACGGCAACCAGGATCTTGACGGCGAACATCGCCACCTCCTGCAGTATGGGCCAACCGGCAATGTATCGAAATTCACCGATCATTGGGATGCCCATCGCCGGCTGAGCGCCGTCAGGGGCAGGCGTCGGCGAGCTCGCGGAACCGTTCCCTGGCCCAGCGGTACTCGCCGGCGCCATTGGCGATGACCAGCTCGTCGGCGGCGGGGGAGCCGCCGCGGCACAGGCTGTCGGCGAGTTGCCGGCGGCGGGCGGGCTCGGCGAGGTACGCGACGAGGTCGGCCCGCTCCAGGTCGTGGTCGATGGCCATCGGCTCGACCACGAGGACGGCGACCTTCTGCGTTCCGGCCGGGGCCGCGGGCCGGGCGAGGTCGGGGAGGGCGCGTTCGCCGGTGATGGAGCTGATCCGGTACGTCCTGTGCCCGGAAACGTCCGTGACCGCATCGCCGCCGTCGGGCCCGGGCAGGCGCACGCGCGCGCCAGGGTCCGTGGCGAGCAGGCGGGCCGCGAACTCGGTCTGCCGCCGCACGCTGAGCCGGTCGAGTCGTCCCTGCACGGGATCGCCGGCGGGCGCGGCGGCGGCCCGGGTCAGCTGCCCGGCGAGGTCCCCGGGGTTGTCGAGCCGCCCCGACGCGACGATCGTGCGCAGCTCCGGCAGCATCTCCTCGGCGACCGCGGCCTCGAGGGCCTGGAGCACCGACCGCTGCTCGGCCTGGCTGACGACGGTCCGGCCGCGGGTCATGAGATCGGCCGCGCCGAGCAGCACGGCCTGCACCGACGGGTCGAGCTGGTTGATGGCCGGCGACTGCGACGGGTCGATGCCGAGCGTCTGCAGGTGCCGGCGGGCGGCGGGGTCCGGACCGTCGAGCACCGGGCTGTACACCTGCGCGGAGTATCGGATCGCGCCGGGCGCCCCGGGGTTGGCGAAGGTCATCGCCGGCGTGGTCGCCTTCGCGTTCGGCTGCAGCGTGCCGAGGTGCACGGCCTGGGCCGGCTCGCCGGGCACCGCGCTCGCGATGACGGTGGCGTCGCCGGCGGCGGTCCCGGTGTTGATGACGGTGACGGACCATTGGCAGCGGGCCGCGGCGCAGTCCTCCGGATTGGCCTGCACGGCGAACCGCGGCACAGGCACCTTCGCGGCCGTCTGGGAGACGGTCTGCGGCAGCGCCTCGGCGGCCGCGCGGCGCACCCGGTCGAGCTCGGCCTCGTCCGGGGTGGTGAGGGCGACGGTGACCTGCGGCGGCTGGGCCGCCGGCGCGCGGGCCGGGACGAACGCGGGCCGCCCGTCGCCCGCGGACCACGCCGCCCGCTGCAGCGGTCCGAAGCCGGTGAGGTGGCCGCCGAACCAGACCACGGACGGGTTGGCGTCCCGGGTGACGGCGACGGACCAGTCGCCGTTGTCGACCAGGGTGACCGGCCGGCCGTGCCACGGCGCCCCGGCGGCCACGGTGGGGTGGCCGGCCGCGGCGAACCGGATCGACTCCGCCAGGTTCTTCGGCGTCAGGGCCCGGCTCACGTCGATGGGCAGGACCGTGCCGTCCTTCGGCGCGACCCACTGGCCGGCCAGGGCCGAGACCTGGCCCGGCGCGCGGCGGGTCCACCAGGCGGCGTCGGCCCGGACCACGGTGCGCCGGCCGTCGGTGCGCACCTCGGCCGCCCCGCCGCCGGGATCGGTGACGGTGCCGGCGCCGGACCCGTCGGCGGCGACGGTGAGCTCGGCCGTCACGGTGAGGCCGCTCTTGTCGCCGAAGGTGAGCCGCGCGTGGACGCCGGGCGCGGCGGCCACGGCGGCCACCGCCCGCTGGACGCCCCCGTCGTCGGCGGGCCGGTCCTCCCCGCCGCGCAGCTTGAGGCCGGCGATCACGGCGGCGACCAGGAGGGTGACGAGACCGCCCGCCACCATCGCCCGCACCCGGGACCGGTGCGGAATGCGCTCCGGTTCAGGGGCCGGTTCAGCTTCCGGCTCGGGTTCCGGTTCTGGTGCGGGAGGGAGCGCTGCCCAGGGGGACGGCGGGACCGAGGGCGGCCTGGCCCACGGCGACGGTGCGCTGAACGGGTCGTCGGCCATCGATTCCATCGTAGCGGCCCGGCATCATCCCGCGGGTCCTCCGCCGTCCGGGCGGGCCCGAGCCAGACTGCACATATGACCGCTATGACCGAGACCGAGGCGCTCGCCTTCCTTGCCGACGGGACCCGCACCGGCACGCTCGCCACCGCCGCGCCCGACGGCGACCCGCACGCCGCGCCGATCTGGTTCGTGGTCGACGGGCACGACCTCGTCTTCAGCACCGGGCGCGACTCGGTGAAGGGCCGTCACCTGCGGGCGAACCCGAAGGCGGCGCTGACCGTCGACGTGCCGGCGTTCCCGTACCACTTCGTGGCCATCCGGGGTGACGTCGGTGTCTCCAGCGACCCGCCCGACCTGCAGGACTGGGCGACCCGGATCGCCGCCCGATACGTGCCGGCCGGCCAGGCCGAGCGGTACGGCGAGGTCAACAGCGGCCCGGGCAACCTGCTGTGCCGCATGCACATCGAGCGCGTGACGGGCGTCCGCGACGTCGCCGCGATGTGAGCGCCCGGCGGCCGGGGTTAGTGCAGTGGCCGTGCAAATTGAAGGTAGCGCGCAAAAACTTCCAGCGTTAGTTTGGAGGCCATGAGCGCGACCCTGTCCCTCGCCGCGATCCTGGCCGAGTCGGCGCGGCGGTACCCGCACAAGGTGGCCGTCGTCGACGGCGAGCAGCGGGTCACCTACGCCGACCTCTGGCGCCAGGCCCTCACCTGCGCATCCGCCCTCCGCGAGCGGGGCGTGCGCCCCGGCGACCGGGTGGCGCTGCAGATCCCCAACGTCGTCGACTTCCCCCGGGTGTACTTCGGGGCGCTCGCCCTGGGCGCCGTCGTCGTCCCCGTCCACCTGTTGCTGACCGCCGACGAGGCGGCCTACACGCTCAAGGACAGCGGCGCCAGCCTGCTGGTCTGCCACCCGAGCCAGGCGGCGATGGGTTCGGTCGCGGCCGAGGCGGCCGGCATCCCGGTCGTCGCCCCCGCCGACCTGCTCAGCGCCGAGCCGCTGCGGTCCTACGAGTCCCGCGCGCCGGAGGACCCCGCCGTGGTCCTCTACACCAGCGGCACCACCGGCGAGCCCAAGGGGGCCGTGCTCACCCACCTCAACCTGGTGATGAACACGATGGTGAACGTGTTCGACGCCAACGACGCGCGCCCCGACGACGTCGTGCTCGGCTGCCTGCCGCTGTTCCACACCTTCGGCCAGACCGTCGGCATGAACGGCACCTTCCGCCTCGGCGCCACCCTGGTCATGCTCGCCCGGTTCACCGGCGAGGCCGCCCTGGACCTCATGGTCCGCGAGAAGGTGACCGTGTTCCACGGGGTGCCGACCATGTACGTCGCGCTGGTCGCCGCCGCCGAGGGCCGGCCCGAGCTGCCCCGCCTGCGGTTGTGCGTCTCCGGCGGGGCCGCGCTGCCGCTGGCGGTGCTGGAGAAGTTCAACGCGGCCTTCTCGACGTCCATCTTCGAGGGGTACGGCCTGTCGGAGACGTCGCCGACCGCGACCACGAACCAGCCGCACTTCGGCACGCGGGCCGGCACCATCGGGCACCCGGTGTGGGGCGTCGAGGTCGAGATCGCCCGCCCGGAGATCGACGAGCGCATCGAGCTGCTCCCGGCCGGCGAGCTGGGCGAGATCGTCATCCGCGGCCACAACGTCTTCGCCGGGTACCTCAACCGGCCCGAGGACACCGCGCAGGCCATTGTGGACGGCTGGTTCCGCTCCGGCGATCTGGGCACCAAGGACGCCGACGGGTTCATCACCATCGTGGACCGCAAGAAGGACATCGTGATCCGCGGCGGGTTCAACGTGTACCCGCGCGAGGTCGAGGAGGCCCTGGCCCGCCACCCCGGCGTGGTCCAGGTCGCGGTCATCGGCGTGGCGGACCCGGTGCACGGCGAGGAGATCTGCGCCGTGGTGGTGCCCGACGCGGCCGCCGGCCTCACCGCCGACGAGCTGATCGAGTGGTCGAAGGAGCGGCTGGGCCGGCACAAGTACCCGCGGCTGGTCCGTTTCGTCGAGGCCCTCCCGCTGGGCCCGAGCCACAAGGTGCTCAAGCGCGAGCTGCGCCGGACCATCGCGGGGTAGGGACAGCCCTACCCGCGACTGTATGGCGGGCGGTGTCGATTTCCGGCGGCCGCGTTGCGAGCGTTGAGCCATGACGCAGACATCGACCGCCGGGCGGCCGCACCGGCCGCTCATCTGGCTCACCTGGCTCATGGCGGGGCTCGCCGTCGTCGCGCTCGCCGGCCTGGTGGTCGACCACCGCACCGTCAACGGGGCCCCGGTGTGGCTCAAGCCGCTCAAGTTCGCGGTGTCGTTCGCGCTCTACGGCGCCACGCTCGCCTGGATGCTGCGGCTGGTGCGACGAGGCCGCTGGATCGCCTGGTGGAGCGCCACCGTGGCGGCGCTCGCGACGGTGGCCGAGGTGGGCGCGATCGTCTCGCAGGCTGCGCGCGGCCGGGCCAGCCACTTCAACGTCGCGACGCCGTACGACACCGAGGTCTACAACGTCATGGGTGCCCTCGCGATGGTGATCTGGCTGTCCACCTTTCTCCTCGCCGTGGTCGTCTCCGTCCAGCGGCTCGCGGACCGGCCCACGCTGTGGGCGATGCGCCTGGGGATGTTCGTCTCGCTCGGCGGCATGCTCGTGGGCGTCATGATGGCCCAGCCGACGGCCGCGCAGCAGCGCCTCGCCGACGCTGGCGGCGTGCTCACGGTCAGCGGCGCGCACGCGGTCGGCGCCCCGGACGACGGCCCGTCGATGCCGGTGACCGGCTGGGCCGCCACCGGCGGGGACCTGCGCATCGCGCACTTCGTCGGCATCCACGCGCTGCAGGCCCTGCCGCTGCTGGCCTGGCTGCTGACGCTGCTTGCCCGCCGCTTCCCGCGCCTGGCCGACCAGGCCGTGCGGGTGCGACTGGTCGTCCTGGGCGCGCTGGGGTACGCGGGCCTCGTCGCCCTGCTGGTCTGGCAGGCCCGCCGGGGCCAGCCGCTGCTGCACCCGGACACCCGCACGCTCGTGGCCGCGGCCGCCCTGACCGCGCTGGTCGCCGCCGGCGCCGCGACGGCCACCCGCCTGCGGCGGCCCGGTCCGGTGCTCGCGGAGGCGCGCACCGCGACCGGTTGACGGGGGCGGCGCGCGCCCACATACTACTTACCCGGTAACTACTTACTCGGTAAGGTCGGTCGGATGAGCGTGAGGTTTGGCCTGCTGGCGTTGTTCGCCGACGGGCCCAAGTACGGCTACCAGCTGCGCACCGAGTTCGAGGAGCGGACCGGGGGCACGTGGGCGGTCAACGTCGGGCAGGTGTACACGACGCTGGAGCGGCTGGAGCGGGATGGTCTGGTCGCCGCCGAAGGCACGAACGCCGACGGGCGTGCGATGTACTCGATCACCGAGGCCGGCCGGTCGGCGCTGGACGGTTGGTTCAGCACGCCGGTGACGGATGCCGACCGGCCCCGCAACGAGCTGGCCCTCAAGCTGCTGATGGCGGCGATCACGCCCGGGGTCGACGTCGCCGCGGTGGTGCAGCGGCAGCGCACGGAGTCGCTCCGGACGATGCGCGACTACACCAGCCTGCGACGCGACGCCGAGGCCGTCGACGACGTGGCCGGGGTGCTGCTGCTGGACAGCGTGGTCTTCGCGCTGGAGGGCGAGGTGCGCTGGCTCGATCACGTGGAGGCGACGGTACTGCGCCGAGGCGGCCGGCTCGCCGCTCCCGCCCGGGCGGTCCGGTCAACGGCCCGCCCGGCGGCGCGGCGCGCGGCGCAGCGGAGCGAGCGGTGAGCGCGCAGCCGGTGTTGCGCTTCACCGACGTGAGCCGGGTCTACCGGTCCGGCGAGACGGTCGTGCGCGCACTGCACGACCTGACCCTGGAGGTCGCCGCCGGCGAGCTGGTCGCGGTGATGGGTCCGTCCGGCTCCGGCAAGTCCACGCTGCTGGCGATCGGCGGCGGCCTGGACACTGCGACCTCGGGCCAGGTGCGGGTCGAAGGCACCGCGCTGGAGGCGCTCTCGCCGGCGGCGCTGGCCCGGCTGCGGCGGGACCGGATCGGCTACGTCTTCCAGGACTTCAACCTTGTCTCCGGGCTGACCGCCGCCGAGAACGTGTCCCTGCCCAGAGAACTGGCCGGCGTATCCGCCCGGTCGGCGCGCGCCGAGGCGGTCGCCGCGCTGGACGAGGTGGGGCTCGGCGGCGAGGCCGACCGGTTTCCCGACCAGCTCTCCGGCGGTCAGCAGCAGCGGGTCGCGGTGGCCCGGGCGCTCATCGGACAGCGCCGGCTGCTGCTCGCCGACGAACCGACCGGAGCGCTCGATTCCGCCACCGGGCAAGCGGTCCTCGATCTGATCCGCGCCCGGGTGGACGCGGGCGCGGCGGGGGTGCTGGTCACCCACGAGGCGCGCTTCGCGAGCTGGGCCGACCGGATCGTGTTCCTGCGCGACGGGGTGCTGGTCGACAGCACCGGCGGCCGGGACCGCGCAGAGGAGCTGCTGAGCCCGTGAGCATTCGCGAAGCGACCCACTCGTGGCGGGTGGCGGTACGGATCGCCCGCCGGTCGGCACGGCGGAGCAAGGTCCGTACCGCACTCATCGTGCTGATGCTGGGATTGCCGGTGTACGCCGGCACCGTGATCGCCCTGTCCTACTCGGCCACCTACACGTCGGCGGACGCCGAGGCGAGCTGGCGGCTGGGCAGCGCCGACTACGAGATCACCGGGGAGGGCGCGGACACGGTACTCGCGACCCTGCCCGACGGCAGCCAGACCGTCCCGGTCACCTACGGCCGCACGGTGGTGCGCGCGGGCGACACCTACAGCCTGCGTGACTACGCGGCGGTCGACGTGGACGCGCCACTGACCCGGGGCATGTTCGTCATCCGCGACGGCCGCGCGCCGCGCGGCACCGGCGAGGTGGCCGTCTCGGCGAGGCTGGCCACGGCGCTCGGGATCCGCGTCGGTGACCGGCTCGCCGTCGGTCTTCCGCCCGTGGAGCGTTCCGTCGTGGGTGTCATCGACGCCGCCCGCGAGCTGAGCATCCCACTGGTGATCAGCCCGGCCGGCCAGCGGCTCTCCGGAGACATCCCGCACGTGCTGGTACAGCTTCCACCGGGCGCCGCGGGCTGGACACCACCGGATCCCTCCCAGCACATGTCCTGCCAGAGCGCCGGCGAAGGCGGGCGGACGTGTCTCTCGTCGTTCAGCAGCATGTACCGGGGCGACGTCCGGCCGAGCGCCGCCGAATTGGCGACGCGTACCGCGGCCTTCGTCCTCGTGGTCGGGTTCGCCGGCACGCAGGTGGCCCTGCTCGCCGGTGCGGCATTCGCGATCGGCGCCCGCCGGCAGCGCCGCGAGCTGGCCATGATGAGCGCGATCGGCGCCCGGCGCTCCCAGATCGCCCGGTTGGTGCTCGCCAACGGGCTGGTCCTCGGCGCGTTCGCCGGAATCTGCGGTGTCGCGTGCGGCGCGCTGACGTACTGGCTCAACCGCGACGCCGTCGAACGGATCGCCAACCATCCGCGCACCGCGGGCGCCGTACCGGTGCCATGGCTGGCCGGGATCGCGCTGTTCGCCGTCGCCGTCGGACTCCTCGCCGCACTCGGACCGGCGCGCGCCGCGTCCCGGCAGGCCCTGCGGGCCGCCCTCACCGGCCGGGAAGCCGTGCCGCGGGCGAGCAACCTGCGCTGGGTGCTCGGCGGCACGCTGTTCGCCGCGGGCGGCGCGGCCGCCGCGGTGCACGCGGCCGGCTCGTCCGGCAGCATCGTCACGGTAACCGCCGGCACGATGGCGATCCTGCTCGGCGTCACCGCCTTCGCTCCCGTCCTGGTCGCCGGCGCCGGTCGGCTCGCGAGGCGGTTCCCGCCGGCCATCCGGCTGGCGGCGCGGCACGCCGCCCGGCACCGGCTCCGCACGGCCGCCTCGGCCGCCGCCGTGTGCACGGCGGTCGCCGGCAGCGTGGCGCTGATGCTCTACAACGCCGCGGACAGCAATCAGAGCATGGCGCTGCAGCCCAACGCGCGCAGCGGCCAGATCCTGCTGTCCACACAGGTCGCCGCCCACCTGACACCCGAGCGGCTCCGCGAGATCGAGCGGGCGCTACCCACCCGGGACAGCGTGTCCCTCACGGTCCTCGCCGATCGCGCACACATGGCGCCCGGGCGGCCGGCGGACTATGGCAATACCGGTGTGCCGGCGTTCCCGTCCCAGACGGTCGCAGCCGGCGGCGCGGAGCTGATCCGGGCAATCACCGGCGCGGCAGCGACCCCGGCGGCCTTGGCGGCGCTGCGCGACGGCGGCGCAGTCGTGTTCTACCCGTCGCTGACGACCGATGGAATGCTCGCGATCGGCGACGGTACGCGGCTGCCGGCGATCCTGGTGCCCGCTCCGGACTACTACACCGACCTGCCCGGTGCCGTCGTGTCCGAGCAGACCGCGAGCCGGCTCGGCCTGAAGACCGGCCCCGGTGGCGTCATCATCGACACCACGCGCGCCCCGACGGAGGCCGAGCTCGCCGCCGCGAACTCCCGCGTGCTGGCCGCCCAGGTGGAGACGGACCCGTCCGTCACCGACCCCGCGCAGATCACGGTCGGCACGAAACGGAGCGTGAACGGCCGCGACTACGGCGCGATGTTCCTCGTGCTGGCGGTGGTGAGTGGCATCGTCACGCTGGCCGCCGGCGCGGTTGCGGTCGGGCTGGCCACCTCAGAGATGCGCGACGACCTGTCCACGCTGGCCGCGGTGGGCGCCGATCCGCGCATGCGGCGGCGGATCGCGGCGGCCCAGGCCGGGCTGCTCGTCGGGATCGGTACGCTGCTCGGCGTGGCCGGCGGCATCGCACCCGCGGCCGGGATGGTGGCGTTGCGCAGCGACCTGGAGTGGCACGTGCCCTGGCTGCCCCTGACCATCACCGTGCTCGTCGCGCCCGTGCTCGCCGTGGCGGCCACCGCCTTGCTGACGCGGCCCCGGTTGGTCCTCGTCCGCAGGATCGGCTGAGCGCGTCCTGAGGCCTGACTCGTCGCCGCGCCAATCCTCAGGTACGGCGCGTCCGTGCCGATTCGGCTCATGCCCCCCGATGCGGGCGGCAGAGGGAGCAGTGGGCGACATGGCTGACGAACGCAACGGCGGGTGGTTCGCGAACCTCGGTATCGCGACCAAGATCGTGGTCTCGGTGCTGGCGGTGGTCGCCGTGGCCGTCGGGGTCGGCGTGCTCGGGCTGGTGCGCATGGGCCAGCTCAACAGCGACCTGTCCCGCATGAAGGCTCAGCACGTGCGGACCATGGCCTACGTCTCCGACATCCGGGCCGGGATCGCCAGCGGCTACCGCGCCATCCTCGTCTACCAGAACGCCACTGACGACGCCGGCAAGTCCGCCGGTGCGGACCTCGTCGCCCAGTCGGACAGCCAGCTCGACGCCACGGTGGCCGCCTACAAGCAGGCGGCGGCCGGCTCACCGGCCCGCGTGGACCCGCTGGAGGCGTTCGCCGCCGCGGAGCAGGACTACCGCACCCTGCGCGACGTCATCGTGTTCCGCAAGACCCCGCCGGCCGGCTTCACCGTGCCGACCGACCGGCGGACGGCGTTCGGCGACATCGAGGCGCGGATGAACGGCGCCGCCGACCAGCTGCAGGCGGCCGAGGTCTCCTCCGCGGACCAGATGGCCGCGGACGCCGACGCCGCCTACGGCCGCTCCCGCGTCGTGGTCGTCGTGTCGCTCGCCGCCGGCCTGGTGCTGGCCCTCGCGCTCGCCTTCTCCGTCGCGTCGCGCATCAAGCGGCAGGTCCGGGCCGTCGGCGCGGCGTTGGACGCGGTGGCCGACGGCGATCTGACCAGGCCCGCCGAGGTGTACTCGCACGACGAGATCGGCGCCATGGCCCTCGCCGTCAACCGGGCCCGCGACGGCCTGCGCGACACCGTGGGCCGCCTCGCCACCGGCTCCGCCACGCTCGGCGACTCCAGCGGCCGGCTCACCGGCGCCACCGCACGGATCGCGGCCAGCGCCGAGGAGGCCGCCGTCCAGGCGGGCGTGGTCGCCGGGGCCGCCGACGAGGTGTCCTCCAACGTCGCCACGGTCGCCGCCGGCTCCCAGCAAATGGGCGCGTCGATCCGCGAGATCAGCCAGAACGCGAACGACGCCGCGCGGGTCGCGGCCGAGGCGGTCGGGGTCGCCGAGACCACCAACCAGATCGTGTCGAAGCTCGGCGACTCCAGCGCCGAGATCGGCAACGTGGTCAAGGTGATCACCGCGATCGCCGAGCAGACCAATCTCCTCGCGCTCAACGCCACCATCGAGGCGGCCCGGGCCGGCGACGCGGGCAAAGGCTTCGCCGTGGTCGCCGGCGAGGTCAAGGACCTGGCCCAGGAGACGGCGCGGGCGACCGACGAGATCAGCAAGCGGGTCCAGGCCATCCAGGCCGACACCGGCAACGCGGTCGAGGCCATCGGCGAGATCAGCCGGATCATCGCCCGGATCAACGACTATCAGGTCACCATTGCCAGCGCGGTGGAGGAGCAGACCGCGACGACGAGCGAGATGAGCCGCAGCGTCGGCGACGCCTCGAACGGCAGCTCCAACATCGCGACCAACATCGGCGGCGTGGCCCAGGCGACCCAGCGCACGACCGCCGCCCTGGCCGAGGCCGACGCGACCGCCGCCGAGCTGTCCCGCCTCGCGACCGAGCTGCAGGCCGTGGTCGGCCGGTTCCGGGTCGCGTGACACCGCGCGGGCTTCGCGCGGTTCGGGGTGCGCGGCGTGGGCCGGGCGTCGTACGGTTCGGGGATGGTGACCCTGGAGCAGGTGTCGGCGCTGGTCCTTCGGCTGCCCGAGGTGGCCGAGGACGAGCGCGACGGGCGCCGCAGCTGGTCGGTGGCGGGCAAGGGGTTCGCGTGGGAGCGGCCGTTCAGCAAGGCCGACCTGAAGCGCTTCGGTGACGCCACCCCGCCGGTCGGGCCGATCGTCGCGATCCGGGTCGCGGACCTGGGGGAGAAGGAGGCGGTGCTCGCCGCCGGGCGGCCGGGCTTCTTCACGATTCCGCATTTCGACGGGTACTCCGCGGTGCTCGTCGCGCTGCCGGACGTACACCTGCGGGATCTCGAAGAGGCGCTCGAGGACGGCTGGCTGGCGCGGGCCCCGCAACGGCTCGCCGAGGCGTTCCTCGCGGGGCGCTGACCGGCGCGGCTATCCGGTCGCCACAGCCGGCTCGCCGGGCGCCTTGGCGCTGCGGCGGGCGGCCCACGCGACGAGCGCGGTGCAGACGGCGGTGAGGGCCAGGGTCGCGACGGTGACGGCGTTCTCGAAGGTGCGGGCGCCGGCCGCGCTGGCGCCGACCGTCGACAGCGAGCCGGTGAGCGCGGCGGCGACGATGGTGCCGACGACGGCCATGCCGATGCTGGTGGCGACCTCCTGGCTGGTGTCGATCAGGGCGGCGCCGGTGGAGGTCTGGTCCTGCGGGAGGCCGCGCATGACGGTGATCGACGCGATGATCATGACGACGCGCATGCCGGCGGCGGCGAGGGCGAGCGCGACGGCGATCCACACGTAGTGGTAGCGGCCGAGGATGGCGTAGAGGACCAGGCCCGCGATGACCGCCGCCGCGCCGATGGGGCCGGCGCGGCCGGTGCCGAAGCGCTCCACGAACTTCTCCACGAACGGGCCGACCGCGAGCATGGTGACGACCTGCGGGAGGTTGCCGAGCGCGGCCTCGGCCGGCGACCAGCCCCAGACGAGCTGCAGCTGCAGCGACACGCTGTACGAGAGCGCGGCCAGGCCGAGGCCGAGCGCGGCCTGGTAGGCGAGGCTGGCCGAGACCTGCGCGCGCTTGAGCAGCGCGAAGTCGAACATCGGGTGGGCCGCGCGCCGCTCGCGCACGACGAAGCCGGCGGCGCAGGCCAGGGCCCCGGCTCCGGCCAGCCACGGCGTGGCCCGGCTCCAGCCGTCCTCGACGGCCAGGGTGGCCGTCCACAGGGCGAGCATGATCGTGGCCGTGCCGAGCAGGGCGCCGGGCAGGTCGAGCGGCGACCGGTTGCGGTGCGCCGGGTCGTCGGCCGGGATGCCGAAGCGGATGCACGCGCCGGCGAGCACGGCGACGGGCACGTTGAGCACCAGCAGCGCCTGCCAGGGCAGGACCTGCAGGACCAGCCCGCCCAGGGTCGGCCGCCGTCGAGCTGCTCGACGGCGACGGCGAGAGCGGGCTGAGCTTCCGGGCGCTCGCCGGGCGGTTGAAGACCGGCCCCGGCGCGATCTACTGGCACGTGGCGAACAAGAGCGAGCTGCTCGTCGCCGCCACCGACGCCGTGCTCGCCGACGTACTGGCCGCCGACGCCTCCGGCGAGACGCCGCAGGACGCGATCCGCACGGTCGCGCTCGGCGTGTTCGACGCGATCGACGCGCACCCCTGGATCGGGGCGCAGCTGTCCCGGCTCGCGTCCCAGTCGGCGACGCTGCAGATCTTCGAGCGCATCGGACGGCAGGTCCAGGCGCTCGGCGTCCCCGGCGCCGCCCAGTTCGACTCGGCGTCCGCGCTGCTGAACTACATCCTCGGCGTCGGCGGGCAGAACGCCGCGAACGCCCGCGCGCAGGAGCCGGGCACGAGCCGGGCCGACGTCCTCGGCGCCGAGTCGGCCCTGTGGTCGAGGCTCGACCCGGACCAGTACCCCTTCATCCGCGGCATCGCCGGCCAGCTGCGCGACCACGACGACCGCGCGCAGTTCCTCGCCGGCATCGACCTCATCCTCGCCGGCATCGCCGCCCTGCGGTGAAGGGCGGGGCCGGGCGGCTACCCGGCTGGTGCTCTGACCGCAAACGTTCACGGTGTTGGATGGCACGCCGCTCGGCCTCCGGGCTGGACGGCGTGTGGTCTCGGCCCCTCATGCAGTGGACGGGGGCTGGGTCTTGATGATGATCCCTGCGGTGCGGGTCGGGCTACGGTGTTGGCTTCCGGGGTGTCGGGTCGGGGCCAGCTGGTGCAGGCGTGCCCGCGCCTGGTGGCGACAGGTAGGAGCCGGCGGTGGAGATGGTCGAGCAGCTCATTTCCCGGACGGATGCCGCCTACCAGCGGTGGTTGGCGTCGGTCACCGACGACGTCGTCGCCGATGGAGTGGTCATGTACTGCCTGGAATCCCTGCTGGAGCGCAACACGACCTACGGAATCGGCGAGTGGCTCACGGGCTACCTCATGATCGGCCAAGAAGGCGATCGGGGATTCTTCCTCAGGTGCGACGACGGCGGCGGCCCGGTGTTTTGGGCCGACCTGGGCGGTCTCGGCGAAGTCGACCTCGATGTTGCTGCCCCCGTGTTCGAGGTGTGGCTGCGTTCCGGTTTCGCTCTGCCAGCCGACCCGGAGCCAGACCTGCCGCCAACCGCCGACGTCTATGTGGACAAGATTCCGGTCGATAGAGTTCAGCTGCTGGTACGGGCGAGGAAGCTGCTGGGTGTGGATTGGCGGTTCGGGGATCTCAGGGGCCTGCTCGCCGCCCAGCCGTTCCTGGCGGCGAGGTCAGCTGATCTGTATGCGCTGCGCCGCGACCTGGAATACGCCCCTGAGTTGCGGCCATACCTGCTCTACGCCACCGACCACGGCCTAGCAGCGGTATGGCCGACCGACCGCCCAGAAAGCCAGTGACCTGGCACAAGTGGACGATGCCCCAGAGGGTGTCGTCGTTGACGCTGTAGCGGCCTCGGAACGAGGTAGTCGGGGCTCCACCGGGTGAACGGCTGGCCGAGGGCTTCGGGTCTGGTGTTGGCCTTCGCGACGATGAACGCCACGTCTCGTTGAACCGGTGGATGATCTGCCGGACCGAGTCCTCATCGGCCTGGCCGCGCGATCGCCGGCACGCTGTTCCCGCCGGTCGAGGCCAGGACATTGCCGCCGCAACCAGATCGCTGAGTTGGTCCCTCGTCTGGTTACCCGCAGCAGCTGCTGACGTTGCTGGTCGGGCAGCCGCCGCACACGCACGGGTTCTGCCATCGCCGCGGCCTGAGACGACGCACGCCGCCCAGCCCGGAGGCTGAGCGGCGTGTCATCCAACACCGTGAGCGTTCATAGCACCAGCACGCCGTTGCGGAGGGCGGCGAACAGCCGCTCGAAGCGCGCCCGGTGGTCGTCGAGCAGCGCGCCGGCCTCCTCTCCGGCGATGAGGCGACGCGCGGTCTCCGCCAGCACGGTGCCGTAGCCGGCGATGAAGAAGGCGGCGAGCAGCGTCGCGTCGCCCTCGAAGGCCGGGTCGCGCCCGAGTTCCTCGGCGAGGGTCCGCTGCAGGTCGGCGGCGATCTCCCTGGCGCGCGCGAGCAGCGCAGGTGACGCCGCGACGGTCCGGAAGAACGGCGTGGACCTGTCGTTGACCCCGGACAGCGGGTGGCCGGCGTCGACGAGGCGGAGGGTCGTCTCGCGCAGGGACGCCAGCACGTCGACGCCCGCGGAGCGGTCGCGCACCGCGGCGCGCAGGAGCTCGGCGGCGTCGACCGCGCGGTCCAGGAAGAGGTCCTCCTTGCGCGGGAAATGGTTGAAGACCGTCACGCTCGAGACCCCGGCCTGCCGTGCGACCTCGGTCACCGTGACCGCGTCGAACCCGCGCTCGAGGAACAGCCGGGCCGCGACCTCCGCGATCCTCGCGCGCGTCTGCGGGCCGCCCCGCTCTCCGGTCCTGGGCAACGCATCCCTCACTCTCTTGTGTAACTAAACTTAGTCACTTAACGTAGTGGCATGTCCTCCTCCACGCCGCCCCCATTCGACCACGGTCCCGCTGCTCCCCGGTCGCTGCGGGAGGCGTGGGTGGCCCTGGCGGGGCTGTCCGCGGTCTTCCTGTTCGAGATGCTGGACAACTCGATCCTGAACGTCGCGCTGCCCACGATCGGCCGCGAACTGCACGCCTCCACGACCGCGCTGCAGTGGGTGACGGGCGCGTACGCGGTCGTCTTCGGCGGGCTGATGCTGGCGTTCGGCGCCGTGGCCGACCGGTTCGGCCGGCGGCGGATCATGCTCATCGGGCTGGTCCTGCTCGGCGTGGCGAGCCTGGCGACCGCGTTCGTCGTCACCGCGGAGCAGCTCATCGCCGTCCGGGTGGCGATGGGGGTCGCGGCCGCGATGACGACCCCCGGCTCGATGGCGCTGGCCTTCCGGCTCTTCGACGAGGACGGCCTGCGCGTCCGCGCGATGACGCTGATCTCGACCGTGGGCCTGGTCGGGCTCGCGATCGGCCCGACCGTGGGCGGTTTCGTGCTCGCGATCGCCCCGTGGCAGGTCCTGCTCCTGGTGAACGTGCCGATCGCCGCGCTCGCGATCGCCGGGGTGCGGGGCGGCATCGCCGCGGACGCCGCGGACGAACTGCACCGCGACCCGCTCGACCTGCCCGGCGCGGCGCTGGGCACGGCGACGATCGTGCTCGCGCTCGTCGCGCCGACGCTCTTCGTCGATCAGGGCGCCGGGTCGTGGGGCCCGTGGGCGGTCACGGCGGCGGCCGCCGCGGGCGCGGTGCTGTTCCTGCTCCGCGAGCGTTCGGCGCGTCACCCGCTCCTCGACCCGAGGCTCGTGGCCCACCCGCTGGTGTCGAGCGGCCTGGCGTTCAAGGCCGCGGCCGGGCTGGCGACCGCCGGCCTCGGCTACCTGGTGACCCTGCAGTTGCAGCTGGACTGGGGGTGGACCCCCGCGCTCGCCGCGATCGGGATGCTGCCGCAGGTCGTCGTCCTCGTCGCGGGCGGCGCCTTCGTCAACCCGTTCGTGCGCCGGGTCGGCCTCGAACGGGCCGCCTGGCTCAGCGCCGCGACGGTCGTGCTCGGGCTCGCCGTCTACGCGCTGCTGAGCAGGTTCGGATACGTGTGGGTCGCCGTCGCGCTCGTGCTCGTGGCCGCCGGGATGCGCGTGGTCGGCGTCGTCGCCGGGACCAACGTGCTGCGCGGCCTGCCGAAGAGCCGGACCACCATCGGCGCGGCGCTCACCGACACGGCCACCGAGGTCACCTCCGGCGCCGGCATCGCCGTGACCGGCACCATCCTCGCGGCGCTGTTCACCGGCGACGTCGCCGCACCGCACTGGAGCGCGCACCAGACGACGCAGTTCCGGGAGGCGGTCACGACCGCGGGCCTCACCCTCACCGTCGTGGCCGCGGCGCTCGTCGGCTGGGGAATCGCCCGCGCGCGGCACGCCGCGAACGACCCCGCCGCCACGCCCGTCGCCGAAGTGGTCCCCGAGCACGCCTGACCCGCCAATATCCGACATGTCGAACTTCGGCGGCATCCTGGCCCGGGCTGGGTCGTTGAGTCCACGTGCGCAAGATCTATCGGCCGCTCGCCGCCGTCGTGTTGCTCATCGCCCTGGCCGTGGCCGGGCCGGCGGTCGCCGGGCAGTCGCTGCCGGGCGTGGTCAGCGACCAGCCGGTGGCGTGGACGCCGAACGTGCTCGACGGGACGGTGACCGCCATCGCCGTCGTCGGGGACACCGTCGTGGTCGGCGGGGACTTCACCACGGTCGCCGAGGCGGGCGGGAAGACGCGGCTGCGGCGGCGGTACCTGTTCGCGTTCCAGCTCGGCACCGGCCGCGTCCTCGACGCCGCCCCGGTCCTCGACGGCCCGGTCACGGCGCTGGCCGCGGGCCCGTCCGGCGGCGTGTACGTGGCGGGGAAGTTCGCCCGCGTCAACGGCACGGCGCGGCCCGGGCTCGCCGAGCTCGACGTGGCCACCGGGGCGCTGGTGCCGGGGTTCGACGCCAAGGCGGGCAAGGGACAGATCCGGGCGCTCGTCGCCGGGGGCTCGTGGGTGTACGCCGGCGGCACCTTCACCAGCATCGGCGGCGCGAACCGCACGGGTCTGGCCCGGCTGGACGCCGCCACCGGGGCCGCCGACCCGGCGTTCGACCTGCGGCTGGCCAACGCCAACCACGACAAGGTCAAGGTCGAGGCGCTCGCCGTGACCAACGACGGGGCAAGGCTCGCCGCCGTCGGCGCGTTCGACACCGCCGCCGGGCAGCGCAGGCCGCAGCTGCTGGTGGCGGATGCCGGCGGTACCGCACCGGCGCTGGACGCCTGGTCGACCGACGCCTACGCGGCGCGGTGCAAGACGCTGTACGACAGCTATCTGCGCGGCGTGGACTTCGCCCCGGACGGCACCTGGCTGGCGGTCGCGGCCACCGGCGGCATGTCGGGCGCGACCCGCATGTGCGACAGCGTGGCCCGCTTCGACCTCGACGGCCGGGGCAACCACGCGCCGGCCTGGGTGAACCGCACCGGGGGCAACACGCTGTGGTCGGTCGCGGTGACCGGCGCCGCCGTGTACGTCGGCGGCCACCAGCAGTGGATGGACAACCCGGCCGGCCACAAGAGCGCCGGGCCGGGCGCGGTGTCCCGCCCCGGCATCGCCGCCCTGGACCCGCACACCGGTGCCGCCCTGCCCTGGAACCCGACCCACAGCCGGGGCGTGGGCGTCGGCGTCCTGGTCACCGTCCCGGCCGGACTGCTGGTCGGCTCCGACACGGACCAGCTCGGCCGCACCTACCACGGCAGGATCGGCCTGCTACCGGCCGTCGACGGCTGAGCGCGGCGCGCGGACCCGCGTCGTCACTGGATGACGAAGGTGGTGAAGTAGATGTCCATGATCTCCTTCTTCTTGTCCACCGTGTAGGCCTTCACGACCTTCTCGACGAGCTCCTTCTTGGTGCGGTCGCGCTCGGCGTTGGACATCAGCTCGTCCATCTTGCGGCCGCTGTAGAGCTCGATGGCGATGTCCATGGCCTTGCTGCCGTCGGGGGCCTCGGCTGCCTCGGTGGTGGCCTGCAGGGTCATCTTGAGCTTCAGGTAGTGCCCGTCGGCGAGGTTGATCGTGATCGCGTCGAGTACGGCGACCACGCCGGGGGTGGGGGCCGGCTCGGCGGTGGCCTTCTTGGGGGCGAACATCATGTACCCGCCGAACCCGCCGCCGCCGAGGGCGACCAGGGCGATCGCGATGATCATGATGAGCTTCTTCTTGCCGCCGCCCTTGGCGGGCGTTTCCTCGGTCTTCTTCTCGTCGGCCATGATGTGCCTCCCTCGTCAGTTGGTGGTGTTGGTGGATGCCGAGGGCAGTAGCGCCCGGATGTCGGCCGGCAGGTTGGACAGGACGATGACTTCGACGCGGCGGTTGAGGGTTTCGGCGCGGGGGTCGGTGGCGGGGTAGAGGGGTTTGGTGTCGGCGAAGCCGGCGGCTTGGAGGCGGGTGGCGGGGATGGCGGCGTCGGTGTGCAGCATGCGGACGACGGCGGAGGCGCGGGCGGAGGACAGTTCC